>JAYUCP010000105.1:0-14772 GCA_043740245.1 Acidobacteriota bacterium | reverse complement strand
GGGGATGCTCGCCGGCGAGACTATCTTTGAAGCCTTGCTGGCGCAGTGCTTCGACGCGGCGCAGTTGCAGCAGTTTGAAACGAAGGTCAAAGCGAGTTACGTCCACGAAGAACTTTACGAAGTGCGCAACTTCCATCAGGCCTTCCGGCACGGACGGCGCTGGGGCTTGTTCGAGAGCGGCGCGCAGATGGCGACGCGCGGCTTCGGCTTGCTAGGCGATTTGCGCGTCGAGGCTGGGCACGAGCACATGAAAAAGCAGCACGTGTATGGCCGCGCGCCGCAACGCGCGGGCGAATTCATTCAAGCCGAAGCGCCGAAGTACGACAACAAGCTGACCTTTGAAAAAGTCACAGACGTGTACCGCTCCGGCACCGAGCACAACGAAGACCAGCCGCCGCACTTGAAAATTCTCGACCCCGACATCTGTGTCAACCAATGCACGCAGGCCTACGGTAATCCGTGCCAGTATTTCTGCCCGGCGGCGGTCTACGAAATCGAGGAGGTCAACGGCGGGCGCAGGCCGAAGCTGAATTTTTCAAACTGCGTGCATTGCAAGACCTGTGACATTATGGACCCGTACCAGATCATTGATTGGGTGACGCCGGAAGGCGGCGGAGGCCCCAATTACATCAACCTGTAACCGCAATTATCAACCAAGGAGCAAACACCAATGGCAACCGCACAAGATGCCGAACTGATTCTGAAACTTTACGAACTGCGCACTGAAGCAACGATGCGCAAGGCGCGCACCTTCACGATCATGGAATTCTTTCCGCAAAGCGCCGCCGACATCCAGGCGTTGTTTGCTGACCGGGAACATCCCGAACGCAACGCCTACTTCCGCCAAGCGACCAGTTATTGGGACATGGCGGCGGCGATGGTCAATCACGGCACGATTGACCGGGAATTGTTCTTCGACACCAACGGCGAGTTCTTCGCCATCTGGGCCAAGGTCGGCGATTTCATCGAAGACCTGCGCAAGTTCTTCGGGCCGCAGTATCTGGTCAATCTGGAAAAGCTGGTGCAGGCGCATCCCAATGGCGAAATGCGTGTGAATATGATGAAAGAACGCTTTGCCAAAATGGCGGAGCAGCGGGCTGGGAAGTAGCCACGTCTTGGTTGGCAACGGATGCGCGCGGCAGTGCTTGATGCGGAGACTGCCGCGCGTTGCTTTTTGTTTCAACGCTGTGCGCGGTTGGAGCGTAGATAGGTTTAGGGCGCGTACCATGCGCCCGCGCGCGAATTCAACCAAACCTTTTTGCGGGAGGCTCTTTATGCTGAAAAATCTGAAGCCCTGTCTCGTCTTGCTTGCGCTGCTGTTGCCGGCTGCTCCCAATTTCGGGCAAGACCCGTCCAACCAAGCCGCCGCCAAAGCCGAATTTGCCCAAGGCCAGGCGGCGCTGAAAAAGTCGGAATTCGCCGCCGCCGCCGCCGCCTTTCGCAAAGCCATCGAGCTTGATCCCGACTCTGCCGAGGCGCACACGCAATTCATCTCGGCCAGCTTTAGAGCAGGCAAGCCAGAGGATGAACCGGCAGTGCGGCAGGAATTGCGGCAGCTTTATCAGCGCTGGGCCGAGCAGCATCCCACCAAGGCTATTCTGCAATTGAAGCTCGGCGATCTGTGCGGCAATGAAAAAGGCAAAGCCGAGCCGTATTACCGCAAGGCTGTCGCGCTCGATCCAAAATTGGCGCGGGGCTTTATGGAACTGTCGCTCATTGCCGAAGTGCGCGGTGAAAATGAGCAGCGTCGGGCTTATTTGAAGCAAGCCGCTGAGGCCGCGCCCGCAGACCCGTCGTTTTTGTTTTATTACACGCAAGCCGTGCGCGAGCACGACCCGGCGCAATACCGCAAGCTGACGCAGGAATTGCTCAAACGCTTCCCGCAGGATTCACGCGCGGCGCAGGCGCTTTACTGGCTGGCGTTCGAGACGACTGAGGTGAAAGAGAAGCGCGCCATACTGGAACAGCTTCGCCGTGATTTCCCGCTCAATAAATTTTCGTGGTCACACAGCGGGATGGATCAACTCTTCGATATTTACGTCGAACAGGAACCGGAGCGCGCCTTGGCCTTGGCCGAAGAGTTGGCGAAATTCGATCCTAAAGATAAAGAGTGGGCGGCCAAAGCTGCGTTGCAACAGAATGTAATGAAGGCGCGCGCGCTGCTTGGCGAAGGCAAGTTTGCCGAAGCTGCGGCGTTGCTCGAAAGCACCGCCACACCACGTTATACCAATGTGACGGCGCTGCATCTGACCAAAGCCGAGGCCTATGACCGGGCCGGCGAATTGGCCAAAGGCTTCGATATTCTGGCGAAAGTCGCGGCGCAGGAACCTACAGATGCGTTGTTGAAAGCGCTCAATCAATACGGCACGAAGCTGGGCAAAACGACGGCGCAGATCGAAGCGGAGTTGTGGCGTTTGCGCGATGCGCAGGCGGCACTGTTCAAAGAATTCGCGCTTGCCAAATACACGGGCACGGGCACCGCATCGCTGGCCGACTATCGCGGCAAAGTCGTGTTGGTAGATTTTTGGTATCCAACCTGCGGCCCATGCCGGGGCGAATTTCCTAACTTGCAAAAGGCGCTGGCGAAATACGGCCCGCAAGGCTTCGTCATCCTCGCCATCAACGTCGAGCCGCCCGAAGATGAGATGGTGCTGCCGTATCTGAAGCACAACGGCTACGGGTTTATCCCGCTGAAATCGAATTGGGATTGGGCAAAGGAAAATTATGCGGTGCGCGGCGCGCCTACCAACTTTCTGATTGATCGCGCAGGGCGCGTCGTTTTCAAACCCCGCGTCATCCGCGGCGCAGACGCGCACCGCACCTTCGAGTTGCAGATCGAGGCTTTGTTAAAGCAAACCGCAGGGTCAGCACAGTAAATGCACAAGCAACCAAGTTTCTTGGTAGTTACCGTCTCACCTTGTAGTAACGACTTTAGTCGTTCAAAGCAGCAAGCGTAACGAATAAATTCGTTACTACAAGGTGAGGCACGAACTGCCAAAGAACTTATTTTGCGCTGTAATAAACGCTGCGGGCGTTTGTAAACACACCAGTCAACTGCGGCAACCTGTTTCCAAGCAGGTTGCCGCGTTCCTGTCTTCGGCATACACTTTGTAGCCTGAATGACATCGCCGGATTCGCCAGGCGAGGTACAATCCAGCACCTGACCCAATCGTACACGACCTGAGGTGGCAACTTTATGAATCGTATGCAGCAATTCGCCCGCGTTTTGTTCGTCTTGTCGGCTTTGGTGTTGCCCGCCGCGGCGCAGGGCCTGAACCCGGTCAGCATCGCGGCCAAGCTGGAACCGGCGCAGGTCAAACCAGGCGGCAAAGCCAAAGTCTTAATCAACCTAAAGCTCGATCCGGGCTGGCACGTTTATGCGCTGACGCAACCGCCGCCGCCGCGCGCGATGAAGGTCGCCGTGGATGAGAGCGGCGCGTTCAAGGCCGACGGCGCGGCGCAACAGCCGAAGCCGAAGACGGCCTTCGATCCGAATTTCGAGATTGATACGCAGACCTTTGAAAACGCGATGACGATTACGCAACCGGTCAAGTTGGCGGCGGATGCGGCGGCGGGCGCGCAAAAGCTGACGGTCAATTTCACTTATCAGGCTTGCGACGAACATCAATGTCTGCCGCCGCGCAAAGTGCCGCTGGTGTTGGATGCGACGATTCTGGCGGCGGCGCTGACGCCTTCGCCATCGCCCACGCAAATTGTCAAAGCCAGTCCATCACCGAGCGTTGCGCCTTCGCCTTCCGCTTCAGCCGAACCATCACCGAGCGCGACTGCGGCAGCCGTTGCGCCAGTGACAACCAATCCGCCGCCACCCACCACGACGCCCGCCGATCTGACCAGCGACCTAAAAAATCGCGGCTTGCTGGGCTATCTCTGGTTCGCGTTGGGCGCGGGCTTGCTGGCGTTGTTGACGCCGTGCGTGTTCCCGATGATTCCGATCACGGTCTCGGTCTTCACCAAACGCGAACACGCTTCGCACGGCAAGGCCATGCGCGATGCCTTGATCTTTTGCCTGGGCATCATCCTGACTTACACGGTGCTGGGCCTGGCGCTGGCGTTGATTGCGGGGCCGACGGGGTTGAACAAGCTGGCGGCGAGTCCGTGGATGAATTTGTTTTTGACGACGCTGTTTGTGGTGTTTGCGCTGAACCTGTTCGGCATGTTCGAGATTCGGGTGCCGTCGGCGCTGCTGACCAAGCTGGACAAGCAATCGCAGGATTCGACGCTGTTTGCCACGGTGTTGATGGGCGTGACGTTCACGCTGACTTCGTTCACCTGCACGACGGCGTTTGTCGGGTCGGTGCTGATTTACGCGACGCAGGGCGACTGGTTTTGGGCGGTGATCGGGATGGCGGCCTTTGCGACGGCCTTTGCCGCGCCGTTCTTTTTGTTCGCGCTCTTTCCGCGCTGGCTGCATTCGTTGCCCAAATCGGGCGGCTGGATGAATAGCGTCAAGGTCGTGCTGGGCTTTTTGGAATTGGCGGCGGCCTTCAAGTTTTTGAGCAACGTTGATCTGGTTTGGGGCTGGCAGGCGGTCTCGCGCAATCTGGTGCTGGCGGCGTGGATCGGGCTGGCGCTGGGCGCGGCGCTGTATCTCTTCGGCAAATTCCAACTGCCGCTCGATTCGCCAATGAAGACGCTGAGCGTGCAACGCATGCTGTGCGGCGTGTTTTTTCTGGCGACGAGTTTCTATTTGCTGACCGGCTTATTCGGCGCGCCGCTGGGCGAATTGGATGCGTGGCTGCCGCCGGACACGACCAGCGCGGCGGTGTATAACACGTTGAATGGCGGCGGCGGCACGGCGACGGCGAACGCGAATGCACACGGCTGGCTTGAGAGTTACGACGCAGCGGTGGCGAAGGCCAAAGCCGAAAACAAGCCGGTGTTTTTGAATTTCACCGGCGTGACTTGCACGAATTGCCGCTGGATGGAGAAGAATATGTTTCCTGATCCGGCGGTGCGCAAAGAGTTGGAGAAGTTCGTGCTGGCGGAACTTTATACCGACCGCGAGACGCCCGAACACGAGGCGGGCGATGTGAAGAATGCCGAATTGATGGCGGCGAAATTCAACAGCGTGGCCTTGCCGCTTTACGCCGTCATCACGCCGGAGGGCGAGATACTGGCGAAGTTCCCCGGGCTGACGCGCGACAAACGCGAATTCACCGGTTTTTTGCAAGACGGCGCGAACCGCTTCGGCCAATTGGCGCGGCGCTGATAGCTGCGCCGTGCAAGAGGCGGAAGCGAAACATCTCCGCAATGCGCAATCAAATGACTCGCACACAACAACTCGGCGCATGGCTGTTGCTCACCTTGTTACTGGCCGTCGCGCTTTACCGTTACCTACACCTGCCGCAGTGAATCCTAAACCGCTAATCGCCATCGTCGGCCCGACCGCTTCCGGCAAAAGCGATCTGGGCATCGCGCTCGCTGAACGCTGCAACGGCGAAATCATCAATTGCGATTCGGTGCAATGCTATCGCGGCCTCTACGTCGCCACGGCCAAAGTTCCGCTGGCCGAACAGCGCGGCATCCCGCATCACCTGATAGACATCGTCGAACCCGGCGAGAATCTGACCGCCGTGGCTTGGGCTGAACGCGCGCGCGCCGTCATCGCCGACATCGAAGCGCGCGGCAAAACGGTCTGGTTGGTGGGCGGCACGGGCTTTTACCTGCGCGCGCTGGCGACAAAGTTTTTTGACGCGCCGGAAATTGACGAAACGCTGCGCCCGCGCTTGCAACGCCTGCTCGAACGCCAAGGCGCGGCGCATCTGCATCGCCTGTTGCAACGCGTAGACCCGCCGCTGGCCGCTAAGTTCGCGCCGCACGATTGGTCGCGCGTGACGCGCGCGTTGGAGGTTTATTTCTCGTCCGGCAAACCGCTTTCCGAATGGCAGCAGCAAACGCCGGAAGCGCCGACCGAGTTTGCCGCGCGGCTCCATTACTTTGTGTTACAACCGCCGCGCGCGGCGCTCTACGACCGCATCAACCGCCGCGTGGATGTGATGGTGGCGCATGGCTTGCTCGAAGAGATTCAAACGTTCGTGGCGTCCGGTGTGCCGCTCGACGCCAAGGCCTTTCAGGCGCACGGCTACAAACGTTTCGTCGAGTATTTGAAAGGCGAACGCACGCTTGATTCGGCCATCGAACAGATGAAGCTGGACACGCGGCATTACGCCAAACGGCAATGGACGTGGTGGCGCGCGCAAACACAGACGCATTGGCTGGACGGCTTCGGGTTTGAAGAGCGCGTGATAAACGCGGCGGCGCAATGGGTGGCTCAACGCGCGCAGGGCAACACGGAATTTTGAGAATTGCGCCGCTTGCAGTAAGGTATGGCGCACCACAGGTCACTCAATCGGCCTGCACTTTATGCACAGGATTGGATTTAGATGAAACGCTATTTACCCTTTGTCATCATCGGCGTCACGCTGCTCGCGCTGGCCGGCGCCGCCGCCTGGTTATTCAATTCGTCGTCACCAAAACCGCAACTGGTCGAAACGCCTGACGCCACCGGCAGCCCAGCGGCGACTCCAGCGAATGGCGCGGCCAAACCGGCGGCCAGCCCGACGCCCGCCTTGGTGAAAAAAGACATCGTCGCGCTCGAAGAGTTCGGCGATTATCAATGCCCGCCCTGCGGCGCGTTGCACCCGATTCTGAAATCGCTGAAGAACGAATTTGGCGGGCGCATTCAATTGTCCTTCTACCATTTTCCGCTGAGCCAGATTCACAAGAATGCGCTGCCCGCCGCCGCGACCTCGGTGGCCGCCGCCATGCAGGGGCACTTTGCCGACATGCACAACCTGCTTTATGACACGCAAAAGGTTTGGAGCGAGCTTGATGATTTCTCGCCGATTGCCATGGATTACGCGCACAAAATCGGGCTGGATATGGAGCGCTTCAAACGTGACGTGAACAGCCCCACCGTGCGTGCGCAAATCGCCTCGGACATGCAGCGCGCGACCTCGCTAAAAGTGGATTCCACGCCGACCGTCTTTTTGAATGGCGTGCAGATTCCCAACGAAAAATTTACGTTGGAAGAATTGCGCAAAGAGATCAATCTGCGGCTGGCCACGCGCAAATAAGTGAAGCCTGTGCGTAAAAGAAATGCCAACAAAGTAGAGGAAATAGATACGCGGATGACGCGAATGCAGCGGATCAGCGCGGATCAAAACCAAAAAAGAATCCGCGGAAATCCGCCGCATCCGCGTCATCCGCGTATCTATTCGCTTGTCGAATTACGCACACTCTTCAAATAAGTTTCAGCGCCTTAACCACGCAGACGCGAAGAGCACGAAGAATGCTTAAACGCCTCTTCGTGCTCTTTGCGTCTGCGTGGTTAAGAAAAGTAGTGTTCAGTTGCCGGGCGGCTGGATAGGTACTTTGAATTTTCCCGCCAGCGCCAGACACGTCAGCAACAAAGTCAGCGCCGCCGACAGCAAACAAAACTGGCAGAAGGCGTGCAGCACAAACGCCTGCAAATAAACCAGCCACAGCGTCGTCAGCAACATCGGCGTCACCACCAGCAACAACAACGTCCGCGCCCAGCCGTAGCCAAACGCCGCCAGCGTCGCCAGACTGAACGCGGCGAAATAGGCGAGCACGCCAAACGCCGCCGTCGGGATGCCCGCGATGGTGGCATACGAACTGCTGAGCACGACCGAACAGCCGTTGGTGATGGAGCATTTGACGCTCTTGCCGGTCAGATGCTGGATGGTGAGATAGAGCGCGTCGCCCATGCCGATGAGGGCGCTGAGCATTGCCAGTCCGTAAATCAGGGCCGGGTTGCGCCAGCCGGTTGTTTGTCGTTTCTCCATTTGCGCTATTGCCCTTTGGCCGGCACAGACTGCGTGGGCACGGGTAGCGCAAACTGTCTATTTTGCGCCGCTTCATCCGCCAAAGCTTTGGTTTCTCGTCGTAACCCTGGCGCTGACGCACGCAAACTAGACAGTTTGCGCTACCTATGCCCACGCGGCTCTTGTCCCTGAGTGTGGGTTGGTTGGGATTACCCGTTGTTCTTCTGAAACTCGCCCATGAATTCCACCAGCTTCTCCACCCCCGCCTGCGGAAACGCGTTGTAAATCGAAGCGCGCAACCCGCCCACCGACCGGTGGCCTTTCAAGCCATCCAGCTTGGCGGCGGTGGCTTCCTTGCTGAACTTCTTTTCGAGGTCTTCGCTGGGCAAGCGGAAGGTGACGTTCATCAGGCTGCGGCAATCCTTTTGCGCGTGGCCGCGATAGTAATCATCCGACGAATCAATCGCGTCATACAGCAGTTTCGCCTTGGCGGTGTTGCGAGCCTGCAGCGCCGCCAAGCCGCCTTCGTTGAGCGCCCACTTGAACACCAGGCCGCAGAGGTAAATCGCAAAGCAGGGCGGCGTGTTGTACATCGAACCGTTCTTGGCCAGGTTGCGGTAATCCAGCATCGCGGGCAGGCCTCCGGCAAAGATGGTCGGCACGCCCGCCAGCAAGTCTTCGCGCACGATGACGATGGTCGCGCCCGCCGGGCCGGCGTTCTTTTGCGCGCCCGCGTAAATCAAGCCGTAGCGCGCCACGTCTACCGGCTTGCTGATGAAATTCGACGACATGTCGCACACCAACGTCGCGTCGCCAAAGTGTGGCTCGTCTTGAAACTCGACGCCAAAGATCGTCTCGTTCGAGGTGTAATGCACGTAGGCCGCCTGCGGATCGAGCTTGATCTCTTCCGCCGACGGCAAGCGGTTGAAATTGGTGTCGCCGGTCGAGGCAGCCTCGCGCACCGTGCCCAGCTTCTTCGCTTCTTTCAACGCCGCCTGGCCCCAACTGCCGGTCGTGATGTAATCGGCGCTCGCGCCTTTGGGCAGCAAATTCATCGGGATCATGGTGAATTGCAGGCTCGCGCCGCCTTGCAGGAAGAGCACCTTGTAATTCGCCGGGATCGCCAACAGCGCGCGTAAATCGGCCTCGGCTTCGGCGATGATCTGCTCAAAGGCCGCCGAGCGGTGGCTGATTTCGAGCACAGACATGCCGACGCCAGGCAGCGTGAACAGGTCTTGCTGGGCTTGTTTGAGTACGGCTTCAGGCAGCACGGCGGGGCCGGCGCTGAAGTTGAAAACACGTTCGGTCATAAGAATGAAAACTCCTTTGGTGATTGGTGAATGATGAATGAAGGTCAGGCGGTGACGGCAGTTTCAGCTTCCATCCAAGCCGGCAAATGCGAGCCGTAAAGCACGTCGGGATCCATATCCGCGCCGTTCGGCCAGACGATGGTGCCCAGTTCGTCATCTACTCTGACGGCGCGGAAAAGCGTGGGATCGCGGCGCAACGGCTCGAAGATCGGGCCGCGCAACAGCGGGTCGAGGTTGACCTCTTTCTGTTCGCCCGTGCTGAAGCCCAGCCTGACGCGGTAGTCATTTAGCAATTCAACCGAATGAATAAAAGCCATTGCCTTCACACCGCCAAAAGATTGACTTCGATAATGTCCTCATTGCCGTCGCGCACCCGCTCCAGCGTCGTCTCGTGCAACGCGCCATCCAATTCAATGCGCGCAATCGCTGCTTCCGCGCCCGCGAAGACGATGTTTTCCATGCGCTGCACGTTGATTTGTGCGGCGCGAATTTCGTTGAGCACGTGGGCCAGCACGCCGGGGCGGTCGCGGTGGCGCACCACCAGCAAGTTGGTCGCGGGCGTGCTGTCGGCCAGGTTGACGACGTTGGGCACGCGGCCCGTTTCCTTGAAGACGCCGATGATGCGTACCGTTTCGGCGGCGATGGCCTCTTGCGCCTGTTCGGTCGAAGCGCCTATGTGATGTGTGCCGTAAACATTCGGCAATTGCACGATAGGGTCGGTGAATGCGCCCGTCGCGCCCGTGGGTTCTTCGGCAAAGACGTCCAGCCCAGCGCGCAGTCCTTTATGTTTAATTGCGTTGGCGAGCGCGGTTTGATCTACGACCTCGGCGCGCGAGGTGTTGATGAAATAGCTGTTGGGCCGCAGCGCGTCAAACACGTCGTCATTGATGATGCCGCGCGTGTCGGGCGTTAGCGCCAGATGCACGCTGAGGATGTCGCATTCGTTGGCGACCTCCTCGATGGTTTGGCGGAAGGTGATGCCCATTAACTCGGCGCTAGCGGGCGTCAGGCTGCGGCTCCAACCGATCACGCGCAAGCCGAAGCCGCGCGCGCGCACGATCATTTCGCGCCCGATCTGGCCCAGGCCGATCAAGCCGATGGTCTTGCCGAACAGGCCGCGCGCCTTGCCGTATTCGCCCTTGTTCCATTGGCCCGCGCGCAAATCGGCGACGTTGTCGGCGATGCGCCGATCCAGCGCCAGCAACAGGCCCATCGCCAATTCGGCCACCGCAATCGAATTTTTGCCGGGACAGTTCGAGACATAGATGCCACGCGCCGAGGCCGCCTTCACGTCAATCGTGTTGAAGCCCGCGCCCGCGCGCACGATCAGGCTCAAGCGTCCGGCGTCGAGCATGGCTGCGGTGACTTTGGTCGAACGCACGACCAGCACGTCAGGCTGGTGCCCGGCGATGGCGGCGGCCAGCGCGTCGTCTTGCAGGCCGGGGTTGTAGATGCCCGTGCAGCCGAGGGCCGTTAAGCCGTCGAGGCCGCTTTGCTCAAATTTGTCGGCGATCAGAACTTTCATAATTGATTGCAGATTGCAGATTGGAGATTGGAGATTGCAGATCGCAGATCGCAGATTTGCAGAAACCGAATGCGTAACCAATCCTCAATCTGCAATCTGCAATCTCCAATCAAATTAGGTGGCTCAACAAACCATCGCGCAGCTTCGGTTCAAACCAAGTGGATTTCGGTGGCATGATCTCGCCCGCGTCCGACACGTTCATCAGTTCGTCGAGCGTAGTCGGAAAGAGGGAAAACGCGACGGCCGCTTTGCCTTCATTCACCAATCGTTCCAGTTCCGCCGTGCCGCGAATGCCGCCGATGAAATCTATCCGTTTGTCGGTGCGCGGGTCTTGCACGGCCAGGATCGGCGCGAGCAAATGGTTTTGCAGCACGCTCACGTCCAGTTGGTCGGTGATGTCGAAAGAACGCGTCACGTCACTGCGCAGCTTCAAGCCATACCAGTGTCCGGCCAGATACATCGCAAAGCGCGCTTCTTTGGGCGGTACAGGCGGCGCGCCGGGCGTGATCTCAAAGCTGCCCGCGACTTCATTCAAAAACTCTTGCACCGAATAGCTGTTCAAATCTTTGACTGCGCGGTTATACGCCAGAATCTGCAATTGCTCGGCGGGGAAGAGCACGCATTGGAAAAAGTTGTATTCCTCTGCGCCCGTGTGTTGCGGGTTTTGCTGTTGCAACTCTGCGCGCGCGCGGCTGGCGCTTTTGGCGCGATGATGGCCGTCGGCGATGTAAAGCTGTGGGACTTCCGCAAACGCGCTGACAAACGCCGCATTCTGTTCCAACGGCACGCGCCAGATCGTATGCGCGACGCCATCCGCCGCGACGAAATCAAACAGCGGCGCGCTGGCCGTGACCGCATCCGTCAGTGCATTCACTGCCGCGTTGCCGCGATAGGTCGCAAAGACCGGGCCGGTTTGCGCGCGCAGCGTGACGATGTGGCGCGTGCGGTCATCCTCTTTGTCTTTGCGGGTGCGTTCGTGTTTCAGAATGATGTCGTTGTCGTATTCATCCACCGCGCAAGACGCAACCAGACCCGTTTGCGTGCGTTCGCCCATACGCAACCGGTAAACGTAAAAGCTCGGTTCGGCTTCGCTGACGAGCGGCGCTTGCGCGATCAGGCGTTGAAAGTTGCTGGCCGCGCGTTCGTAAACGGCGTCGGCATAAACATCCGTGCCGTCGGGCAATTCGATTTCGGGACGCGAGACGCGCAGGAAGCTGAGCGGATTGCCCTCGGCCAAAGCGCGCGCCTCTGCGGTATTGACGACATCGTAGGGCACGGCGGAAACCTGTGCCGCCTGTGCAGGGTGCGGGCGCAGCGCGCGAAATGGTTTGATGATTGCCACGGGCGATGTACTCCTTTGCCGGATGAAATCGGATGATTGCGGATGAGCGGGAAGGCGGATGATACAACACGAAACGGCGGAGTGGGAAAGCTGAAGAGCAGCGCAGCGCTTAGAGCTGTTTTCACTTGGATGTCCGGCAAACTTCAGTTTGCCGCTGCCTCAAATGGCGGCAACCTGAAGTTTGCCGGACTCTGGCAGCCAATCTATGGAGTGCGCCAATGCTGGATGCTCGACGCCGCTTTGGCTTTCGCCTTTTAGGGCTTCGATTTCAGGCGAAGATTCGAGCAGAAACGGGCGTCACGTGCCGCGAACGAAAAGCGGCGTCGAGCATCCAGAGTTGGCGCACTCCAGATCACTTCACCGCCGTCATCCAGTTCAACATCCTTTGGAGTGCGGTGGCTCGACGCCGCTTTGGCGTTCGCCTTTCACCGCTTCGAGTTCACGCGAAAGATTCGAGGTTAAGCGCGCAGCATCAACAACGAACGAAAAGCGGCGTTGAGCCGCCGCACTCCAGATCACTTCACCGCCGCCATCCAGTTCAGCACGACCGTGAACGGCGGCACGCTCGCTTCGTCCGCGCTCGTCACAAACAGAAAGCGCTGCCCGTCGCCCGTCAGCGTGTAGCCCCGGTCGGCGTTTACCCGGTAGCCGCTCGGCGCAAAGAGTTCTTGCGGCGTCCCGGCTTTTAACTCCGCGCCCGGCGTGATCTCCACCGCCATCAGCTTGCCATCGGCAGCGAGGTAATACAGTTCCCGGCCATCGCGCCGCCAATACGGAGTCGTGCCGCCATTGGTGGAAAGCTGCCGTTTGCCGCCGGACGCCGGAACGCCAGGCACAAACGCCTGCAAGTAGATTTCGTTGCGCCCGGATTCATTGGACTGGTAGGCAATCCATTTCCCATCCGGGGAAAATGTGGCTGCGGTTTCGTTGGCGGGTGTGTTGAGCCAAGGCCAGGGCTTGCGCTCGCCTTCCATCGGCAACATCCATAAATCACCGGAAGTCTGCGGATTTCCTTCTGTGTAAAGAATGAACCGACCATCCGTTGACCAGTCACAGGCAGTCTTGAAATAAGCTGATCGCAGCAACATCTCATCCTGTCCCGCGCCGCTCACGGTTTTCTGGAACAGGTTTACACCCTCACGCCAGGAGTCCCAGACAATCCGGCTGCCATCTGGCGACCAGATCGGTCGTTCATCGTGCGACGGATCAAAGGTGAAGGGCGTGCCCGCGCCGCCCGCCAGTTCGAACAAATGAATGTCGCTAAATCGCGCTGATGGGTTCGTGCGTCCAACCGCGAGATGCTTTCCATCAGGGGAAAGCTTAGGGAAAGAATATTGTCCTGGCGGTCCCTCTGTCCCCAGCTTTTTGCCAGCGATATCAAACCACGTGAGTTGTCGGTCAGCCTCCCTTTCCAACAAGATCAACACGCCATTCGTCGCCAGCGAATAGCGTGCCGAACCACCACTAGGAGATGCTACATACTCCGCGATCCGCACGGGACTCCCCATCAACTGGTTCTGGCTGAAATCGAAGGACTGCGCCAGCAACGCCCCTTGCCGCACAAAGGTCAGATACCCTTTGCTCTGATCCGCAGGATTCAGCGTCACCCCGACAGTATAGGCATCTGCGGACAAAAGCAGTCGTGCTTCACCTCCCTCCAGTGCGGCGAGATAGATTCCTCGCTTCGTCGGGTCGGAATTGTTTATGGAATAAAGGAAGTGGCGTCCATCGGGCAGAAAGGCTGGAACATTGTGATTTATGTCCCCGCGCGCTTTGTAAACGCTGGTGGCGGCAGTGACGGCTCCCCCATTCGTAGAGACGCGTTTGATGCCACCTGTCCCACCCCCAAACAGAATGACCCCCTCACGATTCCACGTGCCACCGTTGCCAATTGGCGTATCGCACAAGGTTTCGGGCATGCCCCCGGCCAGCGCAATCTTCTTCAGCTTGCCTAGCTCGAAATACGCAATGAACTGGCTGTCCGGCGACCAGAACGGGATGGGGCTGTTACCTCGTACTTCGACCAGTGGCCGAGCGGTCGTCGCGCCCAGCGCACGCACCCAGAGTTGCGTTTTGCCATCCACTTCCGCCACAAAAGCCAGCGTGCGTCCATCCGGCGAAATCGTCGGCCAGTCAAAAAGCTTTGCTTTCTCTGGTGGGTTAATCGCAAACCACATTCGTTCCGCATCCAGCGCCGGACGCCGGACGCCGGACATACGCCACGCCGAGCGCGAGCGCAATCAGCGCGAACAGTCCCGCTGCAATCCACGCAATACGTTCGCGCCAGCCGCTGCGTTGCGCCGTTGCCGAAGTGTCCAGCGCCTGGATTGCTTCGGCCCGATTCGCGCCAGACGAACTGGGCATGGACAAGGCTTCGAGCGCAAAGCCCAAATCACTGGCCGACTGAAACCGCCGCTCCGGTTTCTTTTCCAGACAGTGCCGCACCAGCTTTTCCAACTGCGGCGAAATCTTTGCGTTCGATTCGCTCAACTCCGGCGGGTCTTCCTTCAAAATCGCGCTCATCACGTCGGCCATTGATTCGCCGGTGAACGCGCGCTGGCCGCTCAGCATCTCGTGCAGGATCATCCCGAAGCTAAAGATGTCCGCCCGGGTGTCCGCTTCCTGCCCGCGCACTTGCTCCGGCGACATATAGCCGACCGTGCCCATCACCGTGCCGGGATCGGTGAGCTTCTTTTGCGTTTCATCCTCCAAACCAACCTGCTCGTTGCGTGGCGGGCGCAGCTTCGCCAAACCGAAATCGAGAATCTTGACGCGTTCGTCTTTGGT
>JAYUCP010000104.1:0-14780 GCA_043740245.1 Acidobacteriota bacterium | reverse complement strand
CGGTCAGGTCCCGCTAACCTTGCCGCTCTTCCCGCCAAGCTGCTAAAGCAAAGGCGATGGCCGAATTCAAAAAGGGGCGAGCAATCGCCCCTTTTTTTAAGATTCATTCGCCAGCCGCAGAGCCTGTTCGCTTTGTCTGACAGGTCTCTGCGGCAGAGAACCTTCACGCAAGATAACGTAAGCGACGCATTACACTCCGATAGGCGCCGCCGATCTTTTAACGACTACCTTTTTGCCTGTTACTGAAAGCACAACTGCCCGCCGAACTTTTGTTTCGACAACTATGTCAATCAACGAATTTCATATCGCAAAACCAACCCCTCCGCCCCAACCGCCCAAACTTTATTCTTTTTGACCGAAACACCATAGAGGTTTTCGCGCGTGCCGCTTTCCTGTTCAACCCAGGTCTGCCCGCCGTCTTCCGTGCGCAAAATAGTTCCTTTCCAACCGACGGCCCAGCCTTGCCGGTCATTGGCGAAGGCTGCATTGATCAGGCTCTGCTTGGTGGTGAGTGCAACTTTTTCCCAAGTCAGCCCGGCATTCGTCGTGCGCAAGAGGGTTCCGTCATCCCCCACAATCCAGGCATTATTTTTCCCTTGGGCCTCGATGTGATAAAGGTGTTTTGTCGTCCCACTCGCCTGCAGTTCCCAGGTTCGTCCGCCATCATCGGTAAACAAAACCGTCCCGCCGCCGCCGACAGTCCAGCCCCGCTTATCGTTGAGGAATTTGACGTGCACCAATTCTTCGGCAGTCCCGCTTTCCTGATTGGCCCAACTGCGTCCGCCATCCTCTGTATGAAGAATGCGGCCATCGGTTCCGACCACCCAACCCTTTTTATTGTTCGGAAACGACAAGCTGTATAGTTCAGGCGCGTCTTCCTTACGCTTACCAGGAGCGAGTTGTATCTGGTAAACGAACTCCCACGTTTCGCCAGCGTCCTGTGTCTTCAGAATTTGCGCCCCGCTGGCGATGAGCCAGCCTTCGGTTTGATTGCGAAAAAAGACATCGCTCAAATTCGTGCTTACGCGCGGATTGAGCGAGGTCCATTCCGCGCCGCCGTTCTGGGTTGCGTGAATGATGCCGTTATCGCCGATGATCCAGCCGCGGTTCTGGTCAATGAAAAAGACGCCGTTCAGATCGCGCTTCGAGCGTTCCTGAAAAGCAATCGTCCATTGCGCGTGGATTTCGGTCGAGCACAGGCCAACGAAAAAGGCTACGGCAGCCCATTTACGCAGATGATTCATAGTTGCTTCTCCCCTGGGGACGTGGAATGTGCGCAGTCTATCGGTCTAGGTTGGACACTGGCAAGTTGCGTGTGTTGGATTGCAAGACCATTTGGGGGATTTTCAGTTTGAACTCTACTTCATTGTTACGCGCGCCAAAAACGAAGTTGCGGCTGAGTTGGTAGACGGACGATTCCAGCACGCTGTCTTTGCCCGCCAGTAAATCTGCAATGCGCAACTCGACGCGTTGGTCAGGCTGAATGCCGACGCCCTCAATGCGTTTGCCAAAAGCCGTGCGGTAATCGGTATCGCTGATATTCAGCTTGCCGCCGTCATCCAGCCGCAAGGTACGACTGACCCCGAGCAGGCATCCGCAGGTAGCGGGATTGCTGCCAACGATAATGCCGCGTTTTCGCTCCTGGATTGCGCCGGCAAAGATTTCCGAGCCGCTGGCCGAACGGTTGCTCACCAACACCACCAACGGTGCGCGATAGGTGGTACGCACCTTCCAGGTTTTGCGTCTGCTCGAACGGCCTTGCCGCGTGATGAATTCACCGAGATCGGTGTCTTCCGGGAAAAAGTAACTGGCGATCCAGGCCACGGTGCTGACGAAGCCGCCGCCATTGTTGCGCAAATCCAGCACCAGCCCGCGCGTCCATTGCAGCGTTTGCATGGCCTTGTCGAAATCGCGTTCGATCTCGGGCCCGAAGCCGGTCAATTCAATGTAGCCGATGTTGTAAGGCAATAGGCGTGTCGCAACACGGCGCTGGAACTCAACGTAGCGCCGCGTCAGGCTGAGCGTCAGCGTTTCCTGCTCGTCATTTAACAAGCTGACGCTGACCTGCGTGTCGCGTTGGCCATAAAAGAGCCGGTCAAGGCTTTGCAGATCGCGGGCCGTCGGGGTTGAACTCGTGCCCAATTCATCCAGCAAACGCGCCAGCATCTTTTCAACCGGAACGCCATCAACTTGTGTCACCACTTGGCCGGGTTTGATGCCCAGCCGGGCGGCTTCGGAGCCGGGCTCGACTGCGGTAATGACCGCGCGGCCTTCGATGCGCCGGACAGTCAAGCCGACCGTCGTACCGGCTGGGCGGTAACGATCAAAGCCGTCATCCGGTGAATAGATGCGGGTGTGGGCATCGCCCAGCTTACCGATCATGCCGCGCAAGACACGATAAAACTCGGAATTGTCGCGCGCCGCCTCGACTTGCGGGCGGTATTGCTGGCGCTGGCTCAGCCAATCCAGTCCATGAAAATTGCGGTCGTAGTAGTTTTCGTTGATGGCGCGCCAGACCTGGTCGAAGACTTTCAGCCGCAACTCGCGCGAGGCCGGCGTGTTTTCCGCATTCGCCAGCGAGGCTTCCTGCGCGCGTACGGCCAGCGTCGGCGAGAGCAGGAGGCAGAGCAACCAGCCACAGCGCAAGAGATGCGGCACACCAAACTTCATTCCGACCATTCCCCTAACCTTTAGGAAGCCCATTGATCTGACCTTTGCGAAGACCATTACTGATTGCGAATTGTAGTGGTTCGTTTGTGCGGCGTGCAGCAGGTAAATCAACCGTCACACTCAACACCGATTTCAGCACCAGGAAAAAATTGCACCAACAGCCAAATGAGATTTCTGCTTTCCGGATAATGCTTCAGGGACGCGGCGGCGGCGGACGCTTGATGACGGGGCTTGCCAACTCGCGCAGGCTGCGTTTGAGTCGCTCAGCCTCTTCCAGCCGTTCAGCCAGAGCCGGTGGACGGCGGAAATTATAGCGTACCAAGCCGCGAATTGTGACCTCTTTTTCAGCCTGACGCGCCGGTTTGAAGCGCAATTTTTTCACCGTCGCCACCGCCGACTCATCCAAGCCGAACCCGGCCCACCGCACGACCGTCACGTCCCCGATTTTTCCATCCACCTGAAAGACCGCTTGGACCTCAACCGTAGCTGTGATGCCCGCCGCTTCGGCCTCTGGCGTGTAGTCAGGTTTGAGGCGCTGATAAAAAATCGGCTGCTGCCCTTGCTGGCCGAGTTGATCGTCGTTCAGCACTTCAATAACTTCGGTCTGTGCGCGCCCAGCCTCGGCAATTTCATTCAAGTGGTTGGCGTGCGTCCGCATCATCGCTTCAACCAAACGCTGCCAAACACCTGGCAAGACCGCCGCCAGCTTCTTTCGTACTGCGGTCTCATTCGCAGCCTGTTCGCGGGCAAACCCAAACGCAGCCAAGCCGCCGGTGCGTGTCTCAACAGCAAACAGCCCAGCCAAAGCTTCGTAATAAGCTTGATTGTCCACGCCCAACCGCCGCCCGCTTTGGACTTTGCCCAACAGATAGAACTCACAGCCGAGGCTCAAGCCCAACGCCCGCGCCTCCTCGCGTTGCATATTCAAACTGCCGCCGTAGCCCGCGCCTTGCGCTGCAACGCGCACCAGCGCCTGATCGAGCAATTCAAACTTGCCTTGCGCCAAGCCGCGCAGTTGCGCCGCGACTACGCCGGTCTCATCGCCATTGAAATCGAGCACGGCCAGACGCAACGGCGCTTGCGCCAGCGCTGTTTCGCTCAACGCCAGCCAAACCAAAGTTACAAAGATAAACGTTAGCGGTCTCATCGCTTCAATTGCTCAATGGCCGCGCTCGCTTCGTGCGGGAAGCAGATGCGGTGGATTTCGTAGCCGCGCATGCCGCGAATCACGGTCGAGACTTCGGCAATGTCGCAAAGCTCGCCGTTGCTGCGCTCGATCACCAGCCGCGACTTGCCGTCCGGGCGGTAATAACCGTAGTAAGGAATATCCGCCGCGCGATCTTCAACCAAGTAGTAAGCCGGGTCGAAGCCACTAGCGGCCACACACTCACGCGCCGCCGCGACGAATGCGGCGCGCGCTTCGGCAGCCATCTCCAAATCGAGTGCCTTGAACAAACGCCGTTTGATAAAGCGTTGCGCCAGATCGCTGAGCACCGCATCCGGCTCGCGCATCCACTGCTTCAAATGAAACATCACGTCGTGATCGTCGAAGTCCAGATAATCGCCCACCGCCAACTCTTCCCCGCGCAAGACGCGCTCCATCACCGAGCCAGCGACTACGAATTGCAATTCCCCGGCGCGCATCAATTCAACCGCGCGGCGCAGAATGCTGACCAGCACGCCTTCGGCTGAACGCAAAGTGCGGTGAAAGTAAACCTGCCGGAACATATAGAAACGCGCCTGCAAATACTCTTCGACAGCGTACAGCCCATTGGCCGCGACGTAGATGCGGTCATGCGCTTCATCAATTTCCAGCGCGTGCAGAATCCATTCCAGATCGTAGTTGCCGTACTTCGCGCCCGTCATCAAACTATCGCGCAACAGATAATCCAGCCGGTCAACATCCAACTGCGACGAAACCAACTGGCCGACAAACGCCGGGCGATAGCGATGTTCAATCGCGGCAATCACCTTTTCAGGCAACGCAGCACCTACCGCCGCCAAGCACTGATGCACCGCCGTGGCCGGATCAGCGATGATGCGCGCCGTCCACGTTTCGTGGTGTTGGCCGAGAATCTGCTCGATGACGTGCGAAAACGGGCCGTGGCCAATGTCGTGCAACATCGCCGCCGCCCGCGCCACCATACGCGCCTCGTCGCTGATTTGGTACTTCTTGCCCAGATGATCCAGCACGCGCGTCATCACGTGCATCACGCCGAGCGAGTGCGTAAAGCGCGAATGCTCCGCGCCCTGGTAGGTGTAAAGCGCCAGCCCCAACTGTTTGATGTACCGCAACCGCTGAAACTCCGGCGTATCAATCAGCCGAATCAACAACGCATCATCCGCCCGCGCCGTCGAGAGCGCGATGATGTTGTGCACCGGGTCGCGGTAGATACGTTCCATAAGCAGTTGTCGGTAGTCAGTAGCCGGTAGTCGGCAGTCAGCTAAAGAACCGACTACCGGCGAATGACACCCGACTACCGGTTTCAAACAGTTTGCAACAAGCGCGTCAGCAACGCGGCGCACCGGGGAATGTCGCTGACGATGATGTGTTCGTGGTCAGCGTGCGCGCCCGCGCCATCCACACCCAACCCGTCCAGCGTCGGCACACCGAGCGCCGCCGTGAAATTGCCGTCCGAGCCACCACCGACGACGCCGTCTTTGAGATCGAAGCCAAGCTCGCCCGCCAACGCGCGCGCGTGTTCAAACAAGGCCACGTTTTGCGGCGAACGCGGCATGGGCGGACGGTTGATGCCGCCGCCGATTTCAAGCTGGGCTTCAGGCAAAACCGGTTTGAGACTATGGATGGCATTTTCCAAATACTCGCCATCAGCCTGCGTCCAAAACCGCACGTCAATTTTGGCCGTAGCTTCTGCCGGCACGACGTTGGTCGTCGTGCCGCCGTTGAAGACGCCAACATTGACCGTCGTGCCACGTTCGTAATCGTTCAGCGCCGCCAACTGCAAGGTCTGATGCGCCAATTCGACGACGGCGTTGATGCCCTTGCTTGGGTCTAGCCCCGCGTGTGCCGCGCGGCCCACGGCACGCAACGAAAAGACGCCCACGCCCTTTCTGCCCGTTTTGACGATGCCGCCGGGAATCGGCGGTTCCAGCACCAAGGCGGCAGCGGCGCGCCCAGCCTCTTCTTCAACCAAACCGCGCGAAGTGCGGCTGCCGATCTCTTCGTCACACGTGAGCAAAATGGTCACGGGCCGTTGCGTGCGCATGCCTTGTGCGGTGATGGTGCGCACGGCTTCGACCAGACAGGCCACGCCGGATTTCATATCGAAGACGCCGGGCCCGTGCACTTTACCATCTTCGGTGCGCCGGAACGGCATTCGTTGCAAAGTGCCCACCGGCCAGACGGTATCCAGATGGCCGATGACCAGCACCTGTTTTCCCGCCGGGTCATGGCCGAACGCGCAACACACGCGCACATGCGTGCCGTAGCCGGCTTGCGGGAAAAGTTCGACCGCCGCGCCTAACTCTTGAAAGAGGCTGGCGACGAAGGCGGCAATTTCATTCAGCCGCGCTTCTTCGCGCGAGGTCGTTTCGCGTTCGACCAGCAGCCGCGTGAGTTCGAGGATCGCGGCTTGGCGGTCAGTAAAATGGGCGAGCAAAGATGACATAAGTAAACCAGGCCGGGCTTGCTTGCTGAACATTTGCTGGCGTTGCAAGTTTGCCCGGCACGCGCGTTCTTGCGACACCCCGAAAAGTGATTTTTCGCCAGTGATTTCGCGGCTTCCGCGAATTTGACAAAGCATTTGAATCATGCACAATACTCGAAACTCTGACAAGTTCTAACTAGAACCGTTTGCGCAAGCATCAGTAAATTTAAGCTGCTCCGTCATAGATTCCGTCGTCTCGGCATTTCATCCGTCGTTCCGCCAAGGACTGTTTCCCGCGAGTCATTGGTCAGCGTCGGCGGCGCGCCGAAGGGTGTGATCGTAATGGCTCTGTACTAACCGCACGAGTCACAACGGGCAAGTTCAACCGGGCGATGCCGCTGCGCTGGCGTATCCTTTGGGATCAATTCTGGGGAACAAGCTGTGCGCCGTCAGAGTCAAATCACACCGATACAATGGATGAAGTGGAGGACCTTTTCATTATGAAGAAGTTGAGCCTTTTGATCGTGCAAGCGTTGCTGTGGGGCGCGTTTGCATTTTTGCCGAGCACCGCCAGCGCTCAAGATGACCCGAAAGCGGAATTTGAGCGCAACTGGTTTGACGTCTGTCAGACCAAAAAGGATGAAGCCAAGTGCCTTCCTCTTTGTAAGGAGTTGTTGGAGAAGTATCCAACCAGTTCCTACATTAAGTACGCCAAAGCAAAACTTGATGCCAAAGAGATTGCTGATCTTTGGGAAAAGTTCAAGGCGGCACTCGCAGAGTATTATGCTGGCCCGGATGCGCCGAAGCTTGAAAAACTTTTCAGTGCTGGCGACGCATTCATGGTCAAGCAGCCTGATTATCCTTATGTAGTGGCCCAACAAGGCCTGGCTGGTGGCAGCGCAGCCTTGGGAGAAATGTACAAGGACAAAGCCAAAGCCAAAAGTTACATGGAGAAGGCCCTCAAGCTTTTTGATCCTTCGACACCAGCACCCAATGATGACGAGCAGAAGAAGCAGATTGGGCAGTTCCGCGAAGACATCATGGCGCTCGGCAATCAGTACTTGGGTTGGTACACCATCCAAACCAACGGCGACCCGCAACAGGCGTTGGCTTATCTAGGCAAATCCATCGCGGTCAAAACCAAACCCAACATTGGCTGGAAAGACCCGAATAATTACTGGCTGCGTTCAACGATCTATAACAACGACTACGGTAAACTGAGCAAGCAATACGGCGCCTTACCGGATGACCAGAAAACCGGCGATGCCGGCAAAGAAGTGCTCAAACAGATCAATGTGGCGGTTGACAAGCTCATTGCCGAATATGCGCGCGTCATTGCAGTGGCAACCACGCTGAGCGCCAAACCTTTACAGGATGCGGGCCGCGAATCATTCAACTCGCTCTGGAAATACCGCACGGATGCGCCAGAAAAAGCCCCTGCCTACCTGAAAAGCTACGAGGCAGACCCGACGATTGCCGATGTGGCCGTGCCCGCCAAGGCCGAAACCTCAATGGCGCCGCCGACCGGCCCGCCGACAACTGGCGGCGCGGTTAAGCTGAATGCTGGTGCGGGCAACGCTCCTGGCGGCAGCGGCACGGCAACCACTGGCACGAAAGCGGCTCCGGCCAAAGCCAAAGCGGCTCCAGTCAAAAAGAAAAGACGCTAGCCCAACAACTTTTGCGCTGCTTCGCCAACGCAAGAAACAACAGCTAAAGCCAGCTCTCCCGCGTGTGAGCTGGCTTTAGCTATCATCTCCCCACGAAGTAAAGATTGTGTGAGTAACGAAGTAATCGAAGACATTGCATTGACCGCTGGCTTACCCCCAGCCTCTTTGACAGCCGCTTCATCGGCCCCTTTACCAGATGCCGCAACGGGCCTTCCGGCTGACGTGGCCGAACATGAAGCTGCGTCCGCAAGTGAAGCCGAAGCTGAATCTTTCACCGGCCCACGCTTTGAAGAATTGCTCAACCAACTCGAAGGGCTGATCCATTACGCCTTCCGCGACCGCAACTTGTTGCGCCGCGCCTTGACCCATCGCTCCTTTGCCAACGAACAGACCGAACCGCGTCCGCCGCACAACGAAGCGCTCGAATTTCTAGGCGATGCCGTGTTGGAGTTTCTGATCAGCGCCTGGCTGTTGGAGCTCTATCCGACCCAAAACGAAGGCACGCTTTCAAAGCTGCGCGCCTATGCGGTCAGCGCCGTCAATTTGCAAAAACACGCGGTGCATTTGAGTTTGGGTAACTACCTGCTCATCAATCGCGGCGAAGAGAAAACCGGGGGCCGTCACAAAATGGCCTTGCAGGTGGATGCTTATGAAGCCCTGATCGCCGCCATCTACCTCGACGGCGGCATCGAAGCGGCCAAAGTATTCATCCGCCGCGAATTCGCCCTGACGTTCTCCATCGTTGACCCGCAAAACCTGGCGATGGCCGATTACAAGACGGCCTTACAAGAGCGCTTGCAATCGCTCGGACTGCCGACGCCGCAATACGCCATCGTCGAAAGCCTGGGGCCCGATCATCACCGCGTCTTCCAAATCGAATTGCGCGTCAGCGGCAAATGCATCGCCACCGGCCAAGGCACGACCATCAAGGGCGCGCACCAGGCGGCGGCCCAATGGGCGCTGGATAACCTGCCCCAGGAATTGGAGCGTGTGCACTTGATGCCGGAAACCATTGCGCCAGAAAGCGCGCCGGATGCGGCAGTCACGCTAGCAGCGCTGGCAGCAGCAGCCCCGCCGCTCGTATCGTTACCGGAACTCCCGCTCGAACCCGAACCTGCAATTACAGAGTGAAGCAAGCCTGCGGAGTGACGAGCAGACAGCTTGTCCCCCGGCAAAACACCGAACGTTGCCCAAGTTATGACCGAACAGGAAACCATCAATGTCGCGCCCGCAGGCCAGCCGCTGGTCTCGCCCTATCTCCCATTCGTCTCGAACGCGCCGCCCAAGACCGTGCTGCGCGAATACATCGAACAGGGCCTCATCACCGTGGTGATGGCGCTCTTTCTGATGACCTTCATCGCGCAAGCCGTCCAAGTGCCGACCGGCTCGATGCAAAACAACATCCACATCGGCGACCACTTCTTCGTCAATAAATTCCTCTTCGGACGCCCGACGCCCCTGCTCGGCAAGCTCTTGCCCACGCGCGAGATCAAACGCGGCGACATCATCGTCTTCAAATTTCCGCAAGACCCCAAAGTCAATTACGTCAAACGCGTCATCGGCCTGCCCGGCGATAAAGTCGAAGTCAAAGGCACGCGCGTACTGGTCAACGGCCATGAACTGCCAGAACAGCGCGTCACCATCAACCTGCTCGACACGCGTTATTCAGCGCACCCTGAAACCAAGACCGAACCGGCGCCGCCCGGCGCGCACTATCGGGTTTATTACGACGACCGCGACCATGAGATGCCCGAATTCAACCCCGATTCGCAACTCCGCTTCGGCGTGAACGAACCCGCCCTCGTGCCGCCCGACAGTTACTTTGCGATGGGCGACAACCGTGATAACAGCTTGGACAGCCGCTACTGGGGCTTTGTCCCGCGCAGCAACATCATCGGGCACGCGCTGTATGTGTACTGGTCGTTCAACCCCGAAGACCCCGAAACGCCGAAAACCGGCAACCGGCTGACTGACATCTTCACGCGCTCGAATTGGCGGCGCACCGGCACGGCAATTAAATAACCCTGGGAGCGCGGGCATCCCTGCCCGCTTCGTGGCATGAAAACCACTTCATCCGGCAGGCCATCTCCATCAGAGAGCGAACAGAAACGCTCAAATACTCAGACGACTTCCCTGCCCCTCCTGCTCGTGGCAGGGATTTTTCTCGTCTACTACTGCTCCAATCCCCTCACCGGCGAGTTTTACGATTACACGCTGCGCATCGCGTCGGCTCTGTTGCAAGGCCGCTTGGGCGAAACCGCAGCGCCGCCGAGTTGGCTGAGCGAGATGATTCCGCACCACGGCCAGTATTATTCGGCCTTCCCGCTCGGTAGCGTACTGACGATGCTGCCGCTCGCGCTGCTAAAAAAACTGCACCTGATCCAAGCCTTCCCCGGCGTCACGCTCGCCGCTTTATCCGCCAGCATCTCCGCTTACTTACTCTATCTGCTCTCCGCCAAGTATCAAGACGCATGGCCGCGCCGCACTGTGTTGATTCTCTTTCCGCTGCTGGGCACTTGGATGTGGGCGAACCTGGCCTTTGCCGGCGCGTGGCATATCGCCTTGGGCATCGCAGTCGCCGCGCAATTGGGCGCGCTCTATTTCACGGTAATTCGCTTTCATCCGCTCGCCGCAGGCTTCTGCTTCGCACTGGCCATTGGCAATCGCACTGAAATCATTTTGCTCGCGCCACTGTTCTACTATCTGCTCTACCGCCACTCTCACACTGAACAAATGCAACCACGAAGAAACGAAGAGCACGAAGGAAAGCTCAACAACTCTCCCTTCTCTTCCTTCCTAGCTTCGTGCTCTTCGTTTCTTCGTGATGAAAGTTTTGCCAGCGCGGCTGCCGCCTTCTCACTTTTCCCTTTCTTGCTGGGCATAGCCACGCTGGCCTACAACTACGCGCGTTTCGGCGCGCCATTGGATTTCGGCTACGCGCACATCCCCGGCGTCTTGCAGGAACCCTGGTATCAGCACGGCATCTTTTCGCTGCACGCCATTCCGCTCAACTTCCAAGAGATGTTGCTGACGCCGTGGCGGCGCATTCCAAGCTATCCATATCTGGTGCCCACCGGCTTCGGCGGCTCGATCCTGCTCAGTAGTCCATATTTGCTTTTTCTGTTTCGTCGTGGAGCCAAAGACGCCACGTTGAAATGGCTGGCCTGGGCGGCGATTGCAGTGCTGACCTTTGTGCTGTGGTGTCACGGCAATCCGGGCGGGTGGCAATTCTCTTACCGCTACGCGATGGTGCTGTTGCCGTGGATGTTTGTGGTCTTGCTGGAAAGCAGCCCGAAAAAAGTCTCCTGGCTGGAGGCGCTGCTGTTCGTCGCGTCCATTGCGATCAATGGCTGGGGGGCGTATTTGTTTTTGCGGACGGAATACATGCGGCCATAGCCTCAGCGGCGCGCCACCGGGCGCTCGTAAATCACCTTGCCATCTGTACCCTAGTGCGCGCTGTCAGCCCATACTTGTTGTCAGGAAGCCGACATCCCGGCAACGAAACCGTCAATACGCGAGAAGGCGTAGATGATCCCTAGCCAAAGTTCTGCTTTGCGCTGGGCAAACAGCTATGACGACTGATTGCCTCGCGGCTCGATACGCACGAGTTGCGCGGGTTCTTCCAACTGCAAAGTGGCGTGGTCGAGCGCGAATTCTTGCGCCAGCAACTTTCGCAATTCCCCTAGAATGCGCGTGCTTTGGCGGGAATCGCCGACGACGATATGGGCGGTGATGATGTGGCGGCTGGAGGTGAGTGTCCAGATGTGCAGGTCGTGCACGGCTTGGACGCCCGCGACGGCCAGCAGCGCCTGTTCAATCGTCTTGGGATTGAGGTGCGAGGGCGTGCCTTCGAGCAGCACGTTGACCGATTCGCGTACCAGGCGTGTGGCGCTGTAGATGATGAGCAGGCTGATGACGACGCTGAAGACCGGGTCGGCCCAATACCAGCCGCGCCAGACGATCATGACACCGGCCAGCACGGCGGCGACCGAACCCAGCAAATCACCGAGCACGTGCAGAAAAGCGCCGCGCACATTTAGGTTGTCGTGGTGATCGTGCGACAGAAGTTTGGCCGAAAGCAGGTTGACGAGCAGCCCGCCGAATGACACACCAATCAGCACCCAGGCATTCACGGCTTCAGGCTTTTGCAAACGTTCGTAGGCTTCGACGCAAATCAGCAGTGAGAGCACGATCAAGGCTACGCCATTCACCAACGCGGCCAGGATTTCCAAACGGTAAAAGCCATAGGTCTTGTTCGGCGTGGCGGGGCGCGAGGCAAAGCGCACGGCCAGAAACGACAAGGCCAACGCGGCCACATCGGTGAACATATGCCCGGCGTCGGAAAGCAGAGCGAGACTGTTGGCCCAGTATCCGCCGATGACTTCGGCGAGCATGTAAACGAAGGTCAGCACCAGAACCAATAGCAACGTGCGTTGCGGCGCGCCGCGACCGTGTGCGTGACTGTGTGCATGGCCATGTGTGTGTGCGTCATTGTGAGTATGCGCGGGTGCAATCATCGGGACGGATGTTAGCGCAAGACGCTGGTGATGAATAGCGGCTCAGCCGGATAAAACCTCGTAATAGCGTTCGCCCGCGCAGGCGCGGCAAAGCGGTTGCCCGTCACGCACGACTTCGCGCCGATCGTTGATGCCTTCGCCGCATTGTTCGCATAACACGCGGCTGGTTGGATGGCCGGGGCGGTCGGCTTCGGGCAAGGTGACGCGGACGCGTTCGACTTGGAAAAGCTGTTCGTCAGGCAATGTTTGATAGGCTGCGAGTTGCTGGGCCTTTTTGGTGGGCAGATGCGCAAAACATTCTTTCGCCAGATCGCGCGAAGATTCCAGCGCGATCACGCGGACGGCTGCGCCCGTTTCGGTGTTGAGAAAGGTCGCGGCCAGCTTGCCGAAGTCGCGGTACTTGAGCGTGCGTTTGCCCAGGCGGCAGCCGGTCACGGTGTTGATGGCATCGGCGGCGCAGCGGTCAATCTCTACGAAAACGATCAGGCGTTTGCCGGTTTTGGGCTCTTCGATGCCGATGCGGCGGCAGCCGAGCATTGCCATACGCACGCCGAGCACTTGGCCGGGACACATGTGGCCGTGATTGTGCTCGGCTTCGACCAGATATTCCGCCAGGGTTTTCATCGTGGTTCAGTAAAGCAAATACGGCGCACGCTGTTTCGCAAAAGCCTGTTCGTCAGCACGCCAGGAAGCGGCAAGCGCGGCGATTGAATCGCCGCGTTCGATCTGTTCGCGCAGCTTCGCGGTGCCGGCAATCACGTCGAAGGGATAACGGTCAAAAACGTATTCATACGGCGGCGGCTGCCATTCAAAACCATTCGGATAGAGGTCGTGGACAAGCTTGATGAGCGCGATGCCGGTAATGACCGGCTTGAAGGCGGCGCGGTCAAGCACGTGCGGCTGCACGCCGTGACAGAGGCGGCCCGCGTGTTTCTGAAAGGTCGGTTGGAAGCTGTGCGG
The DNA here is from genome assembly GCA_043740245.1 of Acidobacteriota bacterium. Taxonomy (GTDB): domain Bacteria; phylum Acidobacteriota; class Blastocatellia; order RBC074; family RBC074; genus JACPYM01. Next base: position 1,358 of record JAYUCP010000104.1, on the reverse strand, counting down.
ACGGAAATAAACGCCCGGCAATTCGAGTTGGTTGAGCGCAGTCGCCAGTTCGTGCGCGTTGGCATAGGGGACGCCAATCAATTCAAACGGGCGCGTGGTGCCGCGGCCTTCGCTGATCTTTGTGCCTTCGACGTAAACCATGCCGGGATAAACGACCGCTGTTTCCACTGTCGGTATATTTGGCGAAGGGAGCACCCAGGGCGCGTCCGTTTCGTCCAGATAAAATTCGCGCCGCCAGCCTTGCAGCGGGACAACTTCGAGTTCGCAGCCGATGCCGAAGGCTTCATTGAAAAGTTTGGCTAACTCGGCCACCGTTATCCCGTGGCGCATCGGCATCGGATACATGCCGACAAAGGATTCGTGACCTGATTCGAGCAGGCTGCCTTCAATGCCGACGCCGCCAATCGGATTGGGCCGGTCGAGCACGACGAAGTGTTTGCCGAATTGGCGCGCCGCCTGCATTGCCAGCGCCATCGTATAAATGAAGGTATAGACGCGCGTGCCGACATCCTGCACGTCAAACACCAGCACATCCACGTCCTGCAACATCTGCTCGGTCGGCTGGCGCGTCTCGCCATAAAGTGAATAGGCCATCACACCTGTGCGCGGATCGCGGAAGCTTTGCCATTCGATCATGTTGTCTTGCGTCTCGCCGCGAATGCCGTGCTGCGGGCCAAAGAGCGCAGTCAGATTGATTTGATGGTGTGCGTGAAAGATATCCGCCGCGTGATGAAAGGCGTGGTCTACCGTAGCCGGGTTGCAAATCAACCCTACGCGCGCGTTGCGCAAGAGGCCGGCTTGTTCGGTCAACAAGACTTCCAAGCCGAGTTTGATGGGATGACGTGTCATAACAGGATTCAGCGATTCACCGTCCACACCAGCAGCAGAAATCCGCCCACCAGCGCCAGAAAAATTACCAGCGCGATGCCGATGCCAACGCCCCACATCGTCGTATTGCGCTGCACGGTTTGGCTCGGTGCCTCGGTCGTTTGCACCTCGCGCCACTTGCCGCTCAACGACTCGACCGCCGGGGCATAGGCGTCCGCTTCGGGCGTTTCGGCGGGCGGGCGATGCGGAATGGGAAATGGATGTTCGGGTTTGTTCATCGGGCGGCGAGTATCAGCAACCCCGCTTGCGACTGTCAAACTCTGCGGGCAAGGTTATTTACTACGGGCTTCCCTCTCAAGTCTGATGTTGATATGTTCCTGATTCGTTAGGCCCCATTCATTCTTTCAGGCTTGCATTGGCAGACGCGGGCAGTTGCCTTGGAGCGTGTACGAAAACTCTCACCGGAGAATTTCATCAAGAAACACAATGATTGACCCTGAAATCAAAAGACCTCGATGCGGTGTATGTGG
>JAYUCP010000103.1:0-2431 GCA_043740245.1 Acidobacteriota bacterium | reverse complement strand
CGGGTTCTTTACCCATGTGCGCCAGGTTAAGCCTAAGTCCTTTGAAATCAGTGCTATGTTATTGGCCCGCCAAGCGTTGCATCTGCTTGCCAGGTGGCTCAAAGCCGCTGAAACCACAAGATTTTGGTGGTTGTGGCAACTCTTAGCACTATCAACCGTCGGCAACAGCCGACTGATTTCAAAGGACTTACACCTTAACCTGGCGCACATGGGTAAAGAACCCGCCCCACACTTACAGGCTTTTGCATAAGCCTTGATTTATTTGCCGGACGTGGGCGCGTTCAAAAACTTCAACAACGCCGTATTGAAAGCCGCCGCACATTCGATTTGCGGCACGTGCCCGCATTTGTCCAGAACAACCTTCTCTGCCCCGGCGATGTCCTGCGCGTAAGCTTCGCCAATGGCCAGCGGGGTCAAACCGTCTTCGCGGCCCCAGACCACCAGCGTGGGCACCTTGATCGCCTTGGTTTTGCCATCCAGAAAGTCGTCGCCGCGCAGCACCATTTGGACAAACTGTTCGATCGTGTAGCCGTCGCCGCGTTTCAGCTTGGCGGCGAAGGCCGTTTCGATGAAGGCGTCGGTGAGCAGGGCTTTGTTGTAAAAGACCAGGCTCATCACCTGTTTCAATTCGGCCAGCGTCGCGGCGTTGAGTGGCGCAAGTTGTTCGCGCGTCACTTTTGGCGCGCCGGTGCGCGCCGGTGAATAGCCGGCGGCATCCACCAGCACCAGCTTTTCGACTTTGTCAGGATAGGCGATGGTAAAAGCCGCCGCGATCCAGCCGCCCAGCGAATTGCCGACGAGCGTCGCTTTGCCAATCCCGGCCTGTTTATAAAAGCCGTTCAGAAAATCCACCATCGTGCCGATGCGGTAGTTCATCAGCGGCTTGTCCGATTGGCCGAACCCGATCTGATCAATGGCGAAGACGTGAAACTGCTTGGCCAGCGCGGGCACGGTCAGCGCCCAATTGCTGACCTCGCCGCCCAGCCCGTGCAAGAGGATGACGGTCGGGCCGCTGCCAGCTTCCAAATAGTGAAGCTTCTGGCCGAAGACTTCGATTTGTTTGTCGGCGACGGCGGGCGCCTGGGCGCTGCCGGTTAGCGACAGCAGCATTAGCAAGCTCAGCCAGCAGGCGGAACGAATAAGCGCGCGCGCAAAACTGTGAGACATGGATTGCTCCTTGATGATGACGGTTTGTTTGCATTGAAAGAGGCGGTGCGACGCGCCGCACTATAGCCCAGGCGCTGGACTTTGTGTAGCGCCTGGCAGCGCGCCTAGCTCGCGTCCAACTTGTGAATGAGCTACGCTGGCTTATGAATGAGCTACGCTGGCTTATGAATGAGCTACGCTGCGCGTGCCAATTTCTCAGTTCGCGCGTGTGGGCTGAGTAGCAGAAGAATTTTATGATCACAATTGATGGTTCATTCGGCGAAGGCGGCGGCCAAATCCTGCGCACCGCGCTGGCCTTGTCGCTGGTCACGGGCCAGCCGTTCCGCATCGAAAAGATTCGCGCGGGGCGCAAACAACCCGGCTTGTTGCGGCAGCACCTGACCGCCGTCAAGGCCGCCCAACAAATCGGTCAGGCCGCGGCCGAGGGTGCGGCGATTGGCTCGACGCAACTGATCTTCACGCCGGGCGAAATCACGCCGGGCGAATACGCCTTTGCCGTCGGCACGGCGGGCAGCACGACGCTGGTGTTGCAAACGGTCTTGCCTGCGCTGTTGCGCGCGGGCGGCGAGAGCCGCTTGACACTGGAAGGCGGGACGCACAATCCCTTTGCGCCGCCGTTTAACTTTTTGGTCAAGGCCTTTCTGCCGCTGCTCAACCGGCTGGGCGTGCGCGTAGAGGCTACGCTAGCGCGCTACGGCTTTTATCCGGCGGGCGGCGGCAAGTTGGACATTCGGATCACGCCCGCCGCCAAACTCGAACCATTTGAATTGCTGGAACGCGGCGAGATTGTGGGACGGCGCGCGCGCGCGTTGGTCGCCAATCTGCCGCGCGCGGTGGCCGAACGCGAGTTGAAAGTCATCGGGCAAAAGCTGAACTGGCCGGCGGAATGGTTGCGTGTCGAAGAGATCAAGAACTCAAACGGCCCCGGCAATCTGGTCTCGGTGGAAATCGAGAGCGCGAACGTCGCCGAGGTCTTTACCGGTTTTGGCGAACGCGGCGTAGCGGCGGAGGCCGTGGCGATCAAGGCGATTCAAGAGGCGCGGCGTTATCTGGCCTCGGACGCGGCGGTGGGCGAATACCTGGCCGATCAGTTGCTGATTCCGCTGGCGCTGGCCGGGGCCGGCGCGTTCACGACGGTCGCGCCCTCGCGGCATACAACCACCAATATCGAAATCATTCGCAAGTTTCTGCCGGTGGAAATTACGGCTGAAGAGTTGAGCAATCGGGTGTGGAAGATTGCGGTGCGGGCGTGATGCTTACAGCT
>JAYUCP010000102.1:0-5956 GCA_043740245.1 Acidobacteriota bacterium | reverse complement strand
GCGCTGAAGCTGATGAATGAGCGTGGTCTGTCGCAATTGCCGGTGCTGGAAGACGGCAAGGCCGTGGGCAGTGCGCGCGAAAGCCATTTGATGGCGCGCTTGCTGGATGAACGTTCGCTGTTGAATGAGCCGGTGCGCGCGGTGATGGATGAGGCGTTCCCGGTGGTCAGCGAGACCGTGGATGTCGAACGCGCGATGAAGTATCTGAAAGAATCGCCCGCGCTGTTGATCGAAGAGTACGGGCGCATCGTCGGCATCATCACGCGCCACGATGTGATTGATATTGACAGCCGTTCAGTGATTGACGGGCGGGCGTGGCCGATGTTCGATCATTGAGGCTTAAGCCGGGCCGTACCGATAATCAAGCTGAAGAAAGCATGCAAGGTGTTTTACTGGCTGTACAAATGTGGCGATTGTGACGGACAATCCGCGCATCGTCGGCACAATTTGAGGATCCGCGTATCCATGTATGTTTGCCGGATTGGTAGCTTGCCTGAAGTGCTTCACGGGGTAGGACAATGACTAGACTGCAAAAACGGCGTGACATATACAAAGGGCGAGACCCGCGGGATATTCCAACCTATAGCTTCTGGGAGGCTTCCCATTGGTTACAAATCCCCTTGAAAACGCTGCGCGCTTGGATACGCGGGCGATCTTATCCAACGATTGCTGGCAAGAAGCGTTTTGAGCCGATTATCCAATTGCCAGATGAGGATTTACCGCTACTTTCCTTTACGAATTTGGTTGAGGCGCACGTCCTTGATGCCATCCGTTACCACCACAACGTTCCACTTAATAACATTCGGCAAGCAGTAAGCTATCTTCGGGAGTGCTCAAGCTCGCAGCAGCCTTTGGCGGATTACTGGTTCCAGCTTAAGGGAGTGGACTTATTGATTGAAGACGGCGCCTTGATGGTAAATGCAACTAAACGGGGCCAACTGGAGATGAAGGAAATCATCCAGGCATATCTGAAGCGGGTAGACCGCGATCCTCGTGGAGCTGCTTTGCGCCTCTATCCCTATCTTCATCGTCATCCCGCAGCGTTTGAGAACGAGCCAAAGATTGTGCTGATTGACCCGCGTATTTCATTTGGGAAGCCTGTTTTGGTTGGCATTGGGGTACCTACGGCAGTAGTAGCAAACAGGCACGAGGCTGGCGAGAGTGTTGCCGACCTGGCAAAAGACTATGGGTGCGAAGCTTCGGAAATCAAAAAAACAATCCAGTACGAACGACGAATGCAAAAGGCAGCTTAAGCGAACGGTCTTTTTTCTTGACCGGTCTTTAATCGGCAAGTTAATCCCCGCAGAGCTTCGCAAACATGGTGTCAGGGTGGAGTCTCATTCAGTCTGGTTCAGGCACAATACCCCAGACGAAGATTGGCTGGCAGTAGTTGGAGAGAAGAAATGGGTGGTACTTACGGGGGATGTCTCAATTGGGGCTCGTCCACTTGAACTTGATGCACTGCTTACGGCACAGGTAAAAGCGTTTGCGCTAACAAAAGCCAACAAATTGACCGCACTCCAGCAAGCGCAATTGATAATAAAAGCTATGCCTCAGATATTGAAAATGGTGCGGGAATATCGCATCCCATTCCTGGCCAAAATATACCATGATGGTTCGGTTGCTCTTTGGCGGACCGATGTGCAATTCGAGAAAGGCGAAAGAGGCAAAAAGCGGTATCGTCCGCCAAAAGACCTTGAGAAACTCACGGTCGAAATCGGCCATAACGAATAACTCCCAAAGTTCTCCCAACTCTATAACTTCGACGGGTCACATTTCCGCAACAACAAAGCGTCGAAAAGCATCTGCCGCCGCAGCCGCGAAGTCAGGATCATCACAAAGGCGGCAACCAAATACAGCCCGCTGAAAATGTAGCGAATCTCTGGCTGCGGAAAGAAAAATTGCGCCAGGAACAGCACCAGTAACAAGACGCCTTCCCACAAGGCCAGCCGGAAATCCGAGATCACCACGGCGGCAAACAGCGATTGTGCCGAAGTCAGCAGCAATTCTTCCTTGTGCAGACTGCTCAACTGCATCGGCACCCACGCGCCGACGGCCAGCGCGTAAACCAGCGGGATGGCGCCGACCAGCAGCGTCCATTGATTGACTTTCGATGAAATCAGCGCGCCGAGGCCCATCGAGCCTTTGCCTTTCAGGGCGAAGAGCAGCGCGATCAAGCCTTCGGGCGATTCAGAGGCCAGCGGCGCCAGCCATTGCACGAGCAGAAACTGATTGACCCCGTAAACCGTGCCCGCCGCTTTCAACCCTTCGGCAAACGGTTCGGAAGAGAGCCAGATCACCAGCCCGGCGAAGCCAAACAGCAACAGCACGACCAAACGCCGCGCGCCCGTGCCGAGGCGTTGATCCAATGCGCCGGCAACGCCTTCCAAATCCGGCTCGTCGTGTTTTTCCGCTTGCGAAGCGCGCGCCGCGTAAAAGAGAAACAAGGCGAAGAGCACCACCGTGTCAAACAATGAAAGCGTGCCCTTGAGCGGAATCACCAGCGTATACACCGTCGCCAGCAGCAGCAGGCTCAGTTCCAGCCCCTGCGAATGATCCAGTTCGACTTCCTTCTTTCCATGTTTGAAATAATAGACCACCGCCACCAGCGCCCAGCCCACGCCGATGAGGATGCGGTTGGCCCCGGTCATGTTGGCCACGGCCAGGCCTTCGTGCGTGCCCGCGCGGCCCTCGGCCCAGGCGTAATGCAGGCCGATGGCGTATTCGGGCAGGACGCTGATCAGCGCCAGCGCAATCAACGCCAGCGCGCGCGGGATGTCGCGTTCAGAAAGCTCCGCACCCCAACTGAGCAGAAAGGCCGCCCCCACAATCGCCAGGCCGGAGAGCGCCGAAACCTGGGCGGGATGGCTGGCAATCAAGTGATGTCCTTCGCCAGTCAGCACAAAAAACAGCCAGGGCAGCGTGATGGCAAGCGCTAGAACTAACCAAATCAAAGTTCGCATGCGTGTTGGTAGCCGGTTGAAACGTAGTTATTCGCCTATGATCTTGATGATGACGCGTTTGCGGCGCTGGCCGTCAAACTCCGCGTAATAAATTTGCTGCCAGGTGCCCAGGTCGAGTTCGCCTTTGGTGATCGGCACGAGCACTTGATGATGCAGCAGCAGATTTTTCAGATGCGCATCGCCATTGTCTTCGCCGGTTTGATGGTGGCGGTAATCGGCGCGCATAGGGGCCAGCCGCTCCAGCCATTCGTCAATGTCGGCGATCAAACCGTCTTCGGCATCGTTGATGTAAACCGACGCGGTGATGTGCATCGCCGAGACCAGTGCGAGGCCTTCCTGCACGCCGCTCGCGCGCAAGGCCGCCGCCACTTCATCAGTGATGTTCAGGTACTCGCGGCGCTGCTTGGTCTGAAACGTCAGATACTTGGTATAGGACTTCATGTTGATTCGTTTGGGGATGAATGCGGCGACATCTTAGCCAACCGGCAGCATTCTTGCCAATTGGCTTTCAATACTGGCGCGCGGCTTGACGGACTTGGGGCGGTTGGCTAAGATGCCCCCGCTTTCGCACACAAGCAAAAGCAATTGTTACTTGCCAAAATGTGGGGCTATAGCTCAGTTGGAAGAGCGCTGCGATGGCATCGCAGAGGCCGTCGGTTCGAGCCCGACTAGCTCCACTCTTCATCTTCCCGCTGGCGCAAACCGCGCTCACTTTCCTTCCTCAATTCCGAAATACCGATTCCACAGATAGACGTCTGAGAACTTGCCGTCCTTGCCGAAATGCCGCGCAATCACCGCCGCTGGATCGAAGAACCATTCGCCGCGCGGGCGGTCGCGCTCACTTTCATCGAACCACGCCCAGGGCGGACGGGCTTTGTTTTTGAAACCGACCGTGCCGCGCAAGGCCGCGCCGAGTTGGCCGAAATTGCGTTCGGTGCTCAGCGGCGGTTTGCCGGGTTGGAATTTCAGCGCGCTGCGTTTTTCATAATCCAAGGTTTCGCCGAAAGTTTCGTTCACGCCGCCGGTCGCCCGGGTCCAAAAGCTGTCGTAGATCGAAACCAGATCATAGCCGAGGGTTTTGCCGTCAGCTTTCTCGCCGAGCGCCGCGTGGTCGTCCGCCGTGCCGGTGTAGTTGTATGTCAGCACGCCCGCGACGCGCGGATTGAGTTGCGGGCTGTCGCCGGTGTAACGATAGAGGCCGTGTCCTTTGGGTTCGAGGTAAAGCCGTGGATGTGAGCCGCTCAATTCAAGCAGGTCGCCCAGCGTGCCGGGCGCGGCGGCGGTGCGGTATTTGTAATAGCCGTTGTGCGCCATCGTTTCGACATAAAGCACCTGCGCCTGGGCCAAATCGTTGCCGCGTTTTTCGGCCACGACCAGACAGCCTTCCAAATCATTTTCGTGCGAGAGCGCGACGTCGTTGACCTTGTCTACGGTTGGGTCTTTGACCCTGCCGAGTTGCGGTAGCGACAGCCGGATGGCTTCGTCCAGGATGGTCGAAGTGATGGCTCCGCCTTTGTAATCGCGCGGATGGAAGGCCGCGTAATGCACGTAATAATGCGTCTCGGTTTCGGCGACCGAATAGTAAATGTAAGCGCGCAACGCGAAGTTGCGTTTATCCAGGTTGTACCAGTTGTTGTCGCCTTTCCAATCGCCATCGAAATCGAAATTGGTGATGTAGTCGGCGCGCGGGTTGTCGCCCAGGCCTTGCAGAAAGACCGGCGCGAATTGGGCGGCAATCAGCTTTTCTTTGGCCGTGGCAGTTGCGGTCGGGTTCGCCGCAGTCGTAGCAGCGGGCGTCGTCACGCGTTCTCTGACCCGGCGCGGACGTTCCTGCGCCGGTACGATCAAGTTGACGAAAAGCAGCGCAATCAGCAGCAATCGCATACGTTCTCCTCACGGTCTGTTTACGGATGAATGACAACGGCGCAAATACTCTAACGCAAGCCTGCGCCGCTGGCTACTGAACCGGTTTGGACTTCGGGCAAAATTCGGTATGATACCGCTTCGATTAAGCATACCAATTTCTCTTGAGGATTGTGCCAATGCGCCGTTGTCCAACGTGCCGCCAACCAGTTGATTGGGAACAGAGCGAGTTTCGCCCGTTCTGTTCCGAACGCTGTCAGACGATTGATCTGGGGCGCTGGGCCTCAGAGGAATACCGCGTGCCGTTGGTGGAAAGCTCTGACGGCCTAACGACGGATTTTGACCGCGAGTTCACCTCGCAGGCTTACGATGACTAGCATGAAGTATTTCGCCACGAATCAATTTCTGAGCGTGTTGGTGTTGAGTGCGGCGCTCTTGACGCTGGGTTGCGACAACGCCGCTGCGCCACAGCCGGTGGCGAATTCGAGCGCCAACCCCATGAGCGACGCTATTCCCGCCAGCGCCATGCCCAAATCCACCGGCAAGCCCAACGGTGAAGCCATCGAAACCGCGCAGGCCTTGCTGGTGCCGAAACACGAGGGCGGTTCGCTGAAGCTCAACGAATATCGCGGCAAAGTCGTCGTGGTGGATTTCTGGGGCACGTGGTGCGCGCCCTGCCGCAAACAAGCGCCGCAACTGGCTGAGTTGAACAAACGCTACGGTGGCAAAGGGCTGGCCGTCATCGGCATGAGCCTCGACGATCAGAAGACAGATCAAAAGCTCGTCAACGATTTCATCAAACAGGCCGGCATCAATTACACCATCGCTTATCCGAGCCGCATCGTGAGCGACGCCTTTCTGAAAGGCACCGAAGACGACACCGGTTCGCCGCCGATTCCGCAACTTTTCATCTTTGGCAAAGATGGCAAGCTGGTTGACCATCTGGTCGGCGAACGCCCCGAAAAAGGCTTGGCGTATCTCGAACAGGTTGTCACCAAACATCTGGGAACTACTTAAACTTGGCCGCCACTGCGGTGGCGCAATGTAATCTCAATTCTGTAAGGAGTGATTTGGCAATGGCAGAAACGACCTTTCGCAAACCCTTCACTGATACGCGCTGGCTCGGCGCA
>JAYUCP010000101.1:0-5957 GCA_043740245.1 Acidobacteriota bacterium | reverse complement strand
CGGAAAAACGTGCGGCTTATCCGGCCCTGAAAGGGCCGCATTCAAATTCAAATGCGGCCCTTTCAGGGCCGAGGGTCGTGCGTGCCATGCCGGGGGCGTTGCCCGCGGCTATTGAATCCCGCCCTTTCAGGGCGCAGCGGAAAATCGTTTCATCGTCAGGTTACAACTTTGACTTCGTACACCCGGCAAACCTTGCTCAGTTGACCAGACCCGCGTAAGCTGCCCGTAAATCCGACCGCTCACAACAAAAGTAAGCGCAAATTTCAGCGGCAATGTTGCTGCTGGCTAACATTGGTGTGGATATGACAAGTTCGTATTGTAAATTTGTTTGTTTCATTTTGGCAGTCGCTGGCGCAGCGGCTTGCGGTATTCATTGGCATGACGACGCCGCTGACGGTGTGGCGCGGCCTTTGGGAACACCGGTTGAAATCGCCGCGCCGCGTGGTTTGCCGCCGCTGACGGCTGAGCAGCGCCCTACGGCAGAGGCCATCGCGTTGGGCCGGCGTTTGTTTTATGACATGCGGCTTTCCAGCGACAAGACGCTTTCTTGCGCCAGTTGCCATCGGCCCGACATGCATTTCACCGATGGCCGTCAGGTCGCCACAGGTGTGGGCGGGCAGCTTGGGCCGCGCAATACGCCGACGGTTTTGAATGCGGCCTATCAACCGGCGCAATTTTGGGACGGGCGCGCCGCCAGTCTGGAAGAACAGGCGGGCGGGCCGATTGCCAATCCGAAAGAGATGAACATGCCGCACGCGGATTGTGTGGCCAAACTCAACGCGGAGGCCGCCTATCGCGCCGAATTCGCCCGCGTCTTCGGGCCGGGCGCCATCACGATGCGCCAGGTTGAAACAGCCATCGCCTGTTTTGAACGCACGCTGCTCAGCGGCAATTCAGCCTTTGACCGCTATCAGTATGGCGGCGAAAAGACTGCGCTCAGCGATTCGGCCGTGCGTGGGTTGGCGTTGTTCAGCGATAAGAGCCGGGGCAATTGCACGGCCTGTCATTTGATCGGCGAGACTTCGGCATTGTTTACCGACGGCAAGTTTCACAACCTGGGCACGGGGATGAATGCGAACGGAGAGTTGACGGATGCGGGGCGCTTCGAGGTGTCACGCGCCGAAGCCAACCGGGGTGCGTTTCGCACGCCGAGTTTGCGCAACGTCGCCGTGACCGCGCCGTATATGCACGACGGCAGTTTGAAGACGTTGAAAGACGTGATTGATTTTTATATCGGCGGCGGCAGTTCAAACCCGCAACTCGACCCTGAGATCAAACCGCTCAAGCTGACGGCGCAGGAACGCGGCGATCTGCTGGCGTTTTTGGCAACACTGACGGGCGAAGCGCCGGCCAATGCCGGGCCGCCGACGAAGGAATAATGATGACCATTGCGACTCGACTCTGGCTGGCTTGTCTCTGCGCCGTTTTGTTTACGGCCTGCAACGGCAAGCAACAACCGCCCACGCAAGCCAGTCCAACGCCCGCCGCGCCCGCGTGGTTCAAGGTGGATTCGGCGACGGCTGGCACCGTGATAGGCAAGGTGGTTTACACCGGCAAGCAACCGCGCGCCAAAGCGGTGAACATGGACAATGCGCCCGAATGCGCGCTGTTGCACGATACGCCCGTGTTGGACGCGAAAATCGCGGCGGGCAAGGAAGGCGCGCTCGCCAACGCGTTTGTCTACATCAAGCATGGGCTGGAAGGGAAACAGTTCGAGCCGCCTGCCGCGTCCGTGGTGCCCGTGGTGCCCGTGGTGCCCGTGGTGCCCGTGGTGCCCGTGGTGCCCGTGGTGATGGATCAAAAGGGCTGCTGGTTTGGCCCGCACGTGCTGGGCATTCAAGTCGGGCAGACCTTGCGGGTGACGAACTCCGATCCGTTGACGCACAACATTCATCCGCTGCCCGAACACAACCGCGAATGGAACCAGAGCCAGCCGCCGAATGCTGAGCCGTTTCAACGCCGCTTCACGCAACCCGAAGTCATGATCCGCGTGAAATGCAATATCCACGCCTGGATGCACGCGTGGGTCGGCGTGGTCGCGCATCCTTACTTCGCCGTGACGGGCGCGGATGGCGCGTTCCAATTACGCAATGTGCCGCCGGGCACCTACACGCTGGAAGTGTGGCAGGAAGAACTGGGGCGGCAGGAACAACAAATCACGCTGGCGGCGGCGGGCCAGAGCGAAGTCGTCTTCAAACTAAAATGAAACGCATCTGGCAGAGGAATCGAGACAAAGGAATGTCTTCCATTGACTGGCATTGACTGGAATGATTATTCCTTTGCCGAGATTCCCTTGCCTGCAAACTGTTATTTACGACTTGTGCTAGTTGAAACTGAATCAAGCTTGAGACGCTGCCGGATGCCACGAGCTTGTCTCGTGGAGGCTCACGTTTGAAGCTACACCAGGCTGCTGCTGCCCTTGGATGCCACGAGCTTGTCTCGTGGAGGCTCACGTTTCGAGCTACCTAGCCTCCCAGCGTGAACCTCCACGAGACAAGCTCGTGGCATCCGGGGAAAACTCCGTGTCATTAGCCGATAGCGTAACGATCCACGAGACAAGCTCGTGGCATTTTTCAACTAGCACAAGTCGTTGTTATTTATTTTTGCAGTGAGATGAAGCCTGCCGAGGTGCGGCTTTATTCTTGCTGAGGAGCAACGAAATGATAATGAAGAGAGTTGGCTGGCTGGCCGTGGGCTGTCTTGCACTGTTCGCGGCAGGCTGCTCGTCAACCGAAGATTCAAAAACGCCGGTCAATACGCAAACGTCCACACCGGCAATCACACAAACGTCAGGGCAAGCGACCACGCAATCAACTGCGTCAAACAAGCCCTTACCCAAATGGGAAAGCGGTTTCCGCGTCTTTGTGACCAACGAGGTGTCGGGCGATCTCACCATCATTGATGGCACGACGCTGGAAGTCCTGGCGCATGAGCCGCTGGGCAAACGGCCGCGCGGCATTCACGCCAGCCCGGATCACAAAACGATTTACGTGGCGCTGAGCGGTTCGCCCATCGCGCCGCCGGGCGTGGACGAGAGCAAGTTGCCGCCGCCCGACAAGAGCGCCGATGGCATCGGCGTCTTTGATGTCGAGCAGAACAAGATCGTGCGCATGCTGCCGGGCGGTTCCGATCCTGAGAACTTCGACATCAGCCGCGATGGCAAGACGATCTATGTTTCCAACGAAGATGCCGCCGGCGTCAGCTTTGTGGATGTGCTGAGCGGGAAACTGGCGCAAACGATTCGCACGGGCGAAGAGCCAGAAGGCGTGACGCTCGCGCCCAACGGCAAGCTGGTCTATTCGACTTCGGAAGCCGACAGCGCCGTCGCCGTGATTGATGTCGCCACACGCAAGCTGGTCAAGAGCATCAAAGTGGGCCGCCGTCCGCGCAATGTCGTGTTTCTGCCCGATGGCAAACACGCCTATGTGAACGCCGAGAATGACGGCACTGTTGCGTTGCTAGACACGGTGAAGAACGTCAAGCTGCAAGACATCCCGCTCGGCAAGGCGGGCGAGGTCAAACCGATGGGGCTGGCGCTCGCGCCCGATGCCAAACACTTGTTCGTCAGCACAGGCCGTGCCCGCAAGGTCTTCGTGATTGACACTGCGACCAATCAGCCGGTCGCTTCGTTTGAAGTGGGCCAGCGTCCCTGGGGTATCGCCATCTCGCCCGATGGCAAAACGCTCTTTACGGCGAACGGGCCGTCGAACGATGTTTCGGTGGTGGACGTAGCGACGCAGTCGGTGATCAAAAAGATCAAGGCGACGGGCAGCCCGTGGGGCGTGTTGATTCTGGGGCGCTGATTGGCTGCCGGTGATTGGCCGAATGACGCGTAGGTTATACTGCCGGCGAAAGGAGTATGTATGTTACCGACCACGAATAAGAAAACTGTCGGCAAGAAAACTGTCGGCAAGAAAACCGCGAGCAAGAAGGCTCCGGGCAAGCCGCTGTCGCACAATGGCAACGGTCTGGCCGCGCGCAAGGGCTTGCTGGCGCGCCGCCAGTGGGAGAACCGTTTCATCGGCGCGACTAAAGAAGAAACCGATCAGCGTGTTGAGGAATACGACCGCTTTCTCGCTGCGCTGAGTGATGAAGAAATTGACCGCGAGTTGGCGAAGCTGTCTTCTGAAGAACTGCACGCGCTGGCTTGGATCAGCACGTATAACCAACACAATAAGCGGCGGAAAGGGCGTAAGAAGTGAGCGCAGCCTCTCTGCTCTATGATACTTCGGTATACATCAGCTACTGGCGGCAAACGGAACTGCTTGCCAAGCCTGCTTGGTTTTCGGCAGTCGTCATGCAGGAGTTGATGGCAGGGGCGGAAGATCGTTGGGATTTACGCAAGTGGCGTAACGTGGCTGCTGATTATCAGCGAAAGGGCAAGTTGTTGGTACCCGATCTCGCGGCCTGGGATACTGCCGGCTTGGTCATGCACCGTTTGCTGACGCTCGAAAAAAACAAGACCGGCCGCCGCCCCGCCTGGGGCCACGACAAGAAACAAAGCCTCATCCGCGACGTGCTGATTGCCGTCACTGCCAAACAACAACAAGTCACCGTCATTTCTGATAACCAGGATTTCCCGCTCGTGCAACAAGTCTATCCGTTCGCCTGGCGTAAAGCCGCCGCCTTATTTGCCTGAAGCCCAGCCGCCGCCAATTCTCAGATCATCTTATGATCTTGTCTTCTGCGGACGCATCGCGTACTATCCGCCCGCCAGTTCCGGCAGCACCATAGAAAAATTGAAAGCGAGTATATGAGCGGCAATGCGTTAAAGCTGATTCAACCGGTCTCGAAACGCGATCAGGTCGTCACTTCATTCAAAGAGGCGATCCTGCGTGGCGACATCCAACCCGGCGAGACCATCGTCGAAAGCAAGGTCGCGCACCAACTGGGCGCGGGTATCCCGCTCGTGCGTGAGGCGCTGATCGAGCTTGAACATCAGGGTTACGTGCAGAAGGTGCCCTACAAAGGCACGACCGTGACCAGGCTGGAACGCCGCCACGTCGAACAGATTTTCCGCCTGCGCATCGAACTGGAAACTTTGGCGATTGAGTGGGCGAAGGAAAGCGTCACGCCCGCCGATATTGATTATTTGCGCAGCGTCACGCTGCGGATGAAGCAGGCGGCACAGGCCCTGGACCTCGACCGGTTTTATGAAAACGACCTGGCCTTTCACCGCAAGCTCTGGGAAATGTCGGGCAATCCGTATCTGGTCGAAAGCCTGGAGCGCCTGGTCGTGCCGCTGTTTGCTTTTTTTGTGATGAAAAACCGCCGGGCGCGCCAGTCTTATCTCGCCAGCGCCGCCAGCCACGCCGCGCTGGTCGAGGCGCTGCCCCGTTTGAGCAAGGCCAGGCTGGGCGCCTTGATGCGCAACTCGCTGGCGGGCTGGCAGACTGAGATTCTGGACGAGTTGTTGCCGCACGAGCCAGAATAAAAAACCAATGCAGCGTTTCTGGCGCCAACTGCAATTGTCAGACAACGCATTGACAGGCAATCCACAGGCAATCCAAAGGACTAATCAACAAATCTACCAGACAGGCTTTGTTGGCGGGCAAGCTTCGGGATGAAAAACGCGAACATTAACGTCGGCAGTATCACAAAAAACCACAGGAGGTTGTTATGCTTAGATCTGTGCTTGGGGCGCTTAGCCCGCAGCTTTCTGGCGTCAACAGTGACGGCCAGAGTTTTACCATCGCAAACGCCACCGGAAGGTCGGTTTGGCAGAGGTTCGGTCGCGCGTTTGTTGGAGTCTGTCTGGTGCTGTTGGCCGCCGTGCCGACAGCGTACAGCCAGAGCGTCACGGGCCAGATTTCCGGCACCGTGACCGATGCGAGCGGTGGGGTCATCGTCGGCGCCACGGTCCGCTTAACCCACGATCTCTCGCAGCAGGTGCGCACCTTCGTGACGGACACGAGTGGGTCATTTGTGTTCACGAACCTGGTGCCCGGCGACTACAG
>JAYUCP010000100.1:0-14796 GCA_043740245.1 Acidobacteriota bacterium | reverse complement strand
AGTTACGCCCAGCTACCAAGTCGGGCGGCTGGGCAGGAAAGCAAAAAACTACGCGAAAACAAGGGGTTTTTAACGCCCTGTTTTCGCCAGTGTCCAGCTTCAAATACGAACGCGACGGTGCTGATGTCGTACGGAGATAACAAAGTTGCGATCACCGAAGGCTCTTGGGATTTGCCGCGTTCGTTTTATGACGTGGAAGTGTTCGGCAATAAAGGCAGCGTGGCAATGAAGTACCCGAAAACGCTGGAACTGGTGATTGGCACCGAAAAGAAGCCGTTGGAGTTGGGTACGCTGGAAGGCGCGCGCGCCGAACCGATTCGCTATTTCGTGGATTGCATTCGCAACAACAAGCAAGTCGAAGGCGTCATCAGCGGGGCTTTCAACGTCAACGTCATGCAGATCGTCGAGGCGGCGAAACGTTCGGTGGCGAGCGGCATGCCGGTCAACCTGCCACTGAATTGAAACAGTGAAACCTGCAATGTTCACCGCGCTGCGCGCTGACGCAATCACGCTTTACCTCATCAACGAAGACAACCTGGCCGAAGTGCGCGCGCTGTTGTGTTGCGCGAACACGGCGTGAATGCGCGGGGCGAGTTTGAGGATGAGTGCCGGTATGCGATTTTGCGGCGGGATTGGTTGGGGCGTTATGATCAGGCACGGGTCAAGGTGATCGAGTAGCGACCAGAATCCTGATGGTAGTTCGCGCATGACAACAGCAATTTCAAAAACGCAAATTGATCGCGTGGGCGAACGATTGAAGAATGGCTCTTACGACGAAGAAGATTTAGGGATACTCAATCAATATCGTCTCTCCTATGCTGAGGCTTACGAAACCGTGGTCGGAGCAATCAAAAACAAATTGAGGTTGGAACTCACGGGTAGACCAAAATCAAATGTGTCAATCATCCAGAAATTACGCCGGGAAAGCATCCGGCTCACGCAGATGCAAGATATTGCGGGCTGTAGGATGATCGTGACGGATATTGCCAGCCAGGATGCGGTCGTACAATCGCTTAAAGGTCTTTTTGAAGATATTGCTATCATTGACCGTCGTCAGCAGCCGAGCCATGGGTATCGGGCGATTAATGCAATCGTCCGCTGCCAGGAAAGGCTGGTAGAAGTTCAAGTGCGTACGCAATTACAGCAAGTGTGGGCGGAGCTTTCGGAGAAAATTTCTGATGTTGTTGACCAGGCAATCAAATACGGTGAAGGTGATGAAGAAATTCAAGCTATCCTCACGCAGACATCGTCATCGGTTGCAAGACTGGAATCTTTCGAGGCGGAGTTGGACCGGTTGTCACTTGAAAATGCTCATCTTCCAATCCAACAGCTAACTATGATTAAAAAGCGGCAAGCTGAGCTTGAAGAAGAAGGGCATTTATTCGTAGAGAGATTGTCCGATGCACTTCGTGAAGCTATTCATTGCATAGAGATAGAAGGATAAGGAAGTAAAGATGCTTTTTCTGATCGAATACAACCGCAAGCGTGGTCAAATAGTTACCTTTGAAAGTTTCGATGATACCGAAAGGAAAAAGGCTGAAGACGCGCGGTTTGAAATGGAACTCAAGCTGTATCGCCAGGGGGTCGAACATGAAGTTGTGCTTTTAGAAGCGGCTTCTGAGGCAGCAATTCGCCGTACCCATCGACGTTATTTTGAAGACTTAGCGCAACTAGCAACTCTTCCGTAACTACCGACAACCAAGCTCGTCAATACGCATATGACCAACTACCAATTCACCAAAATCCGCCAACAATTCCCCCGCACCACGCTCGCCGACATCGAGCAGACCGTCGCGCAACAACTCGACAAACTGCACATCACGCCGGGCGCGCGCATCGCCATCGGTGCGGGCAGCCGCGGCATCGCCAACATCGCCCGCATCACGCGGGCTGTCGTTCAGGCTATCAAAGCCAAAGGCTGCGAGCCGTTCGTCTTCCCCGCGATGGGCAGCCACGGCGGGGCGACGGATGCGGGGCAGGCCGAAATTCTGGCGTCGTATGGCATCACTGCCGCGACGATGGGCTGTCCGATTCGCTCTTCGATGGAGGTCGTGCCGCTGGATCAAGGCAATTTGGAAATTCCGCTGTTTATGGATCGGCACGCCTTTGAATCGGATGGCGTGATTCTGGTCAATCGCATCAAGCCGCACACGGCTTTTCACGGCCAGTACGAGAGCGGCCTGATGAAAATGTGCATCATCGGTTTGGGCAAAGAGCGGTTGGCGAATGCGTTGCACAGCCACGGGATCTATGGGCTGACGACGCTGATGCCACAGGCCGCGACGAAAATTCTGGAGACGGGTAAGGTCTTGCTCGGCGTCGGCATTGTCGAGAACGCTTACGACGAAACGATGCTGATCGAAGCCATGACGCCTGCCGAAATTCTGACGCGCGAACCTGAGTTGCTGGCCATCGCCAAACAGTCGCTGCCCAGCTTTCCGCTCGACGACATTGACGTATTGATCGTTGATCGCATCGGCAAAGACATCAGCGGTTCGGGCATGGATCCGAACATCATCGGGCGCATGCGCATCCGCGATCAGATGGAAAATTCCGGGCCGCGCGTCAAGGTCATCGTGATTACCGACCTCACCGAAGCCTCGCACGGCAATGCTTGCGGCATCGGGCTGGCCGATGTGACGACGCGGCGGTTGGCCGACAAGATTGATTGGGACGCGACCTATATGAACGGCGTCACCAGCGGGTTTTTCGAACACTTCATGTTGCCTATCGTCGCGCCGACCGACGAGAAGGCTGTTGAATGGGGCATTCGCGCCAGCCACGCGCCCAGTCAGCCTAAAAAGATCGTGCGCATCAAAGACACACTGCACTTGAGCGAACTGTACGCCTCAGAAGCCGCGCTGGCCGAGGCCAAGGACAAGGTCGAAATCATCAGCGAGCCGCTCAACCTGTTTGATGAGCAGGGCGCCTTGGTCACGTTCTGAAGCACCGGGAGAGTTGCGAATATGAGCAAAGGCCGCCTGGAAGCCTTCAGTGACGGTGTCATTGCGATCATCATCACCATCATGGTGCTGGAATTGAAAGTGCCGCACGGCGCTGATTGGGCGGCGTTGCAACCGTTGCTGCCCGTGCTGCTGAGTTATGTGCTCAGCTTCGTCTATATAGGCATTTACTGGAACAATCACCATCACATGTTGCAAGCCGCCGGGCGGGTCAACGGCGTCATCCTCTGGGCCAACCTGCATCTGTTGTTCTGGCTTTCGCTGGTGCCTTTCGTGACCGCGTGGATGGGCGAGAATTGTTTTGTGGCGCTGCCCGTGGCGCTTTATGGCGTGGTGTTATTGCTGGCCGGTTTGGCGTATTACCTCCTGGCGCGCGCGTTGGCGGCGCACCATGGCAAAGATTCCAAATTGGCGGTGGCTATTGGCAAGGATTACAAGGGCCTGCTCTCGCTGGCGATTTACGCGGTGGCGCTAGCGCTGGCGTGGCGTTATCCGCAAGTAGCGTTCAGCTTATATGTGCTGGTCGCGTTGATGTGGTTTATCCCGGATCGCCGGATTGAACGGGTGTTTGCTGAGTAACGCCTGACGCTTGTCAAGCCGTCCGCTTTCCCGCGCATAGCCAATCGCAATCGGCCTGCTTGCCCGCGTTCCAGCCGCTGTGCTACGTTGCGCCGCGTCTTTGCGACGCTTCACGCAATTCACCATTCACCTTCAAACAGCGGAGATCATCGTGGCACAAACAACGCTCTATGATGCCATCATCATTGGTTCGGGCGCGTCAGGCGGCATGGCGGCCAAAGAACTGACCGAGCGCGGCATGCGCGTGCTCGTCCTGGAAGCCGGCCCGAAACTCGACCCCAGCCAGTTCAGCATGAACAAGTGGGCTTACGAATCCATGTATCGCGGCTTTGGCCCGACGGGCTGGAAGCAAAACGAGCAATGGATGCAGGACACGGCGGGCGAATTCAGCCGCAACTTTTATATCAAAGACACCGAGCATCCTTACACGACCGACCCCGGCAAACCGTTTATGTGGGTGCGCGCGCGCGTCGTCGGCGGCAAGACGCTGCACTGGGGCCGCCTGTCGTGGCGCTTTTCCGACTTGGATTTCAAAGCCAAAACCCACGACGGTTGGGATGAAGATTGGCCGTTCAGTTATGACGAGATCGCGCCCTATTACGACAAGGCCGAAGAGTGGATCGGCGTCAGCGGCAATCAGGACAAGCTCTGGTATTTGCCCGACGGCAAGTTCCTGCCGCCGATGGCGCTGACCTGCGGCGATCAATTGCTGAAGAAAGGCGCGGCCAAACTGGGCTTCCCGCTGGTGCAACCGCGCGTGGCGATGTTGACCGCCGTCAAACCGCAGCACGCCAAGTATGGCCGCGCGCAATGTCATTATTGCGGCAGTTGCGGGCACGGCTGTTCGGTCGGCGCGATGTTCAATTCGCTGGCTTCGACGCTGCCCGCCGCCCAGGCCACCGGGCGTATGACCTTGCGCACCAATTCCATCGTGCGTCACATCATCGTGGACAACAACACCGGCAAGGCCAAAGGCGTCGCCGTCGTTGACCGGCAGACGCGTCAGGAGCAGGAATTTTTCGGCAAGGTCGTGATCGTCGCCGGTTCGACGCTCGAATCCACGCGGCTGCTGCTCAATTCAAAATCACGCCAGCACCCGCATGGCTTGGGCAATTCGTCGGGCGTGCTGGGCCATTACTTGGTTGACCATTTCGGCGGCACAGGCGCGTCCGGCGTGCTGCCCACGCTGGCCGGGCGCGACCCGGTCAACGAAGACGGCAAATCGTCGGGCGTCTTCATTCCACGCTTCCGCAATCTGGATGCGAAGACCAAACATCCGCGCTTCCTGCGCGGCTATGGTTACGAAGGCGGTTCTGCCATCGGCGCGTTTCCTGGCGCGGCGCGGCGCACCGCAGGCTTTGGCAGCGAATTCAAAAAGAACGTGCGCCGCTGGTACACCGCGCCGGTCGGCCTGACGACGCGGGCGAATATGCTTTCGCGCTATGAGAATTACGTCGAGCTTGATCCCGACGGCGTGGTGGACGCCTGGGGCATTCCGGCGTTGCGCGTGCACATTCAACATTCCGACAACGAACGCGAGATGGGCAAAGACGCCGCCGAAACCGCCGCCGAGATTCTGGAAAATGCGGGTGCGCGCGAGATCGCCATCAACCGCAACATCACCTTGCCGGGCCGCATCATTCACGAACTGGGCACCGCGCGTATGGGCGCCGACCCCAAGAAATCGGTGCTCAACAAATACAACCAATTGCACGATGTGCCGAATGTGTTTGTCACCGACGGCGCGGCCTTTGTGGGCGCGGCGAATCAAAATCCGACGCTGACGATTCTGGCGCTGACGATGCGCGCCTGCGAGTATTTAGTTGGCGAACTGAAACGCGGCAACATTTAAGGCTCCTCCCACGAAGCCACACGAAGGGACACGAAGTTTATCGAGTTTCTTCGTGCTGCTTCGTGTGGCTTCGTGGGAAGATTGCTTGAGGGATACGAAATGATCTTCACGCAAAAGAAAAGCGTGGCTCCGGCGAAGGCTGCCGCAACCGTCGCGCGCAAACTGCATTCGATTCACGCGCTGCTGCGCGAACGCGCCCTCACCGGCCACATCGAAGTGGGCGCGCTGCAATACGCTTTCACCTATGCGCCCAACGCCGCCGCCATCAAAAATGGCAAGCTGGAATTGAGCGGCAGCTTCACGGTGAAAAGTCCGGCGGGCAAATCCATGACGGTAGAGCATGTGACCGCCACGCTCGCGGGTGTTCAGGGCGCAATGGCGACGGCCAGCAAACCCGCGGCCTTTCAGCTCATCACGCCCAGCCCCTTTCCCGCTGATCCGCAAGACGGCAAGCCGTTGACTGAATACACTGACTCACGCAGCGCCATCGGCGTCGCCTATTTTCATCTGTCGCCGCTCAACGGCAAGACGCTCGGCTTGCCTTACGATCTGAGCCGTGTGCAATTGAATGGCCGCCTGGCCGTGCTGGATCAAGCGGCGCGCGACCTGCAATGGATGTTGACGCACGCGCACGCGGCACTGGCGGGCGCGCAGCCGGATGCGCAAATTGCGGAGCCATTCGTGACGGAGTTGAATCGGGTGCTGAGTATGTAGAGTGATTTTCGGTGATGGAGTAGAACTGCGCAATTGTTAGCGAATGCCTGAGGCAGGTTTTGTTTTATGCCGAGACTCGACACCATCCACCAAGCGGTCAAACAAGCCCTCATCAACGATGGCTGGACGATCACCGATGATCCCTACATCATTGAGTATCAGGAATTGACACTCTATGCTGACTTGGCGGCGGAGCGGGCGCTGGCGGCGGAGCGCGGTGAACAGAAGATCGTGGTGGAAGTCAAAAGCTTCATCGGCCTTGCCAAGTTGCAAGAACTGAAGACAGCGTTGGGGCAGTACGACATTTACGCGAGCTTTCTGGAATTGCTCACACCTGATCGCAAGCTCTACGTGGCCGTGAGTGCGCAGATTCACGCGGACTTCTTCAGCCGCCCGGCGATTCAAGTGGTCATGCGCCGGACGCGGCTGCCGCTGATCGTGGTGGACTTAGACACCGAGGAGGTTGTGCAATGGATCAACTAACCAAATACCGCGAACTCATCAAACAAATCCTGACTGATTATGTTGCCCTGACACGGCGCGCCAAGCCGTCGGGGCTCGAATCGCATTTGTTGATGGATGATGTGCGCGGCCATTATATGTGGCTCAAATTGGGCTGGGAGCACGGCCGCCGCGTGCAATATATCGCGGTTTACGTGCGCTTGTACGACGGCAAGTTTTGGATCGAAGAGGATTGGACGGAAGACGGCATTGCGACCGAATTGCTGCGTGCAAGCGTCCCCAAAGAAGACATCGTGCTGGCGTTTAACGCGCCCGAATCCAAGCCGCAGATGGAAGCTGTCGCCGCTTAGCCATTGCGCTATTCAAGCTGATGCTCTCTACACAAACCGATTCATCTTCCATTAACCCCTCGACTCCAAACTACTGGCTGGGCGTTGACGGCGGCGGCACCCATTGCCGCGCCGCGCTCGCCGCTGCCACTGGCAACGTCCTCGGCACAGGCCAAGCCGCCGCCGCCAATCTGGTGCGCGTAGGTTTGGAATCAGCCGTCGCGCACATTCAACAAGCCGTCGCGGAGGCCTGCGCGCAAGCCGGAATCAGCGCCGCGCAAATCACCGGCGCGTGTTTCGGCCTGGCGGGCGTAGGCAATCCGCAACATCACGCGGCGATGTTGGCGGCGTTGCAGGCGGCTTTTCCGATTCCACATTTGCTGCTCGAAACCGATGCGCGCATCGCGCTGGCGGGCGCGACCGATTTGCAACCGGGCGTAGTCGTGATCGCGGGCACCGGTTCGATTGCTTGCGGCATCAATGCGCGCGGCCAATATGCACGTGCGGGCGGTTGGGGGCCGGCGATGGGCGATGAGGGCAGCGGCTTTTACATCGGACGCCGCGCGTTGGCGGCCGTGGTGATGGCTTATGACGAACGCGGCGCGGCGACCAGTTTGAGCGGGCCGGTCTGCCAGCACTTTCACGTCGAAGTGCCGCCTGAATTGCCGCCGGTGATTTACAACGAACCGATCAAGGTGATGCACGAGATCGCCCAGCTTTCCAAATTGGTCGTCGCGCACGCGCAAACAGGCGATGCCGTGGCGCTGGGCATTCTCGACGATGCCGCCTACGAACTGGCGCGCGCGGTCAATGCGGTGATCAAAAAACTCGGTATGCAGGCGGAAGCATTTCGCGTGGCCTATGTCGGCGGCGTGTTCGGCGCGGGCGAATTGGTGCTGGGGCCGTTGCGGCGGGCGGTGCGTGAATGCGCGCCACAGGCGGAAGTCGCGCCGCCCTTGCTGCCGCCGGTGCGAGGGGCGGTCAAGCTGGCGCTGGCCTTGCCCGCTGCGGCTCGCAACGGCTGACTATGCTTGCCAGCGAATCTCTGATACGGTTTAGCCAGCACTATGACCACAACCGAACAAATCAATCCCAACACCGCCAACATTGATCAATTGCCGACGCTCGCGGCGTTGCGCGTGATGAATGCCGAAGACCAGCAAGTCGCGCTGGCCGTCGAACGCGTGCTGCCCGCCGTGGCCCGCGCCGTGGATGGCAGCGTCGCGCGATTGCAACGCGGCGGGCGTTTGTTTTACACCGGTACCGGCACCAGCGGACGCCTGGGCGTGTTGGATGCCGCCGAATGTCCGCCGACCTTTGGCGTCGCGCCTGAACTGGTGCAGGGCGTCATCGCGGGCGGTTACGACGCCTGTTACAAAGCAGTCGAGGCTTCTGAGGATGACAAGGAAGCGGGCGCGCGCGACCTGCAAGCGCGCGGCCTCACGGCTGACGACGTGGTCGTCGGCCTCGCGGCCAGCGGGCACACGCCTTATACCATCGGCGCGGTTGAATACGCGCGGCAATTGGGCGCGCTGACGATTTGTATCACCTGCAATGCCGACACGGCCCTTGCCAAAGCAGTTGAAATTCCCATCGAACCCATCGTCGGCCCCGAAGTCATCGCCGGTTCGACACGCTTGAAATCGGGCACGGCGCAAAAACTGGTTTGCAACATGCTCTCGACCATGACGCTCGTGCGCTTGGGTTATGTGACGGGCAACCGCATGACCAATCTCAAAACCAGCAACCTCAAATTGCGCCAGCGCGCCACCGGTCTGGTGATGGCCGAATGTGATCTGAACGAAGCGCAGGCGCAGGCTGCGCTCGCAGCCGCGAATTGGGATTTGCGCGTTGCCCTCGTGATGCAAAAAGCGCAGGTCTCACCGGCGCAAGCAGTCGCGGCTTTGCAGCAGTCCGGCTTCATCATCGCGCAAGCGGTCGCCTTGGCGCGCCGTTCATAGTTGAGGATCGTTATGGCATTGCTTGAACTGTTGATTGCCGCAGCGTTTTTGCTCGGCGCATTGCTGGCGCTGGTCTATGGCATGTATTGGATTCGCGCCCAGTTCTATTTTGCCGAACAACAAGGCCGCGTGCCCTGCCCGCATTGCGCGGAGTTGATTCAACCGGCGGCGAAAATCTGCCGCTATTGCCAACGCGAGGTGGGCGACTTGCTTGATACTCCAAAATCTCCGCGAGGACTCTTTCAGTGAGGTTTACCAGATGGCTGCAGCAGGGTTGCCATACACCCCAGCTCTTTGGACGAATCAACCATTGACGCTTTACCACGGCACGGTGGATATTCACGTAACTTCGATTTTGGGTGGTGTGAATGTTGGCTTGGGCCGCGCTGGGACAGATTTTGGCCGAGGGTTTTACACCACGACATTGCAGCGGCAGGCAGATACTTGGGCATGGCAATTAGCGCAAACGATGACGCGCCGGTCGTCGCCCGGCGTGAAGCCCGCAGTGCTTGCCTTTGAAATCAACCGCGCTGCGTTGGCCGGACTCGAAGCATTATGGTTTGTCCGTGGGCATTACGATGCCGCTGATTTTTGGAGCTTGATCTTTTATTGTCGTGGTGGCGGGCAGGCTCACAATCGTAGCGGCAGTGTGGGCGCGCCCGGGAATCCGGCTTGGTATGACATTGTGATTGGGCCGGTGGCGGCAGCTTGGCGGCAGCGGCTGACAATCTATGATGCCGATCAATTCAGTTTTCACACTAGCACTGCGGCTGCCGTGCTTGACCAAGGCCGCAAGTGGAGGGTCGTATGATTAATCCACAATATCTAAACTTGTCGCAGTTTGATCCTCATACTCGCAATGAATTTTGGGAAGTCATCCGGGAATGTTTGATTGAGTTGCATGGTTTGCCGCAATTCGAGGCGTTGCAACGTAGCCATGATTTACGCCAGCAAATCGAGGCTCCGCCCCCCGGGTTGAACAGCGACTTTTTCTATCATAACGAGCCGTTCCAAGTGGCTTGTGACATGGTCGGGCATCAACTCGATCAGGCCCATTACCGTCCTCAGTACGAAACGATCTTGCAGCGGCATGGCTGGTAATTTTCTTGCTGAAAGGCCCTCAATGACAGTGATACAACCTGACTGGACGATCCCTGACTACCTCGAAATCCGCGACCAACA
This sequence comes from Acidobacteriota bacterium, assembly GCA_043740245.1. Taxonomy (GTDB): domain Bacteria; phylum Acidobacteriota; class Blastocatellia; order RBC074; family RBC074; genus JACPYM01. The sequence goes on along the minus strand of JAYUCP010000100.1, from coordinate 4,754 downwards.
CTTGCACATCCACAGCGTTGACGCCACGCAACTCGCCGCCGAATACGACACGCCGTTGTTCGTCATTTCCGCGCCGCGCATTCGCCACAACATTGCGCAGTTGCTCGAAGCCAAACAGCATCACCCCAACCTCAAACTCTGTTTCGCCTCGAAAGCCAACAACCTGCTCGCCGTGCTACGCGTCGTGCGCGCGGCGGACATTGATGTCGAAGTCAATTCGGGCGGTGAGTTGTTCAAAGCCCTGCGCGCGGGCTTCCGGCCCGATCAGATTGAACTCAACGGCATCGCCAAAACCGAACAGGAATTGGCCGAAGCGATTGACGTGGGGATTTACACGATCAATCTCGATTCGCCGTATGAATTGGAATTGGTCGAACAGGTCGCGGCCAAATTAGGCAAGCGCGCGAACGTCACGGTGCGGCTGGTCGCGGGTGTCGGCACGCGTTCGCACGCGGGCTTGCAGACGGCGTTGTACACATCGAAGTTCGGTGTCTCGCCCGCACAGGCGCGCGCGATGATGCTGCGCGCGTTGCAACGTCCCGGCCTCATCAACCTGGCTGGGCTGCACATTCACGTCGGCTCGCAAACGCCCGACCCACAACCTTACGCCGAGGCTTTCAGCGCGATGTGGGAGCACTTGTTGTGGCTGTACCGCGAGACGGGGCACCGCTTGCAACACATCAACATCGGTGGGGGCATCCCGGTCAATTACTTGCGCGACGAATTGCACGCGGGCGAAATCAGCAGCGCCGAACGCACGATGCTCGGCGCGAGTTTGACGGCGGCAGAAATGATGAGCGCGACGCTTGAAACCGTGCGCGCGACGGCGCGCCAGGCTGACGCCGAACATTTGCTGGACGCGCTCGAAATCGTAATGGAACCGGGCCGCGCCGTGATCGCTGACGCCGTGACCATTCTGACCACGGTGCGCAACGTCAAGCATCGCCCCGAAACCGGCGAAGATTGGTTGTTGACCGATGCGGGTTACAACCTGATGCTTTCGATGGTGATGTATCACTGGTACTACCACGCGGTGAACGCCACGCGCGCCGGTGAAGCGCACGCGGGCCGCTTCCGCATGGCGGGGCCGTTGTGCGATGGCGGCGATGTTTATTTCGATTTGCACGGCGACAACCATCTGCCCGATCAGCGCGCCCTGCCGCCGCATTCGCAAGCCGGCGATGTCATTGCAATGCTCAACACCGGCGCCTATACGCTGTCGCAGATGACTTCGTACAACGGGCGCGTCTTTCCGGCGGCGGTGTTGATCGAAGAAGACGGCAGCGTGCAACTGGCGCGCCGCCGCGACAGTTACGAAGACCTGCTTCACAACGAGGTGTAATCATGAGCTTTCAAGTGCTAAAACGCGTCACGGGTTGGAAGGCGCAACTCAATGGCGACCAACAGGCCAAGGCCTTTTCGGCAGCCGCCGAGGCGTTGCCCGAACAGGAACTGAGCTTCGATTTGGAGGTCGTCTCAAGGGCCTGCGACGGCTATCAACTGCAGTACCGCGCGCAAAACGCCGGGGCCGAAGTGGCCGCTGGCAGTTCCTACCACCTCACGCCGCTCGCCGCTGAAGAAGCTGCCGCCGCGCTCTTCGACGTTAAGCGCAGCGATTGGCAAACCGTTCCGCCTGCCAATCAAGTTGGCGCCGTGCCCGCGCGGCCCGGTGGCGAGGGCGGCACGAAACCGCCCATGCCGCAGCGCCGGCGTTAGTCAACCGAGCGACAGCCTAGCCACGTGCAGATTCACGCGGGGCCGCCGAGCGAGGCTTGGTACAAAGACATTTTGCTCACTGCCTTGCCACGCTGAAGAGGGTTCATTGCTTGCCACGCTTGAGTTTCAGCCGTTCGCGCGCCAGGCGCATCGCCTCATTCAATTTGGTCACCAGCAAAGTGCGCGGCGGCAACTCCGTCAGGTATTCGGCCACGCGGATGCCGCGGCGCGAGAGTTCCAGCAATTCAACCTGTTCGTGATCGCGCTCGCTGCACAGGATCAGGCCGAGTGGGGCTTTCTCACCGGGGCGGCGTTCTGATTGGTCGAGCCAGCGCAGATAAAGCTCCATCTGCCCGACGTGTTCGGCAGCGAAAGGGCCGAGCTTCAATTCGATGGCGATCAGGCGGCGCAGGCGGCGATGGTAAAAGAGCAGGTCGAGATAGAAATCCGCCTGGCCGATGGTCATACGCTGCTGGCGCGCCACGAAGCTGAAGTCGCCGCCCAATTCGAGCAGGAACTTTTCGAGTTCGCGCAGGATGGCGGCTTCCAAATCCTTTTCGCTGTAAGTGTCCCGCAAGCCGAGAAAGTCCAGGATGTAGGGATCGTGGAAAACCAGGTCGGGCGTCATGCGGTCTTGTTCACGCAGGCCGGTCAATTCCTGCCTGATGAACTCCGGCGTGTTTTTCGAGAGGGCGGTGCGTTCGTACAGCATCCCCTTCTGCTTGTCACGCAAAGTGCGAACGCTCCAACGTTCGAGTCGGCACATCTCGGCATAGAAGTCGCGTTTGAGGGCGTCTTTTTGGTAGATGATTTCGAGGAAGTGCGACCAGCCCAATTGTGCAGACAGTGTCTGCACAATCTGCACATCGGGAAAAACTTCGGCAAACCGGATCATGTTGAACAGATTTCGCCGACTGTAGCCCTGCCCATACTCAGACACCAATTGTCCAGACAGCGTCTGGACAATCTTTTCGCCATACGCGGCGCGTTGCTCGCCCAGCATCTCTTTGCGGATGCGGTCGCCGATGTGCCAGTTCCGCAACGCCAACCCCGCATTGACGGCCTGCGCCGCGCGCTCGCGCGTCAATTCAATCAACTCGCGGATTTCACCGTACAGCCGTTGCGCAATCGCTGCGGGGCTGGCGGCGGCAGTTTTGCGGATGGCAGTCTTGCGTGTCTTCATGGCTCCTCGATTGACTCCTCGGCTTGTTCCGGTTTGGGCGGATTCAAGCGCGCGCTCAGCGCCTCCGCCAACTCACTCAACGAACTGCGATTCAGCGCCGAAATCCCCAACGCATCGTGCGTGCGGCACAGATGATAACGGTCTTCCTCGCTTACCAAATCCAGCTTGTTAAACACCAGCAAGCGCGGAATCCCGCCGAGCTCCAACTCATCCAGAATGCGGTTGACAGAGGCCAGTTGGTTTTCAAACTGCGGACTCGCGGCGTCCACCAGATGGATCAGCAAATCGGATTGCTCGACTTCTTCCAACGTAGCCTTGAACGCCGCCAGCAAATCCTTCGGCAGATCGCGGATGAAGCCGACCGTGTCGTTGACGATGATTTCCTGGTCTTGCGGCAAGCGCAGGCGGCGGCTGGTCGGGTCGAGCGTGGCGAACATCTGCTGTTCGGCGTAAACGCGGCTTTGCGTCAGCGTGTTGAGCAGCGTGCTCTTGCCGGCGTTGGTGTAGCCGACAATCGAAACGACAGGCATTTCGCGTTTGGCGCGTTGGGCGCGGCGTTGCTGGCGGCTGCTGCGAATCTTTTCGAGTTGTTGTTCCAGGTGCGTGATGCGGTCGCGCACGCGGCGGCGGTCGGTTTCCAGCTTGGTTTCGCCGGGGCCGCGTCCGCCGATGCCGCCCATCAGGCGCGACATTTCGGCGCCGCTGCCTGAGAGGCGCGGCAGCATGTATTTCAACTGCGCCAACTCGACTTGAATGCGGCCATCGCTGGTTTGCGCGCGTTGGGCAAAGATGTCGAGGATGAGTTGCGAACGGTCGAGGATTTTCAAATCCGTCGCCGCGTTGATCGAACGCATCTGCGCGGGCGACAGTTCGCGGTCAAAGACGATCATATCCGCGCCGAGTTGCAGGCTGCGGATGACGATCTCGCTCAGCTTGCCTTTGCCAATCAGTGTGGCCGGGTCGAGTTTGTGGCGGCGTTGCAGCACTTCATCCAACACGACCAGACCACCTGATGTCGCCAGTTCGCGCAACTCATCCATGGATTCGCGCGCGTCGGTCAAGGTGCTGGTGGTGATGCCCGCGAGCAAGGCGCGGTCGCGTGTGTCCGAGGCCTTGCGCGTGCCGCGATTGCGCGCCATTTCTGCTTCGAGCGCGGTGATGAGTTCGAGGAAGTCTACGTCGAGTTGGCCGGGCAAATGCGGATCGAGAAACTGATACGGTTGCGGCGCAGCGGGTTTGGCTTCGTCCTCTTCGTCCTCTTTGGCAGCGAGCGCGGTGGACGGCGCAACCTCGATGCTCATCGGTAACACGTGCGCCGCGCGCACCAGGCCGGGCAAGCCTGTTTTTTCATCCACATCAATCGCGGCCATCAGATCCAACCGCAGCAGCGCCAGGTCAGTCAGGTCGTCCTGCGTCAAACGCTTTTCGCCGCGCAGGTGCGTGTGCAAACAACGCAGGCCGTTGAAGCGCGACTGGCCCAGGCGCGCACGATCCAGCACGGGCAGCACGATCTGCGTCGCATCGCCGACGACGACGTGTTCGACGTAGCCTTTGCGATTGACCAGCACCCCGACCTGACGGCCGATCTCGTGCGAGAGTTCGGTCAGTTGCCGGGCGAATTCGGCGGTGATGATTTCGGTGGGCGGCAAACGGCGCTGATACATCTTTTCGAGCCGTTTGAGTTGGCTGGGTTTCAAGCCCAGCGTTTTGCCTTCGATGTTGGGAATAAGCTTGTTCTCCTTTGGCGTCAGGTCGTTGACGCGCCACGCGCGCGCTGCCGAGAACATAGCGCGCCAAGCGGTTTGAGACAAGCAGGGGCAATGCGCAGAAAAAAACGGAGGTGTGCGGAGTCCCA
>JAYUCP010000099.1:0-14805 GCA_043740245.1 Acidobacteriota bacterium | reverse complement strand
GGCTGCTTCTTGAGCGCTTTGGCGACGCTTTTGATATTCTCGGCCACGGGTGCATTGATGTCGATCGCGCCACGCGCGCCCTCGCCGACCGCCAGCTTGTCCATGTAGGCCAACCCCGACCAGCTGTATAGCGATCCGCGTTCGGCCAGCGCGACCACCGCGATTGCGCCGGGCATGCCCTCGGCCAACAGTGTGGTGCCCTCAACCGGATCGACCGCCACATCTACCTTGGGCGGCTCGCCGCTGCCAACCTGCTCGCCGGTATAGAGCATCGGAGCGGCATCCTTCTCGCCCTCGCCGATCACCACCACGCCATCCATCGGCACGCTGTCAAGAATGTAGCGCATCGCATCGACGGCGGCCTGATCAGCGGCAATCTTATCGCCGCGACCCATCAAGCGCGCGGCGCGCAGCGCAGCCGCCTCGGTGCAGCGCACCAGATCCATACCCAGGTTTCGAACGAGTGGCATTGGTCTACCTCCTTGTAGATTGGAGATTGGAGATTGGAGATTGGAGATTGGAGATTGAGGAGATGAGATTGTGTCCACTCCATCCCATCTCTCCCATCTCTCCCATCTCTCCCATCTCTCCCATGCAGATTGCGGATTGAAAGGACGGGTGTATGTGCGGAATCACAGGCTATTTGAATTTAGGACCAATGGATGACGCAGACGAGGCCGTGCTCACGCGGATGAGCGCGCAATTGACGCCGCGCGGCCCTGACAGCCACGGCTGGTGGGCCGAGGCGGGTGTTGGCTTCAGCCATCGCCGTCTCGCCATTGTTGATCTAACCAGCGAAGGCCATCAGCCGATGCATTCGGCCAGCGGGCGCTTTGTCATCACCTTCAACGGCGAAATCTACAACTTCAAAACGTTGCGGCGCGAACTCGAAGCAGCGGGCCACGGCTTTCGCGGGCATTCAGACACCGAAGTAATGCTGGGGGCGTTTGACACCTGGGGCATCGTGCCGGCGGTCAGGCGTATGGCCGGGATGTTCGCGTTCGGTTTGTGGGATCGGCGCGAACGCGTGTTGTATCTGGGCCGCGACCGCATGGGCGAGAAGCCGCTGTATTACGGCTGGCTGGGCAAATCGTTTCTGTTTGGTTCGACGCTGAACGCCTTGCGCGCGCATCCGCACTGGCGCGGTGAAATTGACCGCGATGCGCTGACCTTGTTCCTGCGCCACGATTACATCCCCGCGCCGCATTCGATTTATCGCGGCGTGCGCAAGCTGCCGCCGGGTACGTTGTTGAAGTTGAGTTATGCCGACGCCGAACGGCGCGCGTTGCCCGTACCGCAAACGTATTGGTCAATGCGCGAAACCGTCGAACGCGGTGTGGCGCATCAGTTGTCGTGCAGCGCGGACGAAGCGGTCGAGCAGTTCGATCAATTGCTGCGCGCGGCGATTGCCGATCAGATGATCGCCGATGTGCCGTTGGGCGCGTTCCTTTCAGGCGGCGTAGACTCATCGCTTATCGTCGCCTTGATGCAGGCGCAGAGCACGCAGCCGGTCAAGACTTTCACCATCGGTTTTGACGAACCCGGTTACAACGAAGCCGAATTTGCCAAGGCCGTCGCCACGCACCTGGGCACCGACCACACCGAGTTGTATCTGAAACCGGCGGCGGCGCTCGACCTCATCCCGCGTTTGCCGGAAATGTATGACGAACCTTTCGCCGACTCTTCGCAAGTGCCGACCTATCTGGTGGCGCAATTGGCGCGCCAGCACGTGACGGTCAGCCTGTCGGGCGATGCGGGCGATGAATTGTTTTGCGGGTACCGGCGCTATCAAAGTGCGCAAAGGGCCTGGCAGCGCGTGGCGCGCGTGCCGGCGGCGTTGAAAAAGACGGCGGCCAGCGGCTTGGCGGCGGCGGGCAATTTGGCAGGAAATGCGCCGGGCAGATTGGCGCAGTTAAAATTTCAGGCGGGCAACTGGGAGCAGCAATTCGCCGCCGCCTCACCCGAATTGCTCTATCGCCATCTGGAATCGCGTTGGGACGCGCCCGAAGCCGTCGTGCTGGGCGGGCGCGAACCGCAGACGGCGTTGAATGACGCGCGGCAATGGGCGCGGGGTTTGAGCTTCACCGAACAGATGATGTATCTGGACGCGGTGACTTATCTGCCCGACGACATTCTGGCCAAAGTGGATCGCGCGACGATGGCCGTCAGTTTGGAAGCGCGCGTGCCGCTGCTGGATCATCGCGTTGTCGAATTCGCCTGGCGCGTACCGTTGTCCATGAAATTGCGAGACGGCCAGACGAAGTGGTTGTTGCGCCAGGTGCTTTATCGCTACGTACCGCCGGAATTGATCGAACGGCCCAAGCGCGGCTTTTCGATCCCCGTGGCAAGTTGGTTGCGCGGCCCGTTGCGCGACTGGGCCGAAGCGTTGCTGGATGAGCACTGCTTGCGGCAAGACGGGTTTTTGAACGCGCCGGTCGTGCGCTCCAAATGGCAGGAAGTGCTGTCGGGCGCAAACATCGGCTGGCGCGATGCGGCGGAGCAGATTTGGACGGTGTTGATGTTTCAGGCGTGGCTGAGTCATGTACGGCAAACTGTTAGTTTGCCGTAGCATTGATTGCCAAATTGACAAAGGGTTGCGAAGGCGCACGGCATTTCAGCATTGGGCTTGCAACAGTTCAGGCGCCGCCGAGCGGTCTGCTGCTGAAGGCCACGGCAAACTAACAGTTTGCCGTACATTTTGCTGAGCCATGTACGGCAAACTGTTAGTTTGCCGTAGTGCTGATTGCCAAATTGACGAAGGGAAGCTGAACGCGTGGCTTATCAGCGTTGGACTTTTGAGAGTTCAATTGCTGCCCAGCGGTTTGCTCTTGAAGCCTACGGCAAACTAACAGTTTGCCGTACATTTTTTATGTGCGGAATCACCGGCATCTACAACTACGCCAACGAACAGCCGGTCAATGAACCCGTGCTGCGCCGCATGACCGATGTGATCGCGCATCGCGGGCCGGATGACGATGGCTTTTACGTCACGGGCAAAGTCGGCCTCGGCCACCGCCGCCTTTCCATCATTGACGTAGCCGGCGGCCATCAGCCGATCTTTAACGAAGACGGCACCGTGGCGATTGTCTTCAACGGCGAAATCTACAACTACAAGGAACTGGCGAAGATTGTCGAAGCGCGCGGCCACACGCTGCGCACGCATTCCGACACCGAGACCATCGTGCATCTGTACGAAGAGTTTGGCGAAGAGTGCGTCGCCATGCTGCGCGGGATGTTCGCCTTTGCCATCTGGGATGCGCGCAATCATACGATGCTGTTGGCGCGCGACCGCGTCGGCAAAAAGCCGCTCTATTACGCCGATGTCAAAGGCGTCTGCGCTTTCGGTTCCGAATTGAAATGCCTGCTGCAACACCCGTTGGTGCCGCGCGTGGTGAATGAGCAGGCGGTGAGCGATTACTTCACCTACCAATACGTGCCCGCGCCGAAGACGATTTTCAAAGACATTCGCAAGCTGCGCGCGGGGCATTATCTGGTCGTGACGCCGCGCGGCTTGCGCGCGCAGCAATACTGGGACATTGATTTCAGCCAGACCGAAATCCGCAGCGAAGAGGAATGGTGCGGCGCGCTGCTCGACACCTTGCGCGAGGCCGTGGACGTGCGGCTGATGAGCGAAGTGCCGTTGGGCGCCTTTCTGTCGGGCGGCGTGGATTCTTCCGCTGTCGTCAAGCTGATGCGCGAGTTGACGGGACGGCCTGTGGTGACGGCTTCGATTGGCTTCACCGAAGAAAAATATAGCGAGGCCGCCGACGCGCGCGCCTTTGCCGAGAGCCTGGAGTGCGATCACCACGAGCGCATCGTCAATCCGCGCGCGGTCGAAGTGATCGAGAAACTGGCCTGGCATTACGACGAGCCGTTTGCCGATGCTTCGGCGGTGCCGACGTTTTATGTGTCGCAGGCGGCGCGCGAATTCGTGACCGTGGCGTTGTCGGGCGACGGCGGCGATGAGAGCTTCGCCGGGTATCGGCGCTATGCCTTCGACGCGGCGGAGAACCGCGTGCGGGCCTTTGCGCCAGCGGCGTTGCGCCGTCCGCTGTTCGGCGTGTTGGCGGCGGTGTATCCCAAAGCTGATTGGTTGCCGCAGCCCTTGCGCGCGAAGGCGACGCTGAAAAACCTGTCGCTCGATCCGGCGGCGGGCTATTTCACGTCAGTGTACGGCGCGATGGCGAATGAGCGCGCGGCGTTGCTGGGCGGCGATGCGCGGCGTGCGCTGAACGGCTACAACCCGTTTGATGTTTTCCTTGAGCATTACCAACGCGCGAACACAGCCGATCCGCTGTCGCGCGCGCAATACGTGGACATCAAGACATATTTGACCGACGACATTCTGGTCAAGGTGGATCGCGCGAGCATGGCCGTCTCGCTGGAAGTGCGCTGCCCGCTGCTCGATCATCGCGTGCTGGAACTGGCGGCGCGCATGCCGTCGAGCTTGAAGCTGAAAAACGGCGCGGGCAAATACATTTTCAAACGCGCCGTCAGCCAGATTTTACCGAAGGAGATTTTGACGCGGCGCAAACAGGGCTTCGTGCTGCCCGTGGCGGAATGGCTGCGCGGCGAGTTGCGCCCATTGGCCGAGAGCTTGCTGTTCGATGCATCGCGGCAGGACGGCTGGCTCGCAGCGGCACACGTCAAACGCCTGTGGCAGCAGCATCAGGCGAAACAGCGCGATTATGCGCGGCCACTGTGGACGATCTTGATGTTCCGGCTATGGCAGCGGCGGTTTTTAGAGGGATGAAGGATGAGGGATGAGGGATGAAACAGACCTTCATCCTTCATCCTTCATCCTTCATCCTTCATCCTTCATCCTTCATCCTTCATCCTTCACCCTTCCCAATGAATGTTCTCACCTTCACTACCCTCTGGCCCAACGGCGAGCGGCCCAACCTCGGCGTCTTCGTCAAACATCGCGCGTTGGCGCTGGCGCAACTGGCTGGCGTAGAGAGCCTGCGTGTTGTCGCGCCGGTGCCATACTTCCCAAAACAATTGGCGTTTGCGTTCGTGCCCGTGCAGTGGCGGCAAATGGCAGGCATTGCGGAGCAGGAAACGATTGCGGGGCTGGCGACTTTTCATCCGCGCTTTTTCAATCCGCCCAAAGCGGGGATGCGCTGGTACGGGCGCTGGATGGCGCGCGGAGCTTTGCCGTTGTTGCGGCGGCTGCATGCTGAGCGGCCGATTGATTTGATTGACGCGCATTACGTTTATCCCGATGGCGAGGCGGCGGTGCGGTTGGGCGCCGCGTTGGGCGTACCGGTCTGCGTGACGGCGCGCGGGACGGACATCAACCTGTTTTCGCGGCTGCCGCACATTCGCCCGTTGATCGAGCGCACGCTGCAACGCGCGCAGGGCATTATTGCGGTGAGCGCGGCGTTGAAAGATCGAATGGTCGAGTTGGGCATCGCCGCCGACAAGATCGCGGTGATTCGCAACGGCGTTGACCGGCAGGTGTTTCAGTGGCGCGAGCAGCTGGCGGCGCAGCAGGCGCTAGGTTTGAATGCGGCGGACAAAATCCTGGTGACGGTCAGCGCGCTGGTGCCGCTCAAAGGCATTGACCGGTTGATTGGCGCAATGCGGCTGGTGATTCAAACGCAACCGCAAGCGCGTCTGTATGTGCTGGGCGAAGGGCCGGAACGCGCGTCGTTGACGGCGCAGATTGCGGCGCTGGGCTTGCAGCAGCACGTCTTTCTGAAAGGCGCACAACCGCAAGCCGCATTGCCCAACTGGTACGCGGCGGCGGATGTGTTTTGCCTGGCGAGCGAACGCGAGGGCTGTCCGAATGTGGTGATCGAGGCGCTGGCCTGTGGCGCGCCGGTGGTGGCGAGCGATGTGGGTGGCATTGGTGAATTGGTTGTGGATAAGCGTTTCGGCTTGTTGGTGCCAGCGTCAGAGGCGAATGCCGTAGGGTTGGCGCAACGTCTTAGCCAGGCGTTGACCACGGATTGGCAACGCGAGGTGATTGCGGCGCAGGGTGGCGCGCGTGGTTGGACAGAAGTGACGGAAGCGGTGCTGGCAGATTGGGCGGCGCGTGCTGCCAAACAACTACGTTGACTTGCTTGCGGCCAGAGTGGTGTAATGACGCGCCTGCTGAAAGACGGTCAAGCGTGCTCATCGCAGTGTCCATTGGCGCTTTCAGTAATTTCTTTGTTACCTGCTTTTATTATTCGTCGCGCTGTCTCGCCCTCGTGATCCCGCGCAAGGCCCCTCATACAGTCATCCCCCGTTCGATTTTTTTCAAGCTGTGCCGGAAGGAGTTTGGGAGTCTATGTTTCATCGTTATTCAAATCGTTATTCAGGGGGAAGCGCCTTTCTATTCGTCACGTTGCTCATAACCATTATTGGCGGCGTTTTGCCGCGCCTGCACGCGCAGGAAGCGCAGCCACAGCCCGTGATTATTTCGACGATTGCGGGCGGCGGGCTGAGCGCGAATGCGCAGGCGCGCCAGGCGCCGATGGAGTTGCCGCACGCGCTGGTTTTCGATCCGCAGGGACGCGGCTTTTACGTGGTGGACGATGTGGATGGCACCAGCCTGTTGCGCTTCGTCAACACTTCGTCCGCGCCGGTGACGCTCGCCGGGACGACCGTATTGCCGGGCAACCTCAATCTGATTGCGGGCGGCGGCGTGCGCATCGAGGACGCCGTGCCCGCGCGCGAGGCCGATTTGGCTAAAGTCACCGGCCTCGCGGTAGACCCCACGGGCAATGCCTTGCTGCTGGCGTTGCCGGCCTTCAATGCGATTCGCGTGGTCAATGTGGGCGCGCAAAGTTACACGCTGGCCGGGCGCACGTTTGCGGCGGGGACGATTGGGACGCTGGCCGCGCCGGAATTCGCCGATTTGCGCGGGGTGGTGTTGCAACCGTTGTCGCGCGAAGTCTTTTTCATCGCAGGCTCGGTGGTTTACCGCCTTGACGGCGCGGGCGCGATTACGCCGTTTGCGGGCGGCGGCACACCGCAAACGGGCAATGGCGACGGGGGGCCGGCGCGGCAGGCGCGTTTGGTCAATCCGCGCGGACTGGCCTTTGACGGCAGCAATAATTTGTTGATTGCTGAAGGCGGCAATCCGCGTTCGGGCATTCCTGATGGCGCGGTGCGGCGGGTCAATGGCAACACTACGATCAGCACCGTGGCAGGTGGTTTGGAATATCCGATTGGTGTGACGGCGGCGCCGAATGGCAACGTTTATGTGGCGTTGGGCAATGCGCAGCAAATCCTCGGCATTGCGCCGAACGGGACGCGCTCAGTGGCCGCGGGCAACAGCGCCTTGCTGGCTTGCGAACCCAATAGCAATCCGACCTGTGGCGACGGGCGGCGGGCGACCGATGCGGCGTTGAATTTGCCCGACAGTTCGGCTAATGAAACGCTGGTTTTCGCGGCGGAAAATCGCGGCGTTTTTCTGCCGGATTATCGCTTTGCCCGCGTGCGCTTTATCAATCTGAGCGGCGCGGGCGCGCAGATTTTGGGTGCGACGATCAATCCGTTGCAGATCAACACCATCGCCGGCAGCGGGCTCGAAGCGCCTTACGACGGCTTGCTGGCGACGAGCGCCGAATTGAGCGAACCCGCCGGGGTGGCGGTTGATCCGGCGGGGAACCTGTTCATCGCCGATACGCGGACGAATCGCTTGCGCTTCGTCAATCGCGGCGCACAGCCGGTGACGCTCTTTGTCACTTCATCTGCCGCCGTGACGGTGCAACCGGGCCAGATCGTGACGCTCAACAAAGACGCGGGCGCGCCGCAATTGGATGACCGCATCACGACGGCCACGTTCAGTTCGCCGCAAGGCTTGCTGGCCACCGACAAAGGCGTTTTTATCGTGGATTCGCAAGCGGGCGCGCTGATCAAGGTTCCGCCGAATTCGGTGTCGGGGCGGCGCAGCGGCATCCTGCGTTTTCTAAACACGTCGAATCAGGCGGCCACTTTCTTCCCACAGGGTGGCGATGCGCGCGTGATTGTGCCGCCGGGGCAGGTCAAAGACCTGGCGGGGGTGCGTCCACCGATCAATCCGCAAATCCTGGGTGATGGGCTGACCGCCAATCGCGTGGCGTTTTTTATGACCGATCTGGCCTTAAGCAACACGGGGAACAGCGCGGGCGACATTCTGTTGACCGATCAGGCCAACCACCGCATCCGCCGCATCGAGGCCAGTGAAGGCGTCGTGCGCACGGTGTATGGCGACGGACAGACCACGACGCTCAATCGTCCGACCGGCATTGCGCTCGACGCGACGGGCCGTTTGCTGATCGCCGACACGCGCAACAATCGCATCTTGCGGCAGGACGCGGGGGCGAATACGTTCGCCGTCATCGCCGATGAAACAAAGAATATCCGCACGCCGCGCGATTTGGCGGTGGATGGCACGGGCCGCATCTTCATCACCAACGCGGGCACGCACCAGGTGTTGGAATTAATCGCGCCAGCGCAACTGCTGGGGACGACGCGCGTGGTGGCGGGCAACGGCACGCAGGGCTTTGCGGGCGATGATGGGCCGGGGGCGCAAGCGCGGCTGAACTTTCCGCCCATCGGCCTCTCGATTAATGACATTCAACTGACGGCCAATCTGGTGGCGCTGAGCAACGGCGAGATTCTCTTTACCGACACCGGCAATCACCGCATACGTCTGCTCAAACCCGGCGCGCGGCCCGTTGTGACCAGCCTCTCGGCCGCCAGTTACTTAGGCAATGAGGTCGCCAGTGAATCAATGATTGCGGCCTTCGGCGCGAATCTGGCGTTGCGTACTGAAGCCGCCAGCGGCTTGCCTTTGCCAACCGCGCTGGCCGGGACCTTTGTCAAAGTCCGCGATAGCGCCGGACTCGAGCGCGACGCCGCGCTGTTTTTTGTTGCGCCGGGGCAAGTCAATTATTTAGTCCCGGCGGGCACGCAAAACGGCCTCGCCACCGTGACAGTGACCAGTGGTGATGGCACTATTTCGGCTGGAACCTTGAACGTCGCTACTGTGGCGCCGGGGTTGTTCGCGGCGAATGCCAACGGGCGCGGCGTGGCGGCCGCCGTGCTGTTGCGCGTCAAGCCTGATAATTCGCAAAGCTTTGAACTGATCTCGCGTTTTGATCCCGCGCAAAATGTTTTCGTGCCGCTCCCGATTGATCTGGGGCCGGAAACAGACCGCGTCTTTGTGCTCTTGTTTGGCACGGGGGTTCGCTTGCGCAGCGGCCTGAGCGCTGTGCAGGTACGCATCGGCGACGCCACCGCCAGTGTCAATTTTGCCGGGCCGTCCGGCGATTTGGCCGGCCTCGATCAAATCAATGCGCTGATTCCACGCAGCCTCAGCGGGCGCGGGCTGGTGGACATCGTTTTAACCGTGGACGGCAAGACCGCGAATACCGTGACTATGCAGATCAAGTAGCCGGTAGTCAGTAGTCAGTAGTCAGTAGTTAGTAGTCGGTAGTCAGGCAACGCCACTGCTTCATTTCTGCGCACTGCGCACTGCGCACTGCTTATTGCCAACCGACTACACTACCGATTACCGACTACCGACTACCGACTACCGACTACCGACTACCGACTACCGACTACCGACTACCGACTACCGACTTCCCATGACGCATCCCAACCTTTACCCACGTCGTTCCTCCATCGCACTGCTGTTGACGGGTGCGCTGATGCTTTTGCTTGGCTGGCTGGCGTTTGGCCGCGTCGCGATACGGCCAGTGCAAGCGGCGGTTCGTTGCGTCAATCCGGGCGGGACGAGCGGTTGTTTTGCCACGATTGGGGCGGCCGTGGCGGCGGCTGAAGCGGGCGATACGATCAACGTGGCCGCCGGAACCTACAACGAACAAGTCAATCTCAACAAAGCCAATTTGATTTTACGCGGGGCGCAGGCTGGTGTGGCTGCTTGCGCGCGGCCGGATGGCGCAAACGAAACGGTCATCACACACGCGAACGGGCCGCTGCAGATAACTGCCGATAATGTAACGGTTGATGGTTTCACCCTGCAAGGAGCCACCAGCGGACTTACCGCCGGGATGCACGCGGTGGGAAATTTTTCCGGGCACCGCGTACTCAATAACCTGATCCGGAACAATGTCATCGGACTGTTCATCAACAGCAATGGCACGAACGCCACGCTGGTTCAAGGCAACCGCTTTCGCAATAACACCAACCCCGGCTCGGGCAGCGGCACCGGCATCAATTCAGACGGCCAGTTGAGCAAGACCACGCTGCGGCAAAATTGTTTTAGCGGGCAGACCACGGCTTCGATCCTGATTACCGGGGTGACGCAGCGCAACCCTGAGTTGTTCTCGAACATCACCATCGCCGAGAACGTCGCGGCGGGCGAACGCTTTTTGGAATTGGTCTTCGCCAGGAATGTCACCATCAGCGGCAACCGCGTGGCCGATGCGCCCGCGCTGACAGGCTCGGGTTCAGCGGGCGTGGCGATCTCAATCGGTGGCGGCGACGAGGGCGTCACCCTCGAAGGCAATTCCATCACCAATGCCCTGCTTGGCAATCAGAACGCCGCGCCCGCCATTCTGGTACGCAATCGTGTGCAGGCCATCAATGCCGGGGTGAATGTGCGTTGTAATCGTTTTGCCGGCAATCTGGGCGGCGGTTTGGTCGTGCAGGCGGATGCTTACACCAGCACTGTCGTGGCCGAAAATAACTGGTGGGGTTGTAATGCCGGGCCGGGCAGCGCCGATTGCGATGGCGCGACCGGCAATGTGGATTCCAATCCGTGGCTGAAGATGAGCCTGACTACGCCGAGTGTGGGAGTGCAAAATGGACAGACGCCACTCACCGTCAGCTTCAAGCGCAATTCGGATGATGCGCCGGTCACTTGTAACTTTGCCGACGGCACACCCGTGAGCTTTTTGAGCACGTGCGGCACGCCGAACCCCGCCACGGCGTTCACCGTGAAAGGCGAAGCGAAAGCCAATCTGGCTCCGAACGGTTTGGGCTCGTGCAATGTGATCGCGACAGTGGACAAGCAATCGCTCAGTGCTGCGCTGTTTGTATTGGATAGCCCGCAGATGACCTTGACGCCGCAAGGCTCCGATTGCGTGGGGCCGAATACGAATGTTTCGGTTGAGGTGCAGTTCACCAATACCAGCAGCGTCACGCAGACGCTGACGATGGTTACGACCTTGTCTCCGGTTATCACCGTTACAGTGGGCTGTTCGCCTATCAATGGCACGTGCACTTTCGGACCCAACTCGGTGATGTATAGCGCGACGCTGGCGCCAGGACAGCAAGCCCGCTACGCATTTCCGGCGCAAGTCGGTGTGGGTGGCGGCACTGACGAAGACTTGCCTGTGACGACGACGCTCAGTCTGGGCGGTTCGACCGCGAGTGTGACCAAGTCGTTGCGCATTACCTGTCAGAAACTGACGCCGGGTTTCCCGCTGCCGCTTTCTGAAGCAGCGGCCAATGCCCAGCGCACCGGTTCGGTGTTGATCTATTCGATCTATACCTCGTCGGCCTCAGCGGCGAATGCCCAGAACACACGCCTGAGCCTGACCAATACCCACACGACCAGCGTGGCCACAGTGCACCTTTTCTTTGTGGCGCGCGACACTTGCCAGGCGTCGGATGCCTTTGTTTGTCTGTCGCCGAATCAGACGGTGAGTTTTCTGGCCGCGGATCTCGATCCTGGCACGACCGGATATGTGGTCGCGGTGGCTGTTGACGGCGCGACCGGTTGCCCCGTGCAATTCAACCATTTGCTAGGTGATGAGTTCGTGAAGTTCGCCTCGGGCCATCAAGCCAATCTGGGCGCAGAGGCCATCGCCGCCCTGAGCAGTCAGCCAGCCGTTTGCGACGGAGCACAACAACGGGCCGAGTTACGCTTCAATGGCGTTAACTACAGTATGCTGCCTGCCACCGTAGCGCTGGACAGTGTGCCCAGCCGTGCTGACGGCAACAGCACGTTTTGGTTCCTGGTGCGGTTGGACGGCAATCTCGCCACCGGGTCATTTACCCAAGCGACGGTGAACGGCACGCTCAACGATGATGCTGAGGCGGCCTACGGGATTGGCAGTTACAACATCCTCTGCCAATTGTCAGGAACTATTTTGCAGAGCGCCTTGGCTGGCGGCGTACGCTTCGATGCCGTGGTGCCTGCGGGCCGTACGGGCTGGCTCAAACTCAATCTTTCGGGTGTCACGCCCAGAGGCCTCTTGGGCGCGCAAATCAACTTCAACCCAAATACGCGTAGCAGCAGCAGCGCCTACAGCCAGGGCCACCTCTTGCACAAACTGACCTTGACCAACAACTCGGCCTTAACGATTCCGGTTGCGCCCCCGACCTGTTGAGGGGATTCCCTAGCTGGCTCTCAGAGTAATTCCGGCAATGTGGCGCTTTGTCCTACGGCAGGCTGCGGGATTTTTTGATTGACGCTAGGGAAGCGCGTGAGTAGTATGGCGGCGTTTTACGGAATCATCACAAACAAGTGAATCCCCAATCTGAATCAAACGTGATTCATCCCCGCAAGCCCATAGGGCGAAGATTCTGGTACGAAAAAATTTGCTGATGTTGGTGTGAAGGTGTTCGGTGAATGGAGAACGGCCGCAGTCGTTCAGGTGAAATTAGCAAACAGGCCACCGCTTCCTTCCCGCAGATAAACCAACCATCAAGACATTCCCAAAAGTTCCGCAACAGGCTGAGTGCAAGTCGCGGTGTATGTACCGACACCCCGGTGCATAGAGCCGTGCCCGGTATACACCCAACACCGGGCGCCAGGCCTGACGGCGCCAGTTCGACAGGAACTGGCAATTCCACGCGCCGGGTTGTAAGACCCTGGTTTCCCGACGGGCGCTAGCTTCTTTTCCCTATTGAGCTAGCGGCTGTTCCACGCGCCGGGTTACAAGGCCCGGATTCCCCTGCGGGCGCTAGTCTCAGTTTTGGATTGAGCTAGCGCCCGTTCCACGCACTGCGTTCTGGTTTGGACGGATTGGCGCGGTTTGTAACAGCGTTTATGGTTCGTAATCACGCCTGATGGTCTTTGAAAAATAAGCTTAACAAGCAAGTCGAAGAAACCACCGGGGGCACGGGGGACACTGGGAAAGCCAGTAACCCGCTGCTTGGCCCCGTGTGCCCCGTGCTCCCCGTGGTTCGATCCGGTTGTTAAAGCTATTTTTCAAAGACCATCAGCCGGGACTACAAGTTTCTCGTAAAGCGCATTGCAAACCGAGCTAGGAGAACGGTGATGGGCGCCACACGCTACTTTACACACCGCCGGAACAATTCCGGCCTGCTTGAGCTTTGCCAATTTTTCAGCAGCTTTTTCAGCAAGTGGGCAAAGCGATCTTCCTTCGGTTTCTTTTGCATCTGCCTGGTTATTTGTTTGAGCGGTTCAGCCTTCTTTTCGCGCTCAACTGCGGCTGCCGCTGGCGGGCCGCCAACCTGGCCACAAACTTGGTTGACGCGCACGGTCAATAGTGTGCGCGCGGTGGCCGGGCGCTGGGGGCTGACGGCCCCCTTGACCGGTGTTTATTCCGGCACGGTCTATCTGGATTACAACGCGAACGGCGTTCTGGATACGGCCGGGACGGCGCCCAACTTCGCGATTGACACGGGAGTGGCGGGGGTTGTCATCACCGCCTACAACGGCGGCGGCTCCGCTGGCAGCACGACCTCTGCTGCCAACGGAACCTACTCATTCACGCCGACAGGCAGCGGGCCATATCGCCTGGAATTCACCGCGCTGCCCGCAGGCTACACGCCCAGCGCGTTCGGCGCGAATAACGGCACGAGTGTGCGTTTCGTCGCCAACGGTGGCGCGGCGGGCCTGGATTTCGGCTTGGTTTACGCGACCGATTACGCGCAGAACGACACCGAAGTCGTGACGAATTGTTACGTCTACGGCAACCAGGCTTCGACCAGCAATCCCAACGTGGCCGACAGTCCGGTGCTGGTGAGCTTCCCGTATTCGGCGGGCGCCACCGACCTGAGCGCCACCTCGTTTTTGGCGCAATACGACGCGCCCGCCAATCACCAGGTCGCGGTGCCCGCTAAAAATATCGGGACGACCTTTGGGCTGGCCTATGCGCGCCGCACGCGGCGGATATACACCGCCGCCTTTTTCAAACGGCACGCCGGGTTTGGCAAAGGCGCCGACGGCACGATTGACACCTCGAACGGCAGCGGCACCGGCGACGACGCAGGCGCGCTTTACCAGATCAATCGCGACACCAACGCGGTCATCAACACCTTCACCGTGCCCAACGCCACGGCCAACAAACACAACACGTCGAATTACAGCACCGACAACGGCAACGGCGGCTGGGATGGCGTCGGCAAAACCAGCCTGGGCGGAATGGATATTGCGCCGGACGAGACGACGCTTTACGTGATGAATCTGGAAAACCGCACGCTGTATGCCTTGAACATCAGCGCCGGCACGTTTACCAACAGCGCCGTGCCGACCACGACCGTGCCGCTCACCGATGTCGCCGCCAATTACGGCACGGCACCCAAAGCCGCCGCCGGCGACGTGCGGCCCTTTGCCGTGCGCTACTATCGCGGGCTGATTTATGTGGGGTTGATTTGCACGGGCGAAAGCACCAACAGCATCAGTAATCTTTACGCGCACGTTTACACGGTCAATCCGGCCACGTTGGCGTTCAGCGCGAATCCGGTCTTTTCAGCGCGGCTGAATTACGTGCGCGGTCTGGCCAACGCCACAGGCCAGGCCGAATGGCAGGCCTGGAGCGCCGTTTTTGCCAACGTCAACTCATCAGGCACGCGCGTCACTTATCCGCAACCGGTCTTCACCGACATCATGTTCGACAATGGCAACCTCGTGCTCGGCTTGCGCGACCGCACCGGCGACCAGGTCGG
>JAYUCP010000098.1:0-2435 GCA_043740245.1 Acidobacteriota bacterium | reverse complement strand
CGATCTCGGTCGCGCCGACGTTGACCAGAATTTTGCTCAGGATGATGAGCACGGCAACGCCCACGGCGAGCGCCGCGATGAGCAGGAAGGGTGTTAAGCCTGTCATAGGGTTCCTTTGTTGCCAGCGTTAGGACCGAAGTCACAGTTGCGCGGACGAGGCTCGTGGCGTGGCCGCCGCTAGCTCACGGCGCACGGCTACGAGCCTCCGCTTCAAAACAAAACCCGCGCCCGACTGCCGCGCAGCCGGGGCCAAAATCCAATACTCGCTCTCGATCAAAGCATGCAGGTTGTGCGGCGTCGCCCAGCCCAACCGGCCCGCGCACCAGACGGCGAGCGCCGCTTCGACAGTTTGTTGATAGACCGCCGCCTCGTCGCTCAAGGCCGCAATGTGCAGCAGTTCGCCGAGCGCGTGCTTTTCCGGCGCGCGTTGCCAGCGGGCGAGCACGGCAGCGGCCAACGCGGCGTTGGCGCGCCAATGGCCGGTTTGCGTGATGTGATTGACGAGCGCTTGCAAGGCCTCGTCGTCAACCCGCGCGCGCTGCATCAGTTCATTCAAAGCCTGTTGGTAAAGCTCGTCTCCGCCTTGCGCATCAGCTTCGGCCAGGACGTTCAATTCACCGGCGGCGGCGCGCGCCAGCAACGCCGCGTGTTGCGCGGCCCGCGCGCGTTCGGCCTCATCCCGCGCGAATGCGGCGTCGCGTTCAGGGTCGTCGAAGAGGCCGCGCGGGCCTGTCCATTCAGCCAGTTGGTCGTTTCGTTGTGCGGTGGAAAAGGTCTGCGGCGCGCCAGTTAGTTTGGGTGGTTTGCGTTGGCGTAGCGCGAACGCCGCGGCCAGGAGCGCGAGTAGGAAAATTGCGATGACTATGAATGCTTCCATCGGTGGAACGCTCCGCGCGATGCTGCGGGCTTCTTCCGTAGCGGAGTTACGAAAGGCGTTTGAGGATGTTCAAAGTTTCGTGAAGTGCGGTGAGATGCGAGCGGGATATTACGCGGAGTTGGGGCGAGGCGACAACAGCGAAACGCCGGTTATGAGTTTTGCGCTGGCGGCGGTTCTTTGGCGGATTCGGCCTTTGGGGCGTAGACCGCTTTGAGCGAGGAGAAGGCCAGAAAGAGCATGCAAAAGGCCGCGACCAGCACCGCCTCAGGATAGTCCGACATCTGCGGCAGCATTGCCGGATAGAAAGCGCAATACGCCAGGAAAAGCGCTTTTGGGAAGGTGTAGCCCGTAAACAGGAAATGTAGGAGCGTGGCCAGGGCGCGTTCGTGCAGGTCGCGTTTTCTGTATTGCAAATACACGCCGATTGCCAGACAGAGCAACCCGCTCACTAGAGAGGCACGATTGACGAGCGCGGTGTATTGGCCCGTGCCAGCCGCGGTTTGGGTAACCAGCGGCGTTGGAAGTGGTGATTGAAACAGAGCGAGTGTGATCACGGCATGCTGAGCGAGACTGTTTTTGCCTTACTTCTTTTCTCGGGGTTCAACCCAAATCACTGGCGCAAGCGCGACCAGCAGGCCGATCGCCGCGCCCACAAACATGCCGGCGCGCCCGGCCAGATCCAACCCCATATACGCCGCCCCAGCGATACATGCGCCCAGCCTCATCCAATCGGCATCGCTCAGCTTGCGGCGGGGCAGGTTTGTTTTCCCATCCACTGGGGTCGTGGTTGAAACTGCGCCAGTCGTGACGGCTGACTCCGGCGGTAACGAAAGATTCGGCGCGGTGTTCATCATAGCTTCCTTATCCATTGTGGCAGTTGCTTCGTATCGTCAAAGTGCGGTGACGACGCCGGCAGTTATATCCCAAACACCACACCGTCAGCAAAGCTTTTAACGGCGTCAGCTAAACGACCTGGCCGGTTTGCGCTGCGTCCACGCCGGCAAAAATTTATTCAACACACGATAGCCCAACAGCACCGCGACCACTGCGCCAAACGCCAGCGGCTTCGTGATGTCGGCCTTGACCAGCAAGTAGTAGTGCAGCACGCCCGCCGCCGCCGCGACGTAGGCCAGTTTGTGCAGCCGGTTCCAACGCTTGCCGCCCAGCCGTTTGAGCATTGCGTTCGTCGAAGTCACCGCCAGCGGCAACATCACCAGCCAACACAGCATGCCGATGGCGATGAAGGGGCGCTGCACCACGTCTTTCAAAATCACACCGAAGGCGAAGAACTTGTCGAACCAGATATACGCCAGCAGATGTAGCGAGCCATAAAAGAAGGCGTACAAGCCCAACGTGCGCCGCAACAGCCCCAGCCACGGCAGGGCCAGCGCCTTGCGCAGCGGCGTGACGGCCAGCGACAAACACAGAAAGGTCAGCGTCAGCGTGCCCGTCGTGTGCGTGAGATATTCCAGCGGATTCGCGCCCAATTGCGCGTGCCACCAATCCCACAGCAACAAGGCCAGCGGCACGGCGCTGTTGATGAAGATGGCCTGTTTGA
>JAYUCP010000097.1:0-14837 GCA_043740245.1 Acidobacteriota bacterium | reverse complement strand
TCCGGCCATCGCTACCAGATGAATGATCGCGTTGGTCGAACCGCCGATAGCCATGTCGGTGACGATGGCGTTCTCAAACGATTGCATGGTCAGCCAGTCGCTGGGCTTCAAATCTTCCCAGACCATCTCGACGGCGCGGCGTCCGCAATTGGTCGCCATGCGCTGATGATTGGCATCCACCGCCGGGATCGAAGACGCGCCTGGCAGCGAAAAGCCCAGCACTTCGGCCAGCGCCGTCATCGTCGAAGCCGTGCCCATCGTCATACACACGCCGGGCGAACGCGCGATGCCGTCTTCCATCGAATTCCATTCGGCCTCGCTGATATTGCCCGCGCAACGTTCGGCCCAATACTTCCACACGTCCGAACCGCTGCCCAGCACCTGCCCATTCCAATTGCCGCGCAACATCGGCCCGGCGGGCAGATAGATCGTGGGCAAATTCATCGAGAGAGCGCCCATAATCAAACCCGGCGTCGTCTTGTCGCAACCGCCCATCAGCACGACGCCGTCAATCGGCTGGCAGCGCAGCAACTCTTCGGTCTCCATTGCCAACAGATTGCGGTACATCAGCGGCGAAGGCTTCATATAAGTTTCATTGACGGGCATCGCGGGCAATTCGACGGGGAAGCCGCCAGCTTGCCAGACGCCGCGTTTGACCTCTTCGGCGCGGGTGCGGAAGTGGCTGTGACAGGTGGTCAGATCGCTCCAGGTGTTGACCACGGCGATGACCGGTTTGCCTGTGTGATCGGCGCTGCCGTAACCCATCTGCTTCATGCGCGAACGGTGCGTGAAGGAGCGCAGGTCGGGTTTGCCGAACCAGCGAAAGCTGCGTAAGTCTTGCGGTGATTTTCTTTGCTTCATAATTGTCAGTGGTCGGGGTCAGTGGTCAGTAGCCGGTACTATTGTAAATGGCATTCTCAGCGTTAGCTTGAGCCACGTGATCATTTTGACTTTCGTGTCAGGGAATTTTGTGATGACGCCCATGCCGTGCGGCCCGCCTTGCACGGTGATTAAATCGCAGCGATTGCCAGCAGCTTGCATGCGTTTTTGCATCTCGACGGATTGTTCGTAGGCGACTTGCGGGTCTTCGGTGCCATGAATCAACAGGAATGGCGGCAGGCCTTTTTTGATGTGATTGATGGGTGAGACTTCACGCATGCGTTTGATGGCAGCAGGTGAATCGCCCGGCGGCACGTTGAACACGTCGCGCCAGATGCTGGCGCCGACTATGCCTTCGGCTTCTTCCTTAGCCCACAACTCCCAATCGTGTACGCCGTAAAACGGCACGACCGCCGCCAGTTTCAACGCGCTTTGCTGGCGGACGCCGACGTAAGAAACCAGCGCGCCGCCCGCCGATTCGCCCATCAGTACGACGCGCCGCAAGTCCACTTTGTATTCTTTGGCGTGCGTTTTAACGAATCTGATGGCGGCCTCGATGTCATCCACCATCGCGGGGAATTTGCCTTGTGGATGGAGCCGGTAGTTGATCGTGAACCAGGCAAAGCCCGCTTGCGTGAGTGGTTCGAACAAGGGCGGCACATACGTTTGTTTGTCGCCACGCGCGAAGCCGCCGCCGTGCACGATGACGACGGCGGGAAACGGCCCTGCGCCGTCGGGCACGTAAGCGTCGAGCGTCAAACTCACACCATCAACCTTGGCGAATTCAATGTCCTTACGCATTTCCGCCTGCGCTACGGTCGCGAGCAACAGGCCGCTAAGCGCAGCGCTCAACCAAGTCTTTGTTTTCATCATTGCCTTTCTTTTGCTGGTTGTGAGTACAGCATTCACGCTTTCTTGGGCGGTTTCAACTGCGTCGCCAGCAATCCGCCCAGCAACGCACAACTCGCCAGAAACAACATCGCCGCTTTGTAATTGCCGGTGTAATCCTTCAGATACCCGACGATGAACGGCCCGACAAAGCCGCCTAAATTGCCGACCGAGTTAATCAGCCCGACCGCGCCCGCCGCTGCCGAACCGGTCAGAAACGCCGACGGCAACGACCAGAACGCCGGATAGCCGCCCGGCGCGAGTCCCGCCAGGCACAGCCCCAAAACGACAATGCCAAGATAATCGCCGCCCAGCACGCACAGCGCCATGCCTACGCCCGTCAGCATCATCGGGATGGCGGTGTGCCAGCGGCGTTCGCCCGTGCGATCAGATGACGGGCCGATGATCAGGATGGCGACGATGCAAAAGATATAGGGCAGCGTCGTCAAAATCGTCTGCACCAGAATGGACGTGCCCTTCATGCTCTTCGTGATCGAAGGCAAAAAGAAATTCAAGCCGTAATTGCCCGTGACGGCGAAAAAGTAAAGCACAGTCAGCAGGATGATTTGCGGATGCTGAAAGGCCGCACGCAGATTCGCGCCGCCCGTCGCGGTCTTTTGTTCCTTTTCGCGCGCCAGTTCACCGATCAGCCATTGCTTCTCGTCCTCGGGCAGCCATTGCGCCTGTTGCGGGCGGTCGGTCAGATAGACCAGCGTAATGCAGCCGAGCAAAATGGAAGGCAGCCCTTCGAGAATGAAGACCCAACGCCAGCCGGGCAGCCCGTACCAGTGCACGTTTTCCAGAATCGTGCGCGAGAGCGGCACGCCGATCACTGTTGCCAGCGGAATGCCGATCAGGAATTTGGCTTTGGCCTTGCCGCGATCTTCGTAACGGAACCAGTGCGACAGATAAACGATCACACCGGGAAAGAAACCCGCTTCGGCCAGACCCAGGATGAAGCGCAGGCTGTAAAACTGATATTTCGCGCTGATGGCGTTGAGCGGCCCCATGCCGATAAAGCCCATCAACGTGGCGACCAGGCCCCACGAAATCATGATGCGCGCGATCCATTTGCGCGCGCTCCAGCGTTCGACGATCAGCGTGCCGGGGATTTCGAGCAGGAAGTAACCCAAAAAGAAAATGCCCGCGCCGAAGCCGATGATCGTTTCGGTCAGCCCCAGGTCGCCCTGCATTTGCAGCTTAGCGACGCCGATGTTCGTGCGGTCAATGTAGGCGATCAAATACACCAACAGCAGATACGGCAATAACCGCCGCGTGATGCGGCGGCGCGCGCGTTCGGCGACAGCGCTGTCAGCCTCAGCGATGACGGCGGGCAACGGGGTAGCGCTTTCCATTCAGACTCTCCGGCTTGCGGCTCAGGCGGCGAAGCGTGAGCGCAAACGGTCAGGCACTGCATTGAGGTTGAACTGCGTTGTTGCGGAACTTGGATGAGGCGCGAGTGTACGCGGAAGCCGGACGGCGCGCCAGGGTGACGAGGATGTTCAAGCAATGGTCAGGTTTTGTTTTGCGACGAAATCCCCGGCTCACTTCACCTGCGCGCGCCACAAAAGGCGCGCCGCTTTGAATCTGCACTCACTCTGAAAGCCTAATTTGATAAACACGGTGCTGGTCATAAAAAATAAACAGCCGCATAAGGCTGGAATTTTAGGGTTGAAGTGCTATATTCCGCTTTCCCCCTCGATTCTCCTGGCAGTAACAGCAAGACAGAGGTATCCCAATTAGGGAAAAAACCGGGTCTGTATTCCTTTACGGACCATGCGGGTACAAACAAATTAAGGGTTCGTCACGAAATCCACGCAACTGCAACTGACCGTTTAACACGCTAACACGCGAGCGTCTGGTCGAGCAGCATTTCCCAAGGTGACGGGTCTGGAGGGCGTATCAGAGGGCTTGCCATCATCCCCAAGGTGGCGGGTCAGGCTGGTATTGGTCTTTGCCATTGGGCTTGCCATCATCCCCGAGGTGGCGGGTCAGGCTGGTGTTGGTCTTTTTGCCATAGGGTTATGTCATAAGCTCGTCTGGAAGCCTCGCAGGAGGTTTTTACGATGAGATCCATCAAGCTTTTTCATGAGCTAAGTCTGCGTTTTCGGCTGGCTATCCAGCCTCAGCGCACTGTCAAACAAACGTTACTTTTCCAACCGCGTTATGCCACACGCTGGTTGCTGACAGCATTATTTGCGGTGCTGGCCGCAACGGCTCTGTTCGGCTTCTTCGGGTTAATACACGCCACGCAAGCGGCCACGATTACGCAATTCTTCCAGGGTTTCGAAGTAGATAATAGCGGCTGGAATCTTTTGGGCGGGGTGAATGATGCGACAAGGGTAGCTTCGGGCACGAATGGCATCACTTCCAAAACCGGCGGCTTTCACGGGGTGGCCACCGGCTCAGGCGCAGGAGGTACCGAAGCGGCTAGTGCGTTTACACGCTGGGGCGGTTACAACGGAGTCCCGGGCTGTAGCGGGAACGCTTGTGTCGGAACATTTCCGGCCAATGGCTACATAACCTCGGTGGACATCTATCTGAATCTTGCGGCGACCTCAACCAATGACACGCGCTTCGATTTCACCTCGGCGATCAATCAACCGAGCGGGCCACATCGTCGTGACTTTGCCTTCAATGCCGGTTTCTATAATGACTCTGACGTGACCGGCAGCG
Organism: Acidobacteriota bacterium; assembly: GCA_043740245.1. Classification (GTDB taxonomy): domain Bacteria; phylum Acidobacteriota; class Blastocatellia; order RBC074; family RBC074; genus JACPYM01. Next base: position 10,394 of record JAYUCP010000097.1, on the reverse strand, counting down.
GCCCGCGGTTCGTGGTGAGCGCGAGCAACAATACCAATCGCTCCGGCGCTTTCCCAAAAAATCCGGGCCGCAGCCCGTTTACCATTACCGCGACCGGCTGGTACACGTTCCTGCATACCTTCCGCAACAACGGTAGCGGGATTCTCGCGGTGGACTTGAGCATCCTCAACATGAGCGGGACAGTGCTGAATACGTGGACGTTGAGCGATCCGACTGACACTATCGGCGTCAACGTCGGCGGCAATCGCTATGGTTGGTTTGCAAACAACGAATTCAGTTTTCTGGCCATAGATAACTCCCTGCGTGCGATTACGGCTCCTGATCCGACGATGGTTTACGTAGATGACAATTGGGTCGGCCTTCTGGTGGGGACGGACCCAGACGGCGCAGGCCCTGCCATCGCTATTGGCTATGACGCCTTCGCCACGCTGCAGAACGGCATCACTGCCGTGGCGCCGGGTGGCACGGTCAATGTTTATGCCGGTACTTATGCGGAGGCTGTGACGGTCAACAAGTCCATCACCTTGGCCGGCGCGAACGCGGGCATCAACGCTTGCGGTGGCGCGCGCGGCAGTGAGTCCATTGTCGGCAACACGACCGGCGCTTTTAACCTGACCGCCAACAACATTGTGGTCAACGGATTTACGCTGCAAGGCAACACCAACGGCGCCTTTTACGGCGCGGGCGTCATCGTGGGGGCCAACACCAGCGGCGTGCAGTTGCGCAACAACATCATTCAGAACAATATCATCGGCGTCTTGCTGGGCGGCGACAACGCGACCATCGAACGGAACCTGATCCAGAACAACAACAATCCCGGGGCGGCCAGCGGCACCGGCATCTACACCGATGAGTTCGTCGCCAGCGGCGCGATAACCAACGTCCTGATTGACGCCAACTGCTTCGTCGGCCACGCCGATTCCGGCATCGGCCTCAGTTCGACGATGAATGGTTCGCAAGCGAGCTTCACCATCTCGAACAACGAGTTCAGTGCCAACGGGCGCGCGATGTATTTGTTCAACCTGGTCTCGTCGTCCATCACCGGCAACAACATCCATAACTCGACCGCGGGCGCGACGGCTGACATTCGCATCTTCGAGGGCAACAACAATCTGACCATCAAGGGCAACACCATTCGCAACGGCGCGGGGCGCGCCGTGCGCATCAACAATGTCGGTACCGGCGCCGGCAACTCCGCCAACATCACGCTCAACTTCAACCGCATCGTCAGCAACGCCGTGGCCGGGGTGATAGTGGACGCGGGCGGCTACACCGGCACGCTCAATGCCGAAAACAATTGGTGGGGGTGCAACTACGGCCCCGGCGCGACGGGCGCAGGCTGCGCCGCGACGACCAATGGCGTGACCGGCGCGGTTGACGCCGATCCCTGGCTGAAGCTCGACCTGACCGTCGCGCCCAATCCGATCCTGGTGGGCGGGACTTCCAACCTGACCGCCGACCTCACCTTCAACTCGACTCCGGTGGACACTTCCGGCTCAGGCAACATTCCCAACGGCACGCCGGCCACGTTCGCGGGCACAGGCGGCACGGTCGCGCCGCCGAGCGCGACCACGACCTCAGGCAAGGCGCTGTCCGTTTTCACCGGCACGACGGGCGGCACGGGCAGCGCTTCAACGACGGTGGATGGGCAGACCATCACAAAACCGCTGACGGTCGTTACCTTCCCGGTCATGCACACGGCTACGCCGACGGCGACCGACAACGACTACACGCGCATCAATAACGCCGTGCAGGCCGCGCCGAGCGGGACGACGATCACCATCAACGGCACGTTCGACTGGATTGAGCCTTTCGCGGCGGCCAGTTGGGCGCTGGGCAGCAACGGCATCGCGGGCGACCTTGACGATTACAGCGTCCTGGTGCCGGCCAACCGCAACAACGTTACCTTCACGGCCAGCTCGCTGGGCGCCGCGACAATTCAGGGGCCGGGCGATTTGCCGACGGTGAATCTCGAAGGCGTCTTCTTTTTTGACTCGCTCAATGGCGGCAAGAATCAAGGCTGGACGATTTCCAACATTCGCTTCATTGAGTTCGATCTTCCCATCGGCATGTTCTTCGACACGGCGGGAGCCGTGGATGCATTCAACGGCACGAAGATCATCAACAACTACATCAAGATTGCGCAGGACCTCAACGCGACGGTCGCGCCGGCGGATGTAAATCAGAACATCGGCATTCACTTCTCGTTCGGCACGAACCAGATGATTGCGAACAATCAACTCGTGTTTGACGGCGACGGAGTGAGCGACACCGCCAACTCATTATTCTCGACGCAGGTCGGCATGCAGTCGAACACCAGCGGCGGCGCGGTCTACGACGGCTTGCAGATTACCGGGAACATCCTGACCGTGCTGAAGGCGCAATCGGCCAATCCCCAGGTCATTCTGGGCATCTGGGAAAATTCGCACGGCCACAGCAGCAACATCACCATCAGCGGCAACTCGTTCACCAATCTGGCGGGCGGCAACAATCCGGCCACCAACTTGCAACGCGGTTTCCGCATCACCTCGCACTCTTCGGCGACGACGACGGTCAAGTATCAAAACAACACCGTGTCGGGCGCGAACATCGGCTTCCAATGGCGCTTCGGCCCCTTCACGGGCAATCAGGCGGTGCAGCTCATCAGCAACACGATCACCGGCAACAACACCGGCGTGGATGTGGCCGAAGACGGTGTGGCGCTGCTCAAATTCAATCGCATCGTCGGCAATCTGGCCGCCGGGGTGGCGGGCAATACGGTCACGCAGATCAAGGCTGAAAATAACTGGTGGGGTTGCAACTACGGCCCGGGCGCGACGGGCGCGGGATGCAGCGGCGCAACCAACGGCGCGAGCAATGCGGGCGCGGGCGGGATTGATTTCAATCCCTGGCTGGTGCTCGGTCTGACGGCCTCGCCGACGACGATTGGCGTGGGTGGAATGTCCGCGCTGACTGCCAGTCTAAAGAAGAACTCTGATGGCGTGGATACTTCATTGATGGGGATGGGAACGTTCCCGAACGGCGTCACGACCGCGTTCGCGGGCACGCTCGGCACGGTTTCGCCAACCAGCGCGCCTACCTCAGGCGGCATGGCGATGTCTGTTTTCACCGGCACCGCACCGGGGGCGGGTAGCGCCTCGACTATGGTTGACGGGCAGACCATCGCCAGCGGCATCACGATTCAATGTAACCCATTCACCATCAACCCCGCTTCACCGCTTGCCAACGGCACCGCAGGCACGCCTTATCCAGCGGTCACCTTCACGGCCGCCGGGGCTCTTGGCGGTTCGGCCGCTTTTAGCATTGTGACGGGTGCACTGCCCGCAGGCATGATGCTTTCACCTGGTGGGGTGCTTTCCGGCACGCCTACCACAGCGGGCACATTCAATTTCAAGGTGATGGCGACTGACGCCGTGAATTGTTCGGGAATGAAAGATTACTCCCTGACGATCCTGTGCCCGGCGTTCACGCTGCCGCCATCCCTGCCGAACGGCGTGCAGGGCACGGCTTATAACCAATCGGTGGCGGCTGTGCCGGCCGGGCCGGTTTACAGTTACGCCGTGACGACGAATGTCTTGCCGCCAGGCTTGGCGTTGAATCCGGCCACCGGCGCCATCACGGGCACGCCGAGCGCGCCGGGCAATTATGCCTTCGTCATCACCGCCACGGCCTTCGGCACATGCACCGGTTCGCGCAGCTACAATGTGCTGATTACGGGCACCTGCGCGCCGATCACCGTCAATCCGGCTTCACTGCCAAGCGGCATAGTTGGCACGGCCTACAACCAAACGGTCAGCGCCACGGGTGGCGTTGCGCCCTACAGCTTCAGTGTGTCGAGCGGCGCGTTGCCGCCAGGCCTCACGCTGGATGCCAACACCGGCGTCATCAGCGGCACGCCAACGACTGGGGGCAGCTTTGTGACCACCATCAGGGCCACGGGGCAAGGCGGTTGCACGGGGCAGCGCGTGTATGTCATCAGCGTCACGTGCGCGGCAGTGACGATCAGTCCGGCCACGTTGCCGCCAGCGACGGCGGGCGTGGCGTATAGCCAGCAACTCACGGCGAGCGTGCCGGGCACGTTCTCGCTGCAAATTGGTTCGCTGCCGCCCGGCCTCACGATGAGCAGTGCGGGACTGATCAGCGGCATCACGACGCAGACCGGTACATACAACATCACGGTGAAGCTGACGGCGGGCACCTGTTCGGGCACGCGGGCTTACACCTTGGTGGTGAATGCGGGCGCGCTGGCCTTGCGCGCGGCCTTGGCGCTGAACGGCGATTACGACGGCGATGGCAAGACCGATCCGGCGTTGTGGTCGGCCAGCGACGGTGTCTGGCGCATCGTGCGCAGCAGTGATAACCGGGCTGTGAACCAAAGCTGGGGCACGGCGGGCGATGTCGCGTTGCTGGGCGATTATGACGGCGACGGCAAGTCTGACCTGGCGGTGTTCCGTCCGTCCGATGGGGCGTTTTATGTGAAGCGCAGCAGCGACGGCGCGACGCTCGCCAAAGCCTGGGGCCTGGCGACCGACGTGCCGGTGCCGGGCGATTACGACGGCGATGGCAAGACGGACATCGCCGTCTGGCGCGGCAGCGAAGGCGCCTGGTACATCGTGCGCAGCAGCGATGGAGCCATTGACAGCGTGGCCTGGGGCGCGGCCTATGCGCCTTACAACGACGTGCCGGTGGCGGGCGATTTCGACGGTGATGGCAAAACAGACGTGGCCGTCTTCCGCCGTTCAACCGGCACGTGGCTGGTGAAGCGCAGCAGCGACGGCCGGTTCAGCGCCAAAGCTTGGGGGCTGGGCACGGATGTACCCGTGGCGGCGGATTACGACGGCGATGGCCGGACGGATTACGCGGTCTGGCGCGCGGGCATGTGGTATGTCTGGCAAAGCGCGAGCGACAGCTATCAGGTGACGGAGTGGGGGTCGAGTGCCGCCCCGTATTTCGATCAAGCCGCGCCGGGCGATTATGACGGCGACGGGCAGGCGGATGTAGCCGTCTGGCGGGCGGCGGATCAGACCTGGTATGTGCGCTGTAGTCTGGATGACCGCCTGATGACCAAGGTGCAAGGGCAAACCGGCGACCGGCCGGTGAAGTAACAAAAACCGTAAGACAGTTATCGGTCAAGTGCGAGGAGGTGGGGAAGCTGATGAAGTTTTCCCGCCCCCTGATCTGATGTCCGGACACTTTTGAAAAGGCGAAACCAAGCGCCTCAAAAACCGGGGTGGCTTGGATACGCGGATGACGCGGATGCGGCGGATTTCCACGGATTTTTCTTTTGGTTGATCCGCAAAAATCCGCCGCATCCGTGTCATCCGCGTATCAATTTCCACTCTGGTTTATGGCCGCAACCCGCGCCGCTTCACGCCCAACTCCGCCGGCAATAACTCATACGCCAGCGCAACCCAATCGCAAAGCAACGGCCGCGTCTCGCGCGGATCAATCAGCTCCTCAATGCCGAAGCCTTCCGCCGTGCGGAAGGGCGAGCGCAATTCATTCAGCATCGTCTCGATCTCGCGCGTGCGCGCCGCCGGGTCGGGCGCGGCTTCGATGTCGCGTTTGTAAGCGGCCAGCACGCCGCCTTCAATCGGCAGCGAACCCCAATCGCCCGACGGCCAGGCGTAGCGCAAATTCAGCGCCTGGGCATTGCCGTGCGCCGCGCCCGCCACGCCAAACACGCGCCGCAGAATGATCGAGACCCACGGCACCGTCGCCTGATAGGCCGCCGCCATCGCGCGCGCGCCGTAGCGGGCCGTGCCCGCGCGTTCGGCCTGCGTGCCGATCAGGAAGCCGGGCTGGTCTACGAAATTGATGATGGGCAGGTGGAAGGTGTCACAGAGGTCAACAAAACGCGCCATCTTTTCGCTCGCGGGCGCGTCGAGTCCGCCGCCGCCGTGTTTGGGATCGCTTGCCAAGATGCCAACTGGAAAGCCGTGCAAGCGCGCGAGGCCCGTTACCAATGGCTTGCCGTAATAACGGTTCAGCTCAAATAGCGAATCGTGATCGAGCACCAGGCTGAGCAGGCGGCGAATGTCGTAGGTCTTGCGCCGGTCGCGCGGGATTATGGAGAGCAACTCTTCTTCGCGCCGTTGCGGGTCGTCACGATTGTCTGAGCGCGCGGGCAATTGCCAGACATTCGATGGCAGGTACGACAGGAAGCGGCGAATCTGGGCGAAGGCTTCTTCTTCGCTTTCGACTTCGTTGTCCACCGCACCGCTGCCGTGGGCGTGGATGTGTGCGCCGCCGAGTTCTTCTTTCGTCACCTTTTCGCCGACGCCGCGTTCGACCACGGGCGGGCCGGCGACGAACAGTTGGCTGACGTTTTTGACCATCACCGAAAAATGCGAATGCACGACGCGCACCGCGCCCAGGCCCGCGCATGGCCCCAGGCAAGCCGACACGACGGGGATTTCAGACAGCGAAGCCACGATGATGTCCCAAGCAGGGTTGGCGGGCACGTAGGTGCGGCCCGTCATTTCGAGCGTCTTGACGCTGCCGCCGCCGCCGGTGCCTTCGACCAGGCGGATGATGGGCAAGCGCAGTTCGCGCGCCATGCGTTCGGCGTAACTCATCTTGTGGCCGATGGCCGCGTCCGCCGCGCCGCCGCGCACGGTGAAATCATCGCCGCCCACGATCACGCGCCGCCCGTCAAGGCGTCCGCTGCCAAAGACGAAATTCGATGGCGTGATGGCGACGAGTTCGCCGTTTTCGTAAACCGCTTTGCCGGCCAAAGCTCCTGTCTCGTGAAATGAACCAGGATCAAGCAAACGGTCAATGCGTTCGCGCACGGTCAAGCGGCCATTGTCGTGTTGGCGCGCAACGTTGGCCGCGCCACCCAATTGTTTGGCTAATTCGACGCGGCGTTTGATTTCGTCAACTTCGGGTTGCCAACTCAACGGCTATGCCTCCGCCTGCACGCGCTGTTCTTTGATGATCGTGCGTTTGACGATCTCGCCGTTTTGAAACCAGTGCCAAGTGCGCGCGCGGTGGTTGCCGCAGGGGCTGAGCTGGATCATTTCGTAGAGATAATTTTCCGGCGCGGCTTTGTAAACCCAGGTCAGGATGATCGTCTTGTCGTCCACCTCCCAGGTGTAGCCGCTGATGCGTTCGGACTCCAAATAAAGCTTGCCAGCGCGATAGGCGCCGGGGAATTGATGCACTTCGGTGCGGCCATCAGCCCAAGTGTAACGGTTCGTCTGGTGGTAATCAGCGGAACCGTCTTCGGGAAAGACGCTGGTCAAGTGCGAGGCGTGCCGGTCGAGCACGTTGCCAGCGTTATCCAGGTAGATGTATTCGCCCTGCCATTCGCCGGCGTGGCGGGCGAGCAAAGGCATCGCGGTGCGGATGGACATAATTGATTTCTCCTCGATGAAACGTTGCGAGGCGCGCCGCGTGCAGCGCGCTGAACCGGCGGTCAAGATACAACTGGGCTGGCGCGATGTCTACGCGCCCGCGCGCCGCCAGCCGTGCCGCTGTGGTTTTCAATTTCGCCGGCGCCCAGGCTGGCGTGCCAAGGTGGCGTGTTCTGTTTTAGAATCCACCCGCATCAACTTCAATTACAAGTTTAGTGCAAACCCTGTAACGCCGGCACGGCAGACGTGGCGGCAAGTATTTGGCAAATCACGATAGGAGAAATCAATGGCAATCAAAGACGCACTGTTACCCGAATTCGATCAAGAGATGGCAACGACCCGCAAAGTCCTGGAACGGCTGCCGTCGGACAAGTTCGATTGGAAACCCCACGAGACATCCATGCCACTGGGCCGCCTGGCCGCGCACGTGGCGACGCTGAATGAGTGGCTGGTACAGACGCTCAAGCGCGATGCATTCGATGTCGAACCGCTGGACGGCGAGCCGTGGCGCATGCCGGAATTCAAAACCACTGACGAATTGGTTGCAGGCTTCGACGCTTTGGCGGCTGAGGCCCGCGCGGCATTGGCCGTGGCGAGCGATGAGCATTTGCTGGCTGCGTGGTCTTTGCTGAAAGGCGGACAAACTGTGTTTAGCATGCCGAGGATTGTTTCAATCCGCAGTTTCATCTTTAACCACCTCATCCACCATCGCGGCCAACTGAGTGTTTACCTGCGTATGAATGGCGTGCCGGTGCCTTCGATTTACGGCCCCTCAGCCGATGAAGGGGCGTTTTAACTCATCAAGAAAAAGAAATGTACCGTAGGTTGTCTAACCTGCGGAGCACTTGGACAGAACGCCCTTTGGATTCCGCGCTAGCTCGCCAGTTAAGTGCTCCGCAGGTTAGACAACCTACGGTACATTTCTTTTGCTTGAACGCTTACGTCACGTTCTGTGTCAACAACTGCCGCAACACGTAAGGCAAAATCCCGCCGTGCTGGTAATAGTCCACCTCGATGGGCGTATCAATGCGCAAGGTCAGTGGCACTTCCTGCGCCGCGCCGCCATTGCGGTGAATGACCAGCGTCACGTCCATCATCGGCTTGAGGCCCGCATCCAGCCCAATCACGTCGAAGGCTTCCGTGCCGTCCAGTTGCAGCGTTTGCGCGGTCACGCCGTCCTTGAATTGCAACGGCAGCACGCCCATGCCGACGAGGTTGCTGCGGTGTATGCGTTCGTAACTTTGCGCGACGACCGCTTTGACGCCGAGCAGCGCGGTGCCTTTGGCCGCCCAATCGCGTGAACTGCCGGTGCCGTATTCCTGCCCCGCGAAAATCACCAGCGGCGTGCCGTGTTGCTGATACTGCATCGCGGCGTCGTAAATCGCCAGTTGCTCGCCGCTGGGTTGCAACCGAGTCACGCCGCCTTCGGTGCCGGGGGCCATCAGGTTTTTGATGCGCACGTTGGCAAAAGTGCCGCGCGTCATCACGCGGTCGTTGCCGCGCCGCGAACCGTAGGAATTGAATTCGGCGGGCGTGACGCCGTGTTCTTGCAAATACAGTCCGGCGGGCGAGGCGGGCCTGATCGAACCGGCGGGCGAGATGTGATCGGTCGTCACCGAATCGCCGAAAATCGCCAGCGCGCGCGCCCAGACGATGTCGTGCGCGACGCCCGCCGCCATCGTGAAGCCCGCAAAGAAGGGCGGCTGTTGAATGTAAGTGGAGTGCTCGTCCCAGGCGTAAACATCGCCTGCGCGGCCGGGGATGTCATTCCACAGCGGGTTTTCAGACGTGAAGTCGCTGTAAAGTCGGCGGTAGGTTGCAGCGTCCGTCGCCGCGCCCAGTTCGGCTTTGACTTCTTCGTTGCTCGGCCAAATATCTTTCAGGAAAACGTCCGCGCCGTCTTTGTCCTGGCCCAGCGGTTCGTGCGTCAGGTCAATATCCACACGGCCTGCTAGCGCAAAAGCCACCACCAGCGGCGGACTCATCAGAAAATTGGCCTTGATGCTCTGATGCACGCGCGCCTCGAAGTTGCGATTGCCCGACAAGACCGAGGCCGCGACGAGATCGTGTTTGACCACGGCTTCTTCGATGCCGGCATCGAGCGGGCCGCTATTGCCGATGCAGGTCGTGCAACCATAGCCGACTGTGTTGAAGCCGAGTTGATCCAGGTAAGTTTGCAAGCCGGTCTTGTTCAGATATTCCGTCACCACGCGCGAGCCAGGGCCGAGCGAAGTCTTGACGTAAGGCTGCGGCCGCAAGCCTTTCTCGACGGCTTTTTTAGCGACCAGCCCCGCCGCGAGCATCACGCCGGGGTTTGAGGTGTTCGTGCATGAAGTGATCGCGGCAATCAGCACGTCGCCGTGACCGAGTTCGAGCGCTTGCGCCGTCGCCGTGCCGCCCTCGCCGCGCAGCGTCGTTGTGGCGGACACGCGCTGGCTCATTTCATCCGCCGCTTTGTTGTAGCCATTTTCATTGAGCGGTTTGCTGAACAGTTCGGTGAATTTGGTTTTGAGGTTGGACAGTTCGATGCGGTCTTGCGGGCGTTTCGGCCCGGCGACGCTGGGGACGACTTCGGCCAAGTCGAGTTCAATGACCTGGCTGTATTCAAGCGCGCCCGCCACCGGCGTGCCGAACATGCCCTGCGCCTGGAAATAGTTTCTGAACGCCTCAATCTGCTCAGCCGTGCGCCCGGTGGCGCGCAGGTAATCGCAAGTCGCTTCGTCAATCGGGAAAAAGCCCATCGTCGCGCCGTATTCAGGGGCCATATTCGCAATCGTCGCGCGATCAACGACCGAGAGTGAGGCCGTGCCCGCGCCGAAAAATTCGACGAACTTGCCGACGACTTTGGCCTTGCGCAGCATCTCGGTGCAGGTCAGCACCAGATCGGTTGCGGTCACGCCCGCGCGCAACGCGCCGTGCAGATGAAAGCCGACTACGTCAGGCGTCAGGAAGTAAACCGGCTGGCCGAGCATCCCCGCTTCGGCCTCGATGCCGCCGACGCCCCAGCCGACAATGCCCAGGCCGTTGATCATCGTC
>JAYUCP010000096.1:0-5979 GCA_043740245.1 Acidobacteriota bacterium | reverse complement strand
CGGTGGCTGCGATTGAGAACGGAGGCGGACGATGACAGAACTGCTGCCGGCCATTTTCTTTGGGCACGGCAATCCGCTGAATGCGTTGCAGGAGAATGACTACACGCGGGGCTGGGCCGCGCTGGGCCGGGCGTTGCCGCGCCCCCGCGCCATCCTCTGTGTGTCGGCCCACTGGTACGTGCCGGAGACAGCAGTGACGGCAATGGCTGCTCCGCGCACCATTCATGATTTCGGCGGCTTTCCGCCAGAGCTTTATCAAGTGCAATATCCCGCGCCCGGCAGTCCGGCGTTGGCGGAGCGCGTGCAAGCTTTGCTCGCGCCGCTGCCCGTCCGCCGCGACGAACAATGGGGACTTGACCATGGAACCTGGTCGGTGCTTTGCCACGCGTTCCCGCAGGCCGACGTGCCGGTCGTGCAACTCAGCCTGGACGCCACGCAGCCGGCGGCCTTTCATTATGAATTGGGACAGCGGCTCGCGCCCTTGCGCGCCGAGGGTGTGCTGATAATCGGCAGCGGTAACCTCGTGCATAACCTGCGCGCGTATGCCTGGGGGCAGCGCGAGGCGCAACCCTACGATTGGGCCGAACGATTCGAGGCGCGGGTGCGCGCGTTGTTGCTGGCCGGCGATGATGGGCCGTTGATTGACTACGAAACGTTGGGGCCGGAGGCGCGGCTCGCCGTGCCCACGCCGGAACATTACCTGCCGCTGCTGTACGTGCTGGGCGCGCGCGGCACCGACGAGCCGGTTGCGTTCCCCATCGAGGGGATCGAAGGCGGCTCCATTTCGATGCTCACCGTTCAATTCGGAGGTTGATGGATGGACACACAGCTTGAACAGAACAAACAGACGGCGCAGGCTTTTTACGACCTGATGTTCAATCAGTGCCGGCCCGCCGAGGCCATCGCGCAATACGCCGGCGCGGTCTACATTCAACACAACCCGGGCGTGGCGGATGGCAAACAGGCCTTCATCGAATACTTCGAGCGGATGGCCGTGGGGTATCCGGGCAAGCGCGTCCATTTCAAGCGCGTCATCGCCGAAGGGAACTTCGTCGTGCTGCATTGTTATCAGCAATGGCCGGGCGACAACGATTGGGCGGGGATTGATATTTTCCGCTTTGATGCGCAGGGCAGGATTGTCGAGCACTGGGACGTGTTGCAGGTGGTACCGGAGGTTGCGGCTAATGGGAACACGATGTTCTGAGCAATTGTTCGCGGGCTTGCATTGCACTGCGTCGCCTTGATCTGGGCGTCGCGGCGCTGAGCGTCTCAAGACTGACCAAAGGTTTTGGGCAAGCCAAGCCAAGCGCGCGATTCCGCCAGGAGCCCCAGCAACATCTTCACCACCGTCAATTGGCCGCCGCCGCTTTCTCTTCCACCAGCCTGAGCACTTTCAGCTTGCGACCGTGCTGTGAATCTTTCAGCAAAGCAAGGTTCCAGCCCTCGCGTATGCCGGACGCCAGATACGTAACCATGAGTTGGCTGACCGTGTTGATTTCGGACGTGGTGAAATGCGGGAAGAGCCGTTGCAGGGCGTCATTGAGATCCCGGCTGGCGTTGCCGCCGTCTTCGTTATTCACGCTCATACCATTCGTTCCGAGTTGATTAGTCGTCATCGCGTGCCTCCATAGATGAAAGCGTGGTTTCTTCCTCTTCTTCCTTTAGTGCTAATACACTGCCTTTCGAGGTCGGCACTTTAGCATATTCCATGACTTTGGTCTGGTAGATTGCTTCGGCGTGTTCGCGCACGCCGAATTGCTTCTTGTACTCGGAAGGCGAGTAGAAGTGATGCGGTCGAAACCAAAACACGGCAAAAAAGAGCGCAACCACCAGCAGCGTCAGCGCCATCACGAAGACGGTCAGCGCCAACTGAACCGTCCCGGTGGTGCGGGTGATGGCGTAGATAAAGCCCATCTCCAGCGTGCCGATCAACAACGCGAAGATGGATAGCGGCGTAAGCGGGCGATTGGATTTGAAAAAAAGCTCAGTTGGTTTCATCGGTTTGGCCTCGTTGCTGAATAAGCGCGCGCAGTATAAAGTCACCCTGCTGTCGGCGCAATCATCTTTGTGCCGACAGACTGGCGAGGACTCAACAGACTGGCGAGGACTCAATCGCTCGCAAGGATTTCAAGCAAAATTTCCGTTTATCAATCAGGAGGAATCCCGATGCTTATTCGCTGTACCTTGATCGTCACGCTAATCGCGTCATCCCTATTCGCCGTTGCGGCATCCGACCACTGGCCCCAATTTCGCGGCCCGCAATCCACCGGCGTCGCTGACGCCAAAGACGAAGCCGGTCTGCCCGACAAATGGAGCACGACCGAAAACGTCGTGTGGAAGACCGAGGTGCCCGGCACCGGTTGGTCCTCGCCGATTGTCTGGGGCGGCAAGATTTTTCTGACTTCGGTCGTCAGTGCCGGGCCGCAGGAAGCCGTCAAGAAAGGCTTGTATTTCGGCGGCGAACGGCCCGCGCCCAAAGATGACCATCGCTGGATGGTTTATTGCGTGGATTTCAAAACGGGCAAGCTGCTGTGGGAACGCGAGGCGTTCAAAACCGTGCCTGCTTTTTCGCGCCACTTGAAAAACAGCTACGCGTCGGAAACGCCGGTGACCGATGGCGAGCGCGTCTACGCGCTGTTCGGCAATGTCGGCGTGTTTTGTTTCGACCTGAACGGCAAGCCGCTTTGGCAGCAAAAGATCGAAGCGAAGCAGACGCGCTTCGGCTGGGGTACGGCGGCTTCGCCGGTGGTTTATAAAGACAAGCTGTTCGTGTTGAACGACAACGACGAGGCGTCATACCTGACGGCGCTCGACAAACTGACGGGCAAGGAACTCTGGCGCGTGGAGCGCGGCAAGGGCACGAACTGGGCGACGCCGTATGTGTGGGAATCGGGCGCGCGCACCGAACTGATCGTGCCGGCGACGAAGCGCGTGATTTCTTATGACCCGAACAACGGCAAGGAACTCTGGTCGTTCAGTGGAATGTCTTCGATTGCGATCCCGCAGCCGTTTACGAAGTTCGGCTTGCTGTACATCGCGTCGGGTTACGTCGGCGATCAGGTGCGGCCGGTCTTTGCCATCAAGCCGGGCGCGAGCGGCGACATCTCGTTGAAAGAGGGCGAGACCAGCAACCAGTTCATCGCCTGGTATCAGCGCCAGGCCGGGCCTTACAACCCGTCGCCGATTATCTATGGCGACATCTATTACACGCTGCTGGATCGCGGGTTTTTCACGGCGCACGACGCCAAGACCGGCAAGGAAATTTACAGCCGTCAGCGCATTGACGCCGAAGTGCCGGTGGGCGCGTTCACCTCGTCGCCATGGGCCTACAACGGCAAGATTTTCTGTTTGAATGAGGACGGCGATACTTATGTGATTCAGGCGGGGCCGGAGTTCAAGGTCATCGGCAAGAATTCGCTGGACGAGTTGTGTATGGCGACGCCCGCGATTGTGCGCGACAACTTGGTGATCCGCACGGCGTCGAAGCTGTATCGCATCGGGAAGAAGGGGTAGGGAAGAGGGGACGGGGCGAAGTCAATTCGCCCCGTCACTTTGTCTCTTTGTCGAGTGACACGTTGCCCGCGCGGCGAATGTCGTAGGCAATCGAAGTGAAGGTTTGCAGATATGCCAGCATGCCTGCGGCCAGCGCCACGAACGCCAGCAACGGCGGGCGCGCGGTTGCCGTCAACGTGGTTGCCAGCGCCAACACAGCCAACCCAATCAGCACCGTCCAGCGGTAAAAGACCACGCGATTGCGCCAGCAAAAGAGCACGATAAAACTCAGTACCGCCGTCAGCGTCCCCAACGGATGCGGCCACGCCAGCAACAACGTCAGCGAAAAGTAGTAACTCACCACCAGGCCGCGCACGAACTTTTGCAGCGCGAAATAGTCTTCGTAAAAGAAAGGGAAGAAGGCCGCCAGCGCCGCCAGCACGAGCCACGCGTTGCGTTCGCCGGCAGGCACGGTGATGGCGCGTGTGAGCGGATAATGCCAAAGCAAAATCAGCCAGATGGGCATGGAGTTGCGCAGCCATTTCGCCAGCCGCGCGGGTTTGATGAGCGTCAAATCCGCCGCCAGATAAAAGTAATACGCCGCGATCGGCAACAGAATGTCGAAGCTGTGCGCCGCCAATGTGCCGCGCCGCCACGCGACCAACACCGCAATCAGCGCGGCCAGCAGCGGCGCCCATTCATAGGTGCGAATGTTCGAGGGCGGCTGCGCATACCAACGCTCTACCAGTGCGGCCTCTTGCAGCGCCGGGCGCAGCGAGCGATTGATGTGCGTGGCGACTTGCTGCATTACTTGCTGATGAAACTCCTTGTCGGCGCGGCGTGCGGCGCATTCGGCGGCGTCCAGTTGCACGGGCGCGTGAAAGCGCACGACCAGCTTGGCGGGTTTGGGCAACAGTTTCCATTTGGGCCAGGCGCGCGAGGCGCCGCCGATGGTGATGGGCACGATGGGCGCGCCTGATTCAATTGCCAGCCGCGCGACGCCGGTGCGCAATTCGCCCATCGGCCCCTGTTCGCTGCGTTGGCCTTCGGGGAAGATGCCCAGCGCGTCGCCGCTGTTCAACACGCGCAAGGCCTGTTGAAAGGCGGCTTCGCCTTTGCCTTTGCGCAAATCCACGGGGAAGGCGCCGAGCGCGCGAATGAGCTGTCCCAGCACGGGCAGCTTGAAAAGCAGATCCCACGCCATGAACTGGATGGGACGTTCGACCGCCAGCAACACGAGCAGCGGATCGAGATACGACGGATGATTGCCCGCGAGGATGACTGCGCCGCGTGGCGGCACGTTTTCGACGCCGTGGTATTCGACCGCAAAGAAGATGCGGAAAAGCGGGTAGAGCGCCAGTTTGATGGATTTCAGCAGCATAGCGGGGGTGACTCCGAAAAATTGGTGGATTGAAACGCGCGGCATTTTAGTGCGGCGGCGGCGCGGCTGTACAGTCCGGCATTCAGTTGCCCGGTTGAATGTTTCCCAGTTGACAATCTGGCGGGCGCTGTGGATAATGCGCGGCGTGATGACGAAACAACGCGTAAAAATAACCCCGAGCGTCGCCGAACAGGCGCTGATCCGGTTGATGCGGGTGGGCGACCGGTTGTGGCGGGCCTCGGACGGACGCTTTGGCAAGTGGGGCCTGACCGATAATCACTACAATGTGCTGCGCATCCTGAACGGCGCGCGCGAGCCGCTGGCGCAGACCGAGATCGGGCGGCGCATGGTTTCGACGCGGGCGAATGTGACCAAGCTGGTGGAC
The DNA here is from genome assembly GCA_043740245.1 of Acidobacteriota bacterium. GTDB lineage: Bacteria > Acidobacteriota > Blastocatellia > RBC074 > RBC074 > JACPYM01. The sequence continues at coordinate 721 of JAYUCP010000096.1, read as the reverse complement.
GCCTTGGAAAAGATGGGCTACGTCGAACGGCTGGCCTGTGGCGACCGGCGCGTCAAACAGGTGGCGCTGACCGAGGCGGGCGCGCGCTTTCTGGCCGAGACGCTGGGCGAGGTCATCGGCTTTGCCAACGAGGCGCTCAAGCCGCTGACGCGCGAGGAACAGAAGACGCTCTTCCGGCTGTTGGGCAAGCTGTCGGACGAGTAAATTTTTTTGGCTGGATTGTCAACCAGGAAGCAGTTTACCGGGAAACAAGCTATCGAGCAAAGGAGGAAAACGATGCAAATCATCAGAGCAAGTGAGCGGTTTCATTTGGAGAGCGATTGGCTGTCGGCCTATTGGCTGTTCAGCTTCGACCGTTACTACGACCCGCGCAATCTGTCGTTCGGGCCGTTGCGCGTGTTCAATCACGATACGATCAACGGCGGCACGGGTTTCCCGACGCATCCGCACCGCGAGATGGAGATCGTCACTTACGTGCTCGCAGGCGCGTTGCGACACCGCGACAGCACGGGCGGCGCGGGCTTGATCAACGCCGGCGAAGTGCAACGAATGACGGCGGGCACGGGCGTGGCGCATTCGGAATTCAACGCTTCGGAAACGGAGCCGGTGCGGTTGTTGCAAATTTGGGTGTTGCCGGAACGCGCGGGCTTGCCGCCGTCTTACGAACAGAAGCAATTCAGCGCCGCCGAGCGCACGGGCGTGTTGCTGCCGATAGCTTCGG
>JAYUCP010000095.1:0-5982 GCA_043740245.1 Acidobacteriota bacterium | reverse complement strand
CGGTGCGCGCGTTGAAACTGTTGACGCCGAATAATCCCGGGTAGTGGCTAAGTTAGGTGGGATGTGTCAGTAGCCCGCGCGTGAGCAAGGGCTGGCTGCTGCCAGTAAAGCCCTTGCTCACGCGCGGGCTACTGACACATCCCACCTAACTTAGCCACTACCCGGGATTATTCGGCGTCAACAGTTTCAACGCGCGCACCGCGTGGCCGACGGCGATCACCACGTCGCTGACAAACTTCGGATGCCAGCGGCGGAACTCATCCAGGTTGAGCGCGCGCAATTTGACCAGGCTTTCATACAACGCCTGTTCGCCCGCTTTGACGCGCTGTTGCTGGTCGGGTGTCAGCGTAAACAGTTTGTTGAGCAAGCCGTAATTGATCGCCTCCAGAATGTGCCCCTGCAATTTGATCTGCGAACGCAAGCGCATGGCTTCCAGAATTTGCGGCGGCGGGCTGCCACTGGTCACGACTTTTCCTTCCTGACTTACGGCCATGCGTTTAATCGCCTCGGGGCCCATCGCCTTGGCGGCATCGGCTTCGCGGTCAAGCGCCTTGGCGTCGCCTTCCATGCGGTAAATCGTCAGGTCAAGCAGGTGTCTGATGCGCGCGGGCATGTCGTTGCGGCGATAGCCGTGCTGATAGCAGGCAAAGAACCCGTAAACCGTGTGCAAGCCAAAACAACTGTGTTTATTGATCGCTTGCCGGAATTCGAGCGATTCCATTTCGCCCTGCGCCAGCGTATTGCGCAACCCGCTGCACATTTGTTCGTAGGCGGCAAAGGCGCGCTCAAGCACCTGATGCAAATCAATCTTCTCGCCGTAAGCATTCGTCCACGTGCCCGGCGTGGGCGGCACGAGCGTCGAGAGCGCGATCAAGCCCCACGGCAAATGCTCTTCCAACAACTTGGCATCGTAACGCGCCAAGTCGGTGGGATCGCAGCGAAAGAGCGCCTTGGCGTGTTCGCCAGCCTCGCGCAATGTGTATTGGTTTGCGCCCACGCGGATCGTTTGCTCAGGGCTGACGCCGGCCTCGAGAAAGGTTTTCAGAAAACTGTTCTCGTGAACTTCGGCATTGCGCTGAAAGCAGACATAGCGTTTGCCGTTGACCTCGCGCTCTTCGGCATATTTGGCGCACAGATGCTCCACGGCCTTCGTGCCATCGCTGAGCGTGAAGTCACGCCCAAAGCCGCGCACTGCATGAATCAGCGCCCAGGGCGTCAGCAATTCGCGCGCATAGTGACTGGTGATCTCTTCAGCCGCGCGCAAGGCGTTGGCGTAATCGGCAGTCAGATTGACGGGCGGCAAGAGCTTGAAATTCGCCGCGGCACTCGATGCAGGATTTACCGCAGGAGCGGGCGTGCTGCCGCCAAACAACCCGGCTTGATAAGCCAATGCGCCTGCGCCAACCGCGCCCAATGCGCCCGCGCCCAGCAGCAGGAAGCGACGGCGGCCTGACGGCGAAACGGACTGTGTGACCGGTTGCGAGACAGTCTGCTCGACTGCTTTTTTTGTGCGATGCTTTGGTTTACTCATCGAGAAATCTTTTCAGCAAGACTGCCAGCAAGATTGAAGATGGAACGAGGCGGCCAACGCTAAACCACGCTGTGAGGCTTGTCAATCGGGCCTTTTGCTCAACAGTGCAGCCGTCATACGGTTGAACAAGCAGGGCTTTTGCAAAGTCCTCAAGCGGAGCAAGCCGGAACCATTCGCCGACTCCCACCGCCTGACTCCTGAATCCTGGTTTCCTTAAAAATAGGATTCAGGTGTCAGGCGGCGGGAGTCGGAACGTACTTTTGAGCGACTTTGCAAAAGCCTTGCTTGAACAAGTTGCTGGTTGGTCCGCTGAATTGACTCTCTTCTTTCGGCAGCTATAATCGCCCTTACTTCGCACACGTCGCGATTCTTCCATACCAGCAAAGAGGTTCAGCAGTTATGGCAACCAGCATCAAAGAAGCCGTCATCATCAGCGCCACGCGCACGGCCATCGGCAAATTCCAGGGCGCGCTCAAACCCTTCAGCGCGCCCCAACTGGGCGCCATCGCCATCCGCCACGCCATCGAACGCGCGGGCATTGACGCCGCGCAGGTAGACGAAGTGCTGATGGGCAACGTGCTGCAAGCGGGCCTGGGGCAAAACCCGGCGCGCCAGGCGGCCTTGCAAGCGGGCATCCCAAACAAAGTTGCCGCAATGACGGTCAACAAAGTCTGCGGCTCCGGCTTGAAGACGGTGATGCTGGCCGCGCAATCCATCGCGCTGGGCGATCACGAATTGATCGTCGCGGGTGGCATGGAATCCATGAGCAATGCGCCGTACCTGCTGCCCAAAGGCCGCGACGGTTATCGTATGGGCAATGGCGAAATCGTTGATGCGATGGTGCACGACGGCCTCTGGTGTGCCTTTGACAACTGGCACATGGGCGAGACCGGCGAAGTCGTGTGCGAACGTTACGGCGTGACACGCGCGCAGCAGGACGAATACGCCTTCAATTCGCAACGCAAAGCCGTCGCCGCGATTCAGTCAGGCAAATTCAAAGACGAAATCTGCGCGGTCGAAATCCCGCAACGCAAAGGCGCTCCCGTAATCTTCGACACCGACGAAGGCCCGCGCGCCGATTCGACGCTGGAATCATTGGCGAAACTGAAACCGGCCTTTCGTAAAGACGGGAGCGTCACGGCGGGCAACGCCTCGACGATCAATGACGGAGCGGCGGCGCTGGTCGTGACCTCGCTCGACACGGCGCACAAATTGAAGCGCGCGCCCCTCGCCCGCATCGTCGCGCAAGCCGTCGCGGGCGTCGAACCCAAACTGGTGATGATGGCGCCGGTGGAGGCGGTCAAACTGGTCGCGGCCAAAGCCGGTTGGAAGTTGGCTGATGTTGATCTGTTTGAATTGAACGAAGCCTTCGCTTCGCAAGCGGTCGCGCTGGTACAGCAACTCGAACTCGATCCCACGCGCGTCAATGTCAACGGCGGCGCGGTCGCGCTGGGTCATCCCATCGGCGCTTCGGGCGCGCGCGTGCTGGTGACGCTCTTGTACGAAATGCAAAAACGCAACGCCAAACGCGGCATTGCTAGTCTTTGTCTCGGCGGCGGCAACGCCGTCGCGCTGGCGGTTGAAAGATAGTAGCCGGTAGCCGGTAGTCGGTTTTATCCGTGAGCCGACTACCGACTACCGACTACCGACTACCGACTACTGATCCCACAATGATTTTCTGCCAACGCTGTAAAAAGGCGAACTCGCTCGATGCCGACTATTGCGAAGGTTGCGGCACGCGGCTCTTGCTCGTCTCGCATACCTTCGACAGCGCGCTTTTTGAGGGGCCTGAAAATCCGCTTGAAGAGCATTTGCTCGAACGCATCAGCGCGCTCGAAGGCGCCCTCACGCGCGCCAACGACCGCTTCGAGCAACTGCTCGAACTGGCGCAGCAACAAGCGACCGGCAGCTTTTACGATCACATGATGCTGGAGTCGCTGACCGAGATTCTGACCGAGATGCGCGCGGTGGATGCCGATGAACTGGAAACCCGCTGGCGCAATCGCGTGGCGCGCCATTACGAAGAGACCGCCGAACGCGAACGGCTGGATGAACGCTGCGATCTGCTCATCGGCGCCTATCGCGGCGCGCAACGCGACCAGCGCGAACAGTTCATTGACCTGGTCGAAGAAGGCACGCTGCTCATCAGCGAAGGCCGCACGCGGCGCGGTTTGCGCATGCTGGAAAGCGCGCTGGCACTGGATGAACACAACGCCGAACTCTGTTACACCATCGGCGAATACTACTTCCATCTAGGCAAGGCCGCCGAGTCCACCCCCTATTTGCAACGCGCGCTGCTGAAACACAGCAAGCATTTCGGCGCGCTGCTGCTGTTGGGTTTGCTCAGCAGCGACGAAGGCCAGACCGAATCGGCGCGCACGCATTTGCAACACGCGCTGGCGCTGGATGACAACTCTTTTGCCGCGCATTACAGCCTGGGCCGCCTGCTCATCAGCCACGGCAAACTCGAAGAAGCCGTCATCCACCTCAAACGCGCGCTCAATCTGAAACCCACGCCGGAGATGCATTACCTGGTCGGACGCGCCTACTGGGAACAGGGCCGCGAAGAGCAAGCATTGAAGCACCTGCAAAAAGCCGTCCGCCTTGACCCGCATTTTGACGCCGCCTTGTACAGCCTGGGCTGGATGCACTGGCAAGCCAACCGCACAAACGAGGCGCGCGCGCAATTCCAAGCTGCCTATGACATCAATCCACACGATGCACTTTATCGCACCGCCCTGCAGGCCGCCGCCGGTGCAGCGCTGGCCACGCCGCCCTCGCTGGGCTGGTCGAACCTGCTCAAACCGCTGGGCCAGCGCCGCAAAGGCAAAGTGAATGAGGCGCGCTTTGCCGAATTGCTGTGGCGCGATTTGAATTCGATTGCGGGCATGCCGCCGCGCAAGGCGACGCGGAAGTAGCGGCAGCGATCTTCTGTGCGAAGGTGGTCACTGTAGCGAACACAGGCCAACGACAGGCGGCGTCAAAATGCAACTCTGCCACAACTGTGGCGTTCCTGCGTGTCACGCGACTTCGTGAACAACCCGCCACGCTGGCCGCGCGCGCGCACACAAATCTTTTCTCGCTAACGGGCACAAGCAGTTGCCGCTTTCGCCCGGCCTGCCCTGTACCAGCAAGCCCGTTGTGGCATTAGCCTTGCCAGAGCAAAGGCGGCGCGCGCGATTGGACGTCAATCACCCCACGACGCCGGCAACCAACGGTTTCAAGACCATCGAGAACAAGGAGATATTTTTCATGCGTAAGACAAACATCGTTTACATTTTGGCTTTGACGGCGGCGCTCGCACTGGGCGTCTTTGCCCAAACACCGGCTCCGCAAACCACTGCGAAACCGCAAGCCAAACCGGCCAAGGCTGCTAAGGCCGCCCCCGCGCCGAAGAGCGACAGCGACATTCAATCGTGCATTCAGACGAAACTCGCCGCCGCGCCGAAGCTGAAGACGCAAGGGTTCAGCGTGGCGGTCAGCGGCGGCGTCGCCACCTTCACCGGCAAAGCCACTAACGGCGGCAGCAAGGGCGGCGTGACCGGCATCGCCAAGAGCTGCGGCGCCAAATCGGTGGTCAATAACATCACCGTCGAAAAGGCCGCCAAGGCCGAAAAAGCCGCCAAGCCCGCCAAACCGGCGGCTCCCGCGAAGAAGTAACCAGCGCTGACGATACGTAAAGCCCGGCCACACGGTTGTGATTCAACTGTGTGGCCGGGCTGTTTCAGTTTCTTCGTAAAATTATCCGGCAACAAAGGAGGCCACGATGTTTCACCTAATCGGACAACTGATCTTCGGCTTGATTATCGGCGCGCTGGCGAAATTGCTCATGCCGGGCAAAGACCCGGGCGGGCTGCTCGTCACGGCGCTCATTGGCTTGGCCGGCTCGGCGCTCGGCACGTTTGTCGCCTATTACGTGCTGCACCGGCATTACCGCGCGGGCTGGGTTCTTTCGCTGCTCGGCGCGCTCGCCATTCTGCTGGTTTACCGGCTGGTCATCCGCAATAAGTCAAGCGATACGTAAAGCCGCAGAGGTAGGGCAAACTGTTAGTTTGCCCTGGCTCGATTGCCGAAAAACTGGCGACCCGCGAAGCGTTGGCTGCCGAGACCGGGCAAACTAACAGTTTGCCCTACATCTGCGCGGAGTTGTCAGGCGGATCAAGGTGCCATCCGTTCAATCAATCTTACCCCCTGGAGAAAAATCATGTTGCGAGCTACAGGCGGCGGCATTATTACGCTGCTGCTGAGCTTGGGCTTAACTTATCTGGTGCGCGCGCAGGCCTATCGCCACGGTTTTGTGGCCGCGCCGCGCAAGGATCGTTGGCACCAAAACCCGACCGCCCTGATGGGCGGCATCGCCATTTATCTCGCGTTCGTCGCGGGCTATTTCCTGGTCTTTCCGCCCTCGCCGAAGATGACGGCGATCCTGGTGGCCGGTTCGTTGTTGTTTG
>JAYUCP010000094.1:0-14865 GCA_043740245.1 Acidobacteriota bacterium | reverse complement strand
TTCAATGTAGAAATGCGGGAGGGCGAATTCATACTCCCGCGCGCGCAACTTGGCGCGAATCTGGTGCAAGAGTTTGGCGTGCCTTTTCAGTCGCCATTTCAACCAATCACGCGCGCCGTCTTCGTCCGCCGCGACAACACCGCCTCAGCCACAAACAACGCCGCCGCCGCCAGCAGCAACAGCCACCACACACGCTGTTTCGCTTCGATCTCTTCCTTGCTCAGCTTCGCGTTGGCCGCGTTAGCCGCCACATCCTTCGCATCCGCGCCCGTCACCGCCGCGACGAATTCGTCCACGTTCAGCCGCGTCAGATCGGATTCTTTGCTGTCCAGATTGACGGCAGTGAACTCCGAAGTTTCGGGATAGCGCAGCCGGTAAAAGCCGTTCTCGCGCGCCTGCACCAGTAATTCGCCTGTGGCGGTTTGATTGCGTTCGGTCAGGCGTTCACCGCCGGGCGCATCCACGGCGGGCGGTTCGCCGTTCTTGGCCGCGCGCGCCGCGAAGGTTTGGCCGAGCGGTTGCCAGGCGCGCTCTTCGCGTTCGCCCAGGTAGCGCGCCATCTGGCGCACCAGCGGCAGGTAAAGCGGCGACAAAGGCAGATCGTTCCAGCCCGCGTCAAAGGTCGTGGTCAACAGCAGCACCTTGCCGCTGCCGTAACTCTTTTCGATCAGCGCGGGGCTGCCGTCTTCAAAGCGCGCCAGCACGGTGGCGGCTTCTTTGGTTGTCGCGCGCCAGTAATTAAACACGCGCGCCGACGCCAGCCGCCCGCTTTGGCGGAAGACTTCAAAGACGGGATGGTCAACCTTGATGTCGCTGAGCGAGACGTATTCGCCGCGCAGATTGACCTGCGCATCCAGTTGCGCGGGCAGCAGTGGTTGCAGCGCCGCATTGAACGCGCCCGCTTCGGTGTGCGGCCCAGCGGCGATGACGAGGCCGCCGCCCGCTTCTACGAATTTGAGCAGCGCCTGCGCCAGCGCGGCATTGATGGCGGCATCGTTGAGTAGCACGACTTTGTATTCGGGCAGTTCGCCCGGATTGACCGAGCCGGCGGTTTTGACCGTCAGCGCGAAGGGCAGGTTCTCGCCCGTGGTCAGCGCGTTGCGCAGATAAAAACTCTCGCTGCGCCCGCGCGAGGCCGTCTCGATGGCGAGCGCCTTCAACTGTTCGGCGCGCCGCAGCGTGAGGAAGAAGCGATTGTCAACCGGGAAACTATCGCCCTCGATCTGGATGACGCAGCGGTTGATGCCTTCGTTCAGGTTGAAGCCGGTGAATTCGACGGTGGCCGTGTCGCGTGCGGCGATCTTCAATTCGCGCTTTTCGACGACGTGCTCGTTCAGGTTCAGTTCAACGCGCACACCCTCTTTGGCTTCGTCACTGAAATTGGCGATGCGCGCGCTCAGCTTGTCGCTGTACTTGGCCTGATAAATCAGCGGCTGCGCGGCGACATCGGCGACGGCCAGGTTGGGCTGATTCGCCTCGCCCACGTCAAGCGTGACCAGCTTGATGTCTTTGCTCAAGCGGAAGGCCGCGTCCGCCGTGTTGTGCCCGTTGGCCTGAAAATCGGAAAGCAGCAGCAGCCGCTTGTTCGTCGTGTTGGCTTCCTTGAACAGCGTCTCGGCCCCGCGCAGGGCTTGCGTGTAATCGGTGCCGCCCAGACCGGCGGGTGTGGCGTCAAGCAAGGCTTTGAGCTTGGCGGTGTCGTTGGTGAAGCGGCTCAGCACTTCATAACTGTTGCCGAAACTGACCAGCGCGAAGCGTTCGTTGCCGCGCGCTTCGTCAAGCAAGGCTTTGGCGCGCGTCTTGGCCTGCTCGAAGTGTTTGCCGTAACGCATGCTGAAAGATGTGTCGAGCAGGATGACGTTGGCGCGCTGCCCGCGTTCGCTCTCCGCCGAGCCGTTGCCGAAGTAGGGGCGCGTGAACGCCATCACCAGCAACAGAAACGCCAGCGTGCGCAACAGCAACAGCAGCAGGTTGTGCAACGTGCGCCGCCGGATGGTGCGTTGCGGCACCTGGCGCACGAACATCAGCGAAGGGAATTCGACTTTTTGCGCGCGGGTGCGGCGCACCAGATGCACGATGATCGGCGCGGCGACGGCGGCGAGTCCGAGTAGAAATAGTGGGTTGAGAAACGACATCAGAGCTTGTTCTCGTAAAGATCGGCGAGATCGTAGTCATCCCAAACCAGATCGCCATACTCAAGCCTAAAATTGGCAAAGTGGGCCGGATCGAGATAGGCGCGAATCTGTGGATGACGCGCCTTGCGCAGGAACGGCTCGAAATCAATGACTTGCTCAGCGCCATCGCTGAAGCGAAGCTTCAGTTGATAGCCAGAAAGCGGCTCGACATTTACCACATCAATCACGCTGCCCGGGGCGAGCTTCATTGAATATCCTGCCATTCGGCCGCCGTCACGAAGAGCGACAGATGCGCGACGTTGGCGGTTGCCACGACGACCTCGTGCCCCGCGTCCGTAAGCAAAGCCGCTTGCGCCGAAAGAATCATATCGGCATCCAGCTTGTGATCGCTGGCAGTGGGCTTGCCCATTTGCCGCGCGCGTGCCCAAAACTCAGCGGCTTTGAGCATGGTTGGCGTGGTGAGCGGCAGGTAATTGAGCGTCTGTTTCAAACCGTCCAGCTTGGCGACGCTGCGCGTTCTACTTGCACGCAATAACTCGCGCCGCACTTCGTAGTCAGCGATTTCAGAAATGGCTACTTGCGTGCCACCGAGCAATTGCTCGCGCATCCACTCGTTGCAGGCGTCGCCTTTTGGCGAACTGCGCGGATTGGAGATCAAACCGAGTGGCGTTGAATCGAGCACGATAATCTTACTCATCGCCGCTTCCTGTCGTTAGGGGCGTTCTTCTGCTAGCGCGCGCTGCAACGTTTGCCAAGTCTCACGCTGCTCAGCTTCATCCTCTTCGTAGAACGATTCAAGCAGCGAGATTGCCGCAGCGACATCAATCTGTTTCAGTTTGAAACCTGACTCGCCAGATGACGGATACGGCATTGGCGGAATGACTGCCTCAAGTGTGACGCCTGTTGTTTCCATTTTCATAACCTCCAATTTGGTAGTCGCAAGTTGCGCCTCAAGCTACGGCAAATTCAGTCAGCGGCCGCACCTCAGCCGGTTGAAAGCCCAGCACAATGTCTGTTTTTGGCACGCCGGCTTCCAGCAGCGCATCAGCCACGCACCAATCGGTGCTGTCCTGCTGAATCCAGAGCTTCTCACCAATCAGGTCAAGATGAATGACCGGGCCATAGACACGGCGGCCTTTGTTATCCCAACCGACGTGTGTAACCAAGTAATGGTCATTCGTCTCATCAATGACAGCTTCCGTCGTAATCTCGCCGTAGGAAAGTTTATAGCTGGCGTATTCCGTCACAACGCGGCGCGCGATGTCGCGGTAGCGAGCGGCCTTGTCCATTGTTACTGCTGTAGCCATTCAGTGATCCTTTCCTGCGCAGCATCAAAAACCACCAGATTGAGCCGCTGCTTTTTGATGACGAACTGCCCGTACTTCTCCGCGAACAACTGGTCGTAAATCTTCTCTGACACGGCCAGAAATAAACTGCGTTCCGGTTCGGCTTCAGACAGGATGTCACGATACAAATTGTATTGACCGATAGCTTCGTGCAAATCATGCGCGCGCGAACGGTTCAGAAAGCTTTTGATCTCGACAAGCGATCTTTTGCGTGCCCTTTTCCGCCGCCAACAGATTACGCTCAGCGCCGAGATCAATGTAAAAGTTCTGCCCGCCGTATCCGATGCGCAGCGGGTCGGCAGTGATTGTCCAACCGTCAGCCTGCAAGGCTTTGACCACTTCATCGTGGTAAACATCCCGCGCTGGCATATCTCTTCTCCTTCACGAGAGCTTCACATCCGCGCCCGCTTCGCCAAAAACGAAAACAGCGCAAAATCCAGCGGCTTATCCGTCGTCAGCAACTCGTAGTCAATCTTGTTTGCCGCGCAACCCTCTTTCAGCCGCGCGACGTGCGCGTTGATCGTTTGGCGATACCCGTCGGCCAGCACATCGGGCAGCACGTGCAATTGCTCTTCGGTCTCGGCGTCTTCCAGCAAGACCGGGTCGGTGAAATCGAAGTCCAGTTCGTTCTTGTCCAGCAGTTGAAAGACGATCACGTCGTTGCCTTTGAAGCGCAGGTGTTGCAACGCACTGATGACGGCTTCGGCGTCGTCGTAAAGATCAGATAGCACGACGATGATGCCGCGCCGCGTGATGCGTTCGGCGACTTCGTGCAGCACGCTGGAAAGCTTGGTCTCGTTGCCCGGTTCGAGTTGCTCCATCCGCCCGAAGATCGTGCGCATGTGGCCGGTGCGCGCGTGGGCCGGCACGTGCGTGCGCACCGTCTCGTCAAACGCGATCAGGCCGACCGCGTCCTGCTGCCGGTTGATCAGATAGGCCAGCGAGGAACCCAGGAACTGCGCGTATTGCAGCTTGCTGACCGGCCCGGTCGCGTAGCGCATCGAACCCGACGCATCAATGATGATGTGGCATTGCGAGTTGGTGTCGGCGCGGTACTTCTTGATGTAGTAACGGTCGGTGCGCCCCAGCAGCTTCCAATCCAGATAACGCAGATCATCGCCGGGCAGGTATTGGCGATACTCGGCGAATTCGGTCGAGAAGCCGGTGAAAGGCGAACGATGCAGACCGGCGATGAAGCCTTCGACGACGGTGCGTGCTAGTAACTCAAGCGAGTTGATGCTCGCCAACACTTCCGGCGCGAGGAAGCGATTGATGGAAGTGGACGAGACGGCCGGCGCGGAAGATTGCGCCGCCGCTTTGGCTGGTTGCTCGGTTTCGGTTTTACGCTGCCACCACATGACAATTCACCTTAGACTACAGCCCGGACTTCGGTTCAGGCACGTGATCAATTAACTTTTTGATAACGGCGTCCGAATCCACCTTCTCCGACTCCGCCTGAAAATTCGTCAGCAAGCGATGCCGCAACACCGGCCCGGCAATCGCCCGCACGTCTTCGCACGACACGTTGTAGCGCCCGTGCAAGATCGCGCGCGCCTTGCCCGCCAGAATCAAAAACTGCGACGCGCGCAAACCGCCGCCCCAGGTCAGCCAGCGATTGATGAAGTCGGGCGCTTTGGGCGTGTTGGGCCGGCTGTGCGTGACGATGTCCACGGCGTAGCGCGTCACGTGATCGGCGGCTGGAATCTTGCGCACCAGCCGTTGGAAGGCCAGGATTTCCTCCGCGCCCATCAACCGCTCGAACGTCACATCCTGCACCGAGGTGGTCAGCTTCACCACCGCGATCTCGTCGGCTTCGGTCAGGTAGCCGATGCGGATGTTGAACATGAAACGGTCGAGCTGCGCTTCGGGCAACGGGTAGGTGCCCTCCATCTCAATGGGGTTTTGCGTGGCGAGCACGAAAAAGGGTTTGGGCAGCGGATAGGTCGTGCCCTGCACAGTGACGTTGCCTTCCTGCATTGCTTCGAGCAGCGCGGCTTGCGTCTTGGGCGGGGTGCGGTTGATTTCGTCGGCGAGGATGATGTTGGCGAAGACCGGGCCGTGGATGAATTGCAAGGAGCGGTGGCCGGTCGCGCGGTTCTCTTCGATGATCTCGGTGCCGGTGATGTCGGCGGGCATCAGGTCGGGCGTGAATTGGATGCGCTTGAACGAAAGATCAAGCACGTTCGCCAGCGTGCGGATGAGCAATGTTTTCGCCAACCCCGGCACGCCGGTGATGATCGTGTGTCCGCCGACGATGAGCGACATCAGCACCTGTTCGATCACTTCGTCCTGTCCGATGATCGCCTTGCGCACCTCGCGCATGATGCGGTCGCGGGCGTGGGACAGATTGTTCAATAACTCCTCGTCGCGGATCGCCTGTGTGTCAACAGCCATTCAGTTTATGTGATTCCTTTCGTCTCGAATTCTTGTATTCAACCACGGGGAACACGGGGCGCACGGGGCGCACGGGGCGCACGGGGAAACTGAAAAGTAACAAGTGGTTTTCCCCGTGTTCCCTGTGTTCCCCGTGGTTCGTTGTTCAGTGAGTCAGCGCATACACGATGTAATTCACGCCGAATTTATACGCTTCGTTGGTTTCTTCGATGGGGCGAAACGGGTTGTCGGAAAATTGCCAGAAGTCGCTCACGTCATAGTTATAATCCGCCACCATCATTAAGCGACCGGTTTCGTCTTCCAAGCCCCAAAATTCCGGATTCACCGTTTCGCGCGAACCATAGCCGCCGCCATAAATCGGCGCCAGATCAAGCGTCTTAATCGAGAAGAAGCAATTGAAGACTGGGTGCGAGAGGTCAAGCCTCTTTAACTCAAGTTCAGGGAAGGCGCGTTTGACGTGCGCTTGCAAGATGGCGAAATCTCTTGGGCCGCGAAAGTCATCTACCATCACAAAACCACCGCGCAGCAGATATTCGCGCAGGCCCGCAATCTCCTTATCGTTGAGATTCATAAACCCGATTTCGCACAAATAGACAAACGGGTATTTGAATAACTGTGGATCATCGAATGAGAAGATCGGTTCGTTGGTGTCGAGCGTGACATCGGTCTTGGAAGTCTCGGCGATGATCTTCATCAAGTGCCGCCCCGCCGCCGGATAATCGTGCGACCACGGCGGCCCGCCGTCGCCAAGTTGCAGGTTGTAGTTGTAAGCGGACGCATACTGGCTGGTGTCGAAACGGACGCGCGCAAAGGTGAAGCGCCCGGACAAATCCTTTTGCAGCTTGGGCAGGTTGTTTTCGTATTCGGGCGGCGCATCCACGCCCTGTTTATTGTGACGCCCGCCGCCGCCGCGTTGCGGACGTTGGGCGAGCGCCAGCCCGGCGATCAGCAGCAAGCTGACGATAGTGACGATGAACCGGTGTTTTTGCATGAACTGCTTTTTCATAGCCTCGTTCCCTCAAGATGCTTGCGCCAGCTTGAACTGTGCCGGAAGGTTTTCTTCGCATTTGGTAAACACGTAGTTGAGTACACCCAACATCTGTTCCATGTTACTCAGCGAATGCGGCAACGTCTCAAAGACCTGGCCGGCAACTGTGAGTTGATAAAACTGCCAGACCCCGCCGTTAGAAACAATGCCGTAAATATCCAAGTGATAGCCGGCTTGTTCGTTGTTCAACCGGCAAGCCTTCATTTCTACCAGGCACTGCGCCAAGCCTTTTTCAAAATCGTCTTTCTTGGCCTCGACTACGCACAACAGTGGCTTGGTCACATAAGCCATCTTCGGGGCGACCAGATAATCCACCAAGCCTGTCAACTCGTCGCTTTGTAAGGATGCAGACTTCCAGATTTTCAAGCGCGGGTGACGATCAATCACTTCCTCGCAGTAAGCATCAATCAAGAGTTCTTTGGCGCTTTCGGAAAAGGCCAAATCGAAGTTCCTCTCCAGCCGCCGCAGCCGTTCATCCAGAAAAGCACTGGCCTGAAAAGGCTGTGGTTGGATTTCCCAGCGCAGCAATTCGGAAAGCTGCAATTCCTGCAACGCCTCCGGCAATGTGAAGCTCGAAAAATTCCGTCTGGCTTTTTTTGCTTTTGCAGCCATCTCCAATCTCCAATCCTCAATTTCCAATTACGGATTGCCCACCAACTTCAACAACAAATCCTGCGCCTTATCAAAACCCGGCGCCAGTTCCAGCGACTTCAACACCGCGCGCCGCGCCTCTTTGCCTTTGCCCGCCGCCATATACCCGCGCGCCAGATTGAAGTGCGCTTCGGCGATATTGGGCGGATTGGCCGCCAGCGCCACGCCGAACTCGCGGATGGCCGCGTCGTTCTGCTGCGCTTCGAGTTGCAAATTGCCCGCCGCTGTGTGCTCCGCGTGATCGAATGGGTTGACGAAAAAGGCCAGCTTTAACAACTCCAGCGCCCGCGTTTTGTCGCCTTGTTCCAGCTTCAGCTTAGCCAGCTTCGTCAAGGCATCGTAGTTGTTTTCATCCACTTTGACCAACGCTTCGAGCATCTCGACGGCTGCGGCTTTGTCGCCGCGCGTTTCATAAATTCCCGCCAGCAATTCATAGGCATTGCCAGCGCCCGATTGATAGGGGAATAGCTCGATGCAACGCTTCAAATGCGGAATCGCTTTGTCAGGATTTTTGTCCTGCACGTAAAGCATCCCCGCGCGCAGGTTCAACGTGAAATCATCCGGCTGGGCGGCGGCTTGCGTCAGGATGTCTTCTTTCTTCATTTCAGCCAGCGCCTTGTTTTTCCAACTCGATTCGAGCGCCTTGACGAATTTGCCGGCCTTGCCATCAATGTAAGCGGCAAAGGCCTTGTCAAATTCCTCTTCACTCAGCTTCAACACTTCGCGCAAAATCTCCGGCGTGCGGCGTTTCTCTTTGTAACCGCGCAGCATTGCCAGGATTGAATCAAAACCATATTTGTCATTGATGAACTGGCAAATCTGCGAGGCTTCAAAATACGCCAGCGGCACGTCATCGCCGCGTTTGGGCCGCATGAACCCGCCATCCAAGTCGGCGATCTTGAACCAGCGTCCATCGGCCAGCGCTTTCAAGTGCGACGGATTCCAATCGTCGCCCCAACCGGGCCGCGCGTTGTGTTCTTCAAACACTGACAGGCCTTCTGAAAACCAGCGAGGGATGAGGTGATCGGTGATCTGCAACGTGACGACGTGCGTGTATTCGTGCCAGAGCGTGCTGCCCCAATTGAATTGCCCGCCGGGCCGGGCCGAAGGCGAATCCTGCACGATCAGTTGCCCGAAGCACACGCCCAGCGCGCCTTCCAGCCCCGGCAGGCCCAGCGTGCGCACGGCGAAGTCGTCGTGGTTCGGAAAGATTTCGGCGACGATGGGACTCTTGGGCGTGAATTTGTATTTCGCGGCCAGCTTCTCGTGCACTTCATTCAGCAACTCGGCGGCGTAGCCTTGAATGACATCGCTCTCTTTGGCGTTGGTGCGAATGACAAATTCGCCCGCGTTGTGATCGCGGAAATCGGCCATCGAATCCAGCAGGTCGAGCGTGTTCTTGGCCCAGATGTTGAACGGGTCGTTTTTGAAGGCCAACTCGACTTCGTCGCGGCCTTCTTTCAACTGATTGCTGCGCAGCAAGGCCTGGCCCAACGCCAGATGCGCCGACCAGAGGTTGGGCGTCAGTTCGACGGCTTTGCGCAGGAAGACGATGGATTCGGCATAACGCCGTTGCGACGTGGCGAAGCGGGCCAGCGTTTCATACAACTCGCCGTTGCGCGGATTGACCGCCAGCACGGTTTTGACCGCCGCTTCGTAATCGGGCAAACGGTGGTTGACCCAATGCGAGGCGGCGCGCAGCGCGTGCGCTTCCAACGCATTCGGATTCAGCTTCAACACCTCGTCAATCTTTTTGGCCGCGTCGGTGTGACGCTCGGCTTCCAGATCAAGACTGGCCTGGATGATTTTGGCTTCGTAAAGATTGGGATTGATCGTCAGCGCCTTGGCCAGCGCCTGTTGCAGTGCTTCGCCGCCTTCCAGCCGTTTGTTGCGGGCGATGGCGAGGTGCAAGCGCGCGCTGTTCGGATTGATTTCCAGCGCGTCTTTGAAAAAATCCGCCGCCTCGGCGTAGTTGTATTTCGCCGTGAACAACTCGCCGCCGCCGATATGCGCGTCAATGTACTTCTCATCCGCTGCGATGGCGTCGAGGTACATATCCTTCGCCTCTTGATACTTTTCCAGATAAGCCAGCGCCGCCGCCACGCTGGTCAACGACTCGGCTTGTTCGGCATCGTTGTCCTCGTAAAACTTGACGATGGCTTGAAAGGCGAATTGGGCTTCTTCTTCTTTACCGGTCAGCCGCAGCAATTCGCCGCGCCGCAAATTGGCGCGCAGATTGAGCGGGAATTGCAGTTTGACGGCCTCCAACGCCTCTTCCTTGTCACCGGCCTTTTTGATGGCTTCGTCAACCTGCTGGCCTACGCGCTCGAAGTCTTTCAAGGCTTCGGCATAACGGCCGGTCACTGCTTCGATTTCGGCCAAGGCCAAACGCGCGACGGCGTTGCTGGCTTTGCCGGTCAGATATTTTTTCGCGGTTACTTCTATCTCGGTGTATTTGCCCGTTTCGAGGTAGGCGCGCAGCAGCCCTTGTTGCGCGCGTTCATCATCGGCTTTGGCGGCGAGCAGCTTGTTGAATTGGGCGACGGCGGATTCGTATTTGCCTTGTTGCAACTCTTCTTCAGCCGTCTCGATGGTGATTTCCTGCGCGGCGACACAGGCGCAGACGGTGAAGAAAGCGGCCAGCACGCAGAGCGCAAGCAATGTACGGCAAACTGTTAGTTTGCCGTAGCCTTGGCTATTCGTACCCTGGCGGCCCGGTTGGTTCTCTGCGTCAGCCTCCGGCAAACTAACAGTTTGCCGGACCGTTCTGCGTCTCATTCCTTGCTCGCTCCTTCTGCTTTTTGTTTGGCGCGAATGCCTTGTCCGATGCGGGCCAATTCGATCAATGATTTTTCGAGTTCGTCGTAATAGGCGTCTTCGTTCAATTGCGCCTTGCGCGCCTTGATGCGCTCGACATCGCCTTCCACCCGCATCTTGTCTTCGAATAACTTGGCCAGCACGGGATCGCCACCGGCTTGCTGTTGGGGTAGGGAATCAAAGTAAGTCACGCGAGCCAGGCCGCCATCGCCTGCTTCGGCGGTTTGATGTCCCGCGCCGTCACCGTTGTCGTCAAGCAAAGCATGCTCGGTGGCGAGATTGCCTTTGCCTTCGAATTGCTTGGCGACCAGTTTGGTTGCGTATTCAAACGCTTCCATCACCGAAACGCGCCCGCTCTTGTCCGTGTCGGCTTCGGTATTGCCGAGCGCCCCTAGGGCATGGATGAAATGTTCGGGGAAGCGCGTGGCGTTCTGTTCCATCCCACTGCGTGTTGCAGTGATGACGATGCGATTTCCGCCCGTCAAACTGCCCGAAAGCGGCTTGATGAATTCGCCGCTGGCGCTGGCCATGTTGACGACGACGACATTGCGTGCGGGCAGCGCATTGATCAACTGCGCATATTCATTGGTGCCCAGGTCTGGGCCGACGAGATTGAACTTGGCGATCTTGCTGTTGGGGTCGTAGGTGCCATGCCCGATGAAAAAGACGAAGAGTTGCTGCTCCGGTTTCATGGTATTGCGCAACAGCACGAAGGTCTGGCGCACGACTTCGGCGCTGGCGCGCAATTCTTTGGCTGCTTCCACCGGCCTTTCGGTCAGCACGAAGGTGTGATCTTCGGCAAAGCCCAGCTTGTCGAGCAGCGCCGCGCGCAGCTTGGTTGTCCACTCGGCGAACTTCTTGCTGTATTGTTCTTCGCCGCTGATGCCGCTGATGACGACGGCGTATTTGTTGGGGTCGGCGGGCAGGCGTTGCGCGGGTTTGGTTTCGGCTGGCGTGGGCGCGGGGTTTTGCGCTGGGGGGCGCAGGCCAGTTTCTTGTGCGCAGCCGTTGGTGGCAAAGGAACAAAGCCAGAAAATTGTCGAGAAAAACAGCCGCATGGTCAGGTTCTCTTTCAAGCAGAATTCAGTTAGTTGCCGGGGCGGGCTTATGCGCGCTCACCCAGACGCGAAAGTCGCGCAGTGTTTTGGTTTGCCCGTCGGTCAGACTTTGATTGATGAACGCCAGCAGGTCGCTCGCTTGCAGAAAGGGGAAGGCTACGCTTGTGCCGCGCGCGCGGTATTCGCCCTTCACCAGTTCATTGATCTCAAACTTTTTTCCATCGAAGCGCCAAATTTCCGGGACGCCCAAACGGGCATAGATTGGGCGTTTGCTATAAGACGGATGCGTGATGTCAACTTCGACAACGATGTCGGGGGGCGGGTCTTGTTCCAGGTCCAGCTTGCGCGCGCCAAACATTTGCGTGGCATGTTGGACATAAAAGCTGGTGTCAGGTTCGGCGCCGACACGCCGTTTGTCGCGCTTGAGCGTGGTTGAGCCGATTGTTTCAAGATCAATTTCCAACTCTTCAGCCAACGCGGAGGCGAGGCGCAAGATGAATTCCTTGTACTTATCGTGAGGCATTCCGGTGGGCATAACTTCCAACGTCCCTTCAATAAAAGACACTCTGAAACTGGCCTGATCCTGATAGGAGTTGACCAATTCGTCGTACTCCTCCCAAGTGACACCAGTCAGGATGCGGCGCTTGCCCGGCGTGAGCGAATCAAGCATTGCCAGAATGTCCCGGACAGGTGATGTGGCTAATTTGGGTGCAGTCATTTTTTGTCCCTTCAGCTTTAGGCCAAGCCTTTGCGCTTGCGCAAAAACCACTCGCCACTCGCCAGTCCAATCAACAACAAAAAGTTGATCGGCATATCCCACAAATCCTTGCTCACGCGTTCTGAGTTTTTGCCTTCCAGTTGGGTGATCTCTTCGAGCATCTCGCTGGCGCGCGCGAGCGGGTAATACTTGCCGCCGGTTTCAGCCGCGATGCGTTTGAGCAGTTCGACGTTTTGCGCGGCGTCATTGAATTCGCGCGTGCGGTCAGAGACCAGGAAGCTGGATTGCGCTTCGCCCAGCGTAGCGCCCGCGCGTTTGGCCGTGAGTTCCAGTTTGTAAACGCCCTTCTCATCGGGCGTGAATTCGCTGCGATAATCGCTGACCTGTTCATTGAAATTGAGCTTGAGCGGCACCTCCACGCTCGCGCCGGAAGGCTTGGTGATGCGTGCCGTGACGACGGCGTCTTTGACCGCTTCCCATTTCTTGTCGTTGACCTCGCCGCGCAAACTGACCACGTCGCCCGCGGCGTAAACATCGCGCTCGGCGGCGACTTCGTATTGATTCGGCGTGGTGCTGACGACGTAGCGCAGCAGTTGCCGCCAAAACGTCTCGTGCGCGTTGCTTTGCGAAGGCATCTCCATGCGCCAGCGCCAGGTGTCGTTGGTGGTGAAGGCCAGCGTACGCCCGCGTCCGTAACGCTCTTCCGCCAACAGCGGGATGGCGCGGGTTTTATCTTGAATGCTGCGCGCTTCCAGAATCAGCGTGCCGCCGGGTTTGAGCGTCGTCAACGTTTCGGGCACGGTGAGCGCGGGCAGTTCCTCCCAAGCTTTCGCGCTCAGATTGCGGTCTTCGGCCAAGCGGGTGACGGCGTGTGTGCGCCCGCGCGGGGTAAGCGCGGCTTTGAATGTTGAAACGGCTTCGACTTCCGGCTCTTCGGGGCGGTCGTCCAGGCGCAATGGCAGCAGATCGGCAATCGGTGTATTCGCGTATTTGCCCGCGTCGAACGAATGGCGTCCGCCCAGCGCCAGAAAGCCGCCGCCGCGCCGCGCGACGAATTGCTCGATCCATTTCAGTTGATCGTAAGTGAAGAAGTTGGCTTCGATGCTGCCGATGACGAGGCCCTGATAGCCGAACAACTCTTCGTCGCTAAGCGGAAAACCTTTTTCCAACTCGCTGCCGCTCTCGACGCCCTGGCGATAGAACTTGCCATCGGCAGAGCGCAGGGACGAGACCAGCACCAGATTCTTTTCATTCTTGCTGAAAGCCTTGCGGATGAAGCCGTATTCCCAGCGCGGTTCGCCTTCGATGTGCAAAATCTTGGGGTGATCGTTGGTGACTTGAATCAGGGCCTCTTGGGCGTTGTTTTCGAGCGTCGTCTCGGCGTCGAGCGGTTTGACTTCAAACGTGTAACGATGCGTGCCAGGCGCGGCTGGCGTGAATTCTAGGGTGACGGTCTGCGCTTCATTCGCCTTGATGTCGAAATTTTCGGTCTTGACTGCTTTGCCGTCTTCGCTGACCGCCAGCGAAACTTTGGTGGCGCCGTAACCGCTCAAACGGATCAAGGCTTCGGCAATCACCGCCGAACCGACCAGCACGCGGCGCGGCGCAGTGACGCGCACCAGTTCGGCATCTTTGAAGCGTTCCGCGCTGCCCACGCCGACGGTGAAGACGGGCAGGTTGCGCGCTTTCAATTCGCGCAACTGCGCCGCCAGATCGCGCGGCGTATTCGCGCCACCATCCGTCAACAGCACCAAGGCCGACAGTGGTGAGCCGGTCGAGTCTTTGACGACCTCTTGCATTGCATTGGCGAGGTCAGTCGCCGTGCCTTCGGCTTTCAGTTCGTCCAGGCTTTTGAGTTTGGTGGCGCTGGCGGCAAAGCTGTACTGACTGACTTTGAATTTGTCATCGAGGCTTTTCGAAAATTTGCTATCCGGTTTGAGCAGGTCTTTGGCCGCATCCAAACGGCTGCGGCCATTCTCGTCTTTCAAGGTCATGCTGCGCGAATCATCGGCCAGCACGGCCACGGCGGTGCTTTTGGGAATCACTGAAGGAATGACCACGACCGGCCGCATCAGAATGATTGCGAGCAAGGCGACCAGCGCCGTGCGCAGTGCAATCAGTGCTGTGCGGTTGAGCGAACTGATGCGATAGTTGGGCCGCACATAGACAAAGTAAATCAACGCGCCCAACGCCAGCGCCAACAGCACCAGCACCCACCAGGCAGGGCGATTGGCAAAGCCGAGTTGGCCTTTGGCAAACGTAGACCAACGGTATTTGAAGAAGAGTTGTAAGAGCGTATCCATAACTTAAAGCTGCTCCAGATCATTTTGCGGGCCATCCTGTGTTTGCTAGCGGGCGCGGGCATTATAAACAACCGGGGCAGGATGTAAAAAAGCATTGCGCGCAATTGAAGACGTGTTGCAAGCTGCGCTAGTTTCACCGCTTACACATTCAACAGATTTTGACGGAGAACCAAGCAATGAGAACTCCTTCCAGCATCACCCAGGCCGCGAATTTGCCGCGCTGGTTTCGGCTCTGCGGCCTCATTCCGCTCGGCTTTTTCGTTGTGCGCCTGGTGGACTATCTGAACTGGGGCACACCAGCACACATCTGGTGGAGTTGCCACATCGCCAACCTAACGCTGGCCGTGGGCATGTTGCTGGGCAATCTGTTGCTGGTGCGGCTGGCCGTGTTGTGG
>JAYUCP010000093.1:0-2444 GCA_043740245.1 Acidobacteriota bacterium | reverse complement strand
TGCCGCGAACGCTGGAGTTGGCCTACCTTGAACGGCTGAAGCTGAAAGAGTTGCTCAATACGGAGAAATACACGCCGCTGGCCGGTTCATCGCAACAGCGCGTGCGCCGCGCCGAGATGCGGGCCGTTTTTGAGTTGCTGCCGATGGGCAAGGCGCGTGAGCAAATGCAGGAGCGTCGCCGTTTTGAAAATGCGGTTGCGGAGATTCGACACTTGCGGCGCACCGTCTTGCTCGGCGAACCGGGCGGCGGCAAGACGACGACGTTGTGGAAGCTGGCGGCGGAGTTGGTCGAGCGCGCGCGCCAAAACATCAACGCGCCCATCCCGCTGCTGATTCGGTTGGGGCGCTGGACGGATGCCGAGCAAGACTTGCCGGTATTCATCGCCGGACAGTTGGGCGAGTTGGGTACGCATCTGGATGAACTGCTCAAAACGAAGCGCGCGGCGCTATTGCTGGATGGTTTGAACGAGTTGCCCGCCGCGCAGCACAAAGACAAATACCGGCAGGTGCAAGCGTTCATTCAGCAGCACCCGGCCTTGCTGGCTGTGGTTTCGTGCCGCGCCTTGGATTACACGCTCGATCTCAAGTTCGACCGCATCAACATCACGCCGCTCGATCCGCCGCGCATTCAGGAATTCGTCAAACACTATCTGGGCGGCGAACAAGGCGAGGCGTTGTTTTGGAAACTGGCCGGCGGTGCGGCGCTGCGCCCCGTTTGGGAAGTCTGGGAAAAGGCCGGGGCCAGCTTCGAGCAATTTTTTAGCGCGCCGGAGATTCCCAAAACAAACCCGGATGTTTACAGCCAGACTTCCGGCGAACAGGACCGCCTCTGGCAAGAGAAAGTGCGCGGCCAGCATTCCCAGCATTCGTTGATGGAGTTGGCGCGCAATCCGTACATGCTGTTGATGCTCGCCAGCGTGTATGCCGAACAGCAGGAGCTGCCGGACAATCGCGGCGAACTCTTCCAGCTTTTTGTCGAGACGCTCTTGCGGCGCGAGCGCATCCCCGACGAAGAGCAAACGCCGTTGACCGACGGGCTGGCGCGCGTCGCCTATGAAATGCAGATGCGCCGCGCCACCGCCCAGCCTGACGACGAAACCAGCGGCGCGTTGACCGTGCTGCCCAAAACCGCCGTGTTGCCCTGGCTGAACGAACGGCTGCTTTATCTGGCCGGTTGCGCCAGCTTGCTCAGCGTGGGCGACGAGGTGCGTTTCAGCCATCAACTGTTGCAGGAATACTTCGCCGCCAAGTACATGGACGGCGAGATCAACGCCGGGCGTTTGAGCGCCGCCAGCATCTGGCCGCCTGATCGTTGGTGGGCGCGCACCAACTGGGAAGAGGCCGCGATTTTGCTGGCCGGGCTTCACAGCGACGATTGCTCGCCGGTGGTGGAATGGCTGGCCGAAGCCCAGCCCGAACTGGCCGCCCGCTGCATCAACCGCAGCGGCGCGGCGCTGGCTGATGCCACGCGCGCGCGGTTGCGTGAACAATGGCCGCCGCTGCTGGCTGACCTCAAACGCACGCCAGCGGCAAAAGCGCGCGCTGCGCTCGGACGCGAATTGACCTTGGCAGGTTTAGACAATCGTCCGGGCGTGGGCCGCACGCGCGCTGGTTTGCCTGACCTTGAATGGAAGGAGATTCCCGGCGGCGCGTTTCAGTACGGCCTCGCCAATGACACTTGGGCCGCCAAGCCGCGCAAGCTCGAACTGCCCGCCTTTTGGATCAGCCGTTATCCGCTCACTTACGCGCAGTTCCGCTGCTTTGCCGAAGACAACGGCTACGGCGACCCGCGTTGGTGGGAGGGCTTGGCTGCGGATGAAGACGGCCGCCAACCTGCCGAGCAGTCTTTCAAATTCGACAATCATCCGCGCGACACGGTGAATTGGTATGAGGCCATCGCCTTTTGCCGCTGGCTGTCGTGGCGCTGGGGCGGCGGATACGACTTGCGGAAGATTGACGAATGGAAGGTGCGTTTGCCGACCGAGTTTGAATGGGAGAAAGCAGCGCGCGGGCCGGATGGGCGGATCTATCCTTACACGGGTGAGTTCGACTCGGCGAAAGGCAATGTCCACCAAACGGGCATCGGCCAGACCAGCGCAGTGGGTATTTTCCCCAATGGCGCATCGCCTTATGGCGTAGAGGAAATGAGCGGCAACGTTTGGGAATGGTGTTTGAGCGATTACGACAAGCCGCAGGAAAAGGCGCGTAACGAAAACCTGGATACGAATAATAATCGTGTCCTGCGGGGCGGTTCGTGGTTCGGCGACGTTGGCGTTGCGCGCGCCGTCGGTCGTCGCTACAGCGCGCCGGGCTACCGTTACTACAATCCCGGTTTTCGGCTGGCTGTGGTGTGTCCCCCTTCTTAGTTCTGCTCTGATCACTGTTCCTGGGGCGGTGCGCGAAGCGCAGGTGCGTATGCACCAGCCCCCTGCGCCGCTTTGGGC
>JAYUCP010000092.1:0-14878 GCA_043740245.1 Acidobacteriota bacterium | reverse complement strand
GCTCTCGGAAGAGAACCTGTTCCGCGACTGGTGGGAGTTTGCGCTCAAGCAGTTAGCTCAACTGACCCCCATCAGTCCTTAACCGTGGATTTGGGCTTTAGCTTGTTTGGCGCGCTACGCGCGTCCGGACAGCCTAAATGCTGAACTCCATGCACTGGTTGCCACGGCTCATTCGTTTGATCACGGCGTAACTTTGATCGCTCAACCCAAGCCGCCTGCTTTCGGCTGCCCGCGTGACAAATCGCGCCGGCAGCCGAAAGCAATATTGAATCGCGCTACGGGTTGATGCTGATCGTGTATTGGCGCGTGCCTGAACAACTGCCGGTGAGCGCGCGCACCGTGAAGGTGTACGTGCCCGTCACCGTGGGGATGCCATTGAGCATGCCCGCGCTGTTCAGCGTGACTCCCGGCGGCAGATTGCCCGTTTGCAAGCTGAACGTGTAGGCCGCCGCCGGACTCGCCGACAGCGATTGGCTGTACGCCACACCTACATTGCCGTTCGGCAAGCTCGGCGGATTCACGGTCACCGTCGCGCACGCAATCGAAATCACGTAAACCCGTTGGCCGCTACAGCCGCCCGGCCCGGTCGCCCGGATCGTCGGCACGAAGGTTCCGGCCGCCGTGGGCGTGCCGCTGATGACGCCCGTCGCGGCATTCAGCGTCAAGCCGCCCGGCAGCGCGCCGCTGACTACCGCAAAGCTGTACGCCGCCGCAGGCGTCGCCGAAACGGTCTGGCTATAGGCCGCGCCCAAGACGCCGCCGGGTAACGACGCCGGATTCACCGTGATCGTCCCGCAGGTGGCTGTGATCAGCAGGTTATACGCCTGCGAACCAGTACACGCGCCAAAGCCGGTCGCCGTGATGACGAAGGCGTAATTGTTTGGCGCACTCGGTATGCCGGTGATGGCCCCTGTCGTTGGGTTCAAGCTCAACCCTGGCGGCAGGATGTTCGTCGTTACCGCATAGGTGTAATTGCCGCCCGCCGGACTGGCAGTCACGCTTTGGTTATAGGCTGTGCCTTGCACGCCGGTGGGCAGGCTTGTGGGCGCGAGCGTGATGGCGGGGCAGGCAACCACCAGACTGTAGCTCTGGCTGCCGCCGCAAACCGCAAAGCCGCCCGCACCGCTGATCATTACGGTGAAGTTAAACGTGCCCGTGGTCGTCGGCGTCCCGCTCAGCACGCCGCCGCTCGACAGGGTCAAACCCGGCGGCAGCGTCCCGCTGGAAGTGAAGGTGAACGGCCCGCCCACGTTCGGGCTAACCGTGATGGTTTGGTTGTAAGGCGTGCCCGCCGTCCCGCCTGGCAAGCCCGACAGCGTGTACGACGGACAAGCAATTGCCGTCAGGAAATACTCGCCCGTCGTGTTCGCTTCGCTGGTGACGCGAAGGCGGTAGGTTCCGGGCGCCAAGCCGCCCAGCGAAAGGCTCTCATTGCGGCCATCGCCCAAGGTCACGCCGCTGGCGAGCAACACGTTCGCCGGGCTGTAAAGCTCGATGTGCGGATTGAGCACGTTGACGAACTCGCCCGGCCCATCAGCCGGCGTGCTGGTTTGCGCGGCCAGCATCGCCTGCCCCGCGCCGAGCGTGACGCTATACCAGTCGTCGCCGGGCGGTTGCATGATGAGCGTGCTCTTGCCCGTGCCGACGAAGGCGTTCGGCCCATTGTTGAAGGCCAGCAGCAGGCGATTTAGCCCCTGCGCGCCAGCGGCCTTGATGCCGACCGTGGCGCTGGCTCCGTTGTTGCCCGCCGCCCCGCCGGAGACGAGGTCTTGGTAATTGAACTGAATGCGCCCGTCGGCGAAGAGTTGCGCCTGGTAGGTAAGGGTGTCGCCGACAGTACCGCCACTGAAGAAGCTGATCTGATTCCATTGGATTGTCAGGTGCTGGTTGGCGCCTGAGCCGAGCACCTGAACGAGAACCTTCGAGTTGGCCGACCCGGTAACGAACTGGTCGTCCCAGAACGGCGCGATACCAGCCAGCGCCGGCGAGGTCGTCAGATCGGCGTTGGTGAAGGTGCTATCAGTGCCGCCAAAGGTCAGCAAGCCGTTGCTGCTGACGCCGACACTCGTGTTGTTCACACCGAAGAAGGGGAAGTTGAAGCCAACGGGGATTGAGACGCTGGCATCGTCCTGCCCGTCCAGTCCCGTGATGACGGTACCCGTGCCGCTGATGTCCTCGAACGCGAACGGCACGGCGGCGGCTAGATAGGTCATCTGCGGCGCAATGCCGCCCAGCGCGCCTCGGTTGCCGCCCAGCGGTTGCGCGGTAGCGAAGGTGTCGTTAGCTTCGGTGTCGAAGGCGGCGTTGCGGGTCACCACCAGGTTGTAGGCCGCCGCGCTCGCGGTACTGGTCACGCGGGCGTAGTAAGTGCCGCCCGCGCCAATGGCGAAGTTGTTGACGACGCTATCCAGGTTGGTGGAGCCGCCGACGCCCGTGGCGACAACCACGCCGCCGGAGTCGAGCAAGGCTACGTTCGCCGTAGCCATACCGAACGCCTTCACCCCCAGTGTGACGACATCGCCGGCACTCGCGGTAAAGGAGTAGAGGTCGGGTGTGGGGTTGGGCGGTGAGATGAGCGTGCTCTGGCCCGTGCCGACGAAGGCGTTTGGCCCATTGTTGAAGGCCAACAGCAAGCGCATTAGCCCCTGCGCGCCAGCGCCCTTGATGCCGACCGTCGCGCTGGCCCCGTTGTTGCCCGCCGCCGTGCCGGAGACGAGGTCCTGATAGTTGAACTGAATGCGCCCGTCGGCGAAGAGTTGCACCTCGTAAGTCAAGGTGTCGCCCGCCGTCCCGCCGGAGAAGAACTTCACCTTGTTCCACTGGATGGTCAAGTGTTGGGTCGGCCCGGCACCGAGAACTTGGGAGAAGACGTTCGAGCCGGCCACACCGCCAGTCGTGTCCTGGTCATCCCAGAACGGCGCGATGGCGGCTTGCGTCGGCGTGGTCGTCAGGTCGGCGTTCGTGAAGCCGGAATTGCCAGTGCCGAAGGTCAGCAAGCCGTTGCTACTGACGAAGACAGTCGTGTTGTTCGAGCCGTAGAGGGGGAAGGTGAAGCCGACGGGGATCGAGACGCTGGCGTCGTCCTGATTCGTCAGCCCGGCGATGACGGTACCTGTGCCGCTGATGTCCTCGAAGGAGGGCGTCACGGCGGCGGCGGAATAATTGGCGTTGTCTGACACACCCGTGACCGCGCCGCGCTGGGCGCTTGCCTGTGCGGTCTGGAGCGTAATGAACGAGGCGTTGATGTTCTGCGCGGTACCGAGGGTGTCGTTGGTCACGCCGGCCAGCGTGCCTTCGGCCTCCTGCGCGGCGTTCAGGATCAATTGCAATTGATAATTGCCGGTCGTGCCGCCGGCCCCGGTCACGCTCATCGTGTACGTGCCGCCAGACGTGGTGGCGACGGTCTGGAGCAGAGCGTTCTGCCCCGCCGCCGCCGCGGTGGCGCTGCCGATGACGGCGTTACCCGGATCGCGGAGCGTGACCGACGGTTGCAGCCCCGGCGAGACTGCCGTCACCACGAGCGTGATCGTCTGGTTCGGATCAATGTTCAGCGTAAAGTTGTCAATGTCGCCGGCAATATTGATCGTCCCCGCAATACTTGGGTCATAGACCAGCGACCCCAGCGGGTTCTTGGCGAGCAGCGGCGTCGGGTAGGACACCGTGCCGATGTCCACGCCATACATCGCCGAGAAAGCCGCGCCCGGATTGCCGAACGCATCAGTGACGAGACCCGCCGCAATGCTCGCCGTCAGTGTCCCTTCGACCGTGATGCCGGAGAGCGTGAAGCGCGCGGTTGTATTGCCCGGCAAGACGGTCACGCCGCTGACGTTAGCGCCCGCGATGCCGCTCAGCATCAGGTCAGCCGTCTGGACGGAGGCCGGATCAACCGGCTCGTTAAAGTTCACGTCGTAAGTGAACGGCCCCGGCAAGGTAAAGACTCCGTTGGGAAAGGGCGGCACGGTTGAAACGACTTGCAGCAGCAGTGTGTCGTAACGGAAGGTGCCAGTGAAGGCATTCAACGGGTTGCTGTCAGGGTCGCGCAGGATTGCGCCTGCCGCCATCGCCATCGTATGCAGCCCCTGCGTGGAGAACGGCATACTGCTGTAATTGAAAGTCACCTGCGTCGCCGTGTTGACGATGAACGAGGTGGCCGGCACACCGTCCACCGTAAAATCACTGGCCTGCACCGTCCCGACCTGGATCGGATCACTGAAGTTGACCACGTAACTCAAGGGGATGGTGGACACAACTGAGCCGACCGCCGGCACTGTGGTCGTCACCGTCAAGCCCAGCGCAATTTTCTGGTAATAGACGTTGGGGTCTTTGCGCGGCGCGCCGCCCGCCAGATCGTCGCGGTTGTCCGACCAAACGACGTGGAACGCGCCCGGGGTGGCGAAAGCCGTGTTGTAGTCGCCCATATAGACGCTGTTGATCAAACTGTCGCGGCCGAATTCCGGGAACGACGCCGTACTGCTGACCGCCAGGCTGGGCGCGAAGGTGAGCGTCGCACCGCTGATCGCGGCGATGCGTCCGTAGTATTTGAATAGATTGTTGTTGACGGTGTCTTCCTGCCGGCTGTAGTAGAAAATGCCGAGCGTCGAACCGTCCGGGGTCACTGCCAGGGTCGGCTGAAATTGGTCAGTAGTGGTCACGTCGTCGTTGACCTTCACAGGCGCGCTCCAGGTCGCGCCGCCGGTGGTGGACTGCACGAGGAACACATCCGCCTTGTCCGCGCCGGGACCGTCGTTGTTGTAGGTGACGTAGATGTTGCCGTTGACGGGATTGACGGCGGCGTGCGGGAACTCATTGCTGCGAAAGCCTGACGCGACGGCGGTTCCCTGGCGAATGCCGGTCAACCCGAGGTCGCCGTTCGTGCCGCCGACCAAGCCGGAAGCCACGGTCACAGCCGCGCCGAAGGTCACCCCGAAGTCTAAGGACTTGCGAACTTGTATGGTCGGGCCGGCAAACCAAAACGCATAGACCGCGTGATCTGGCCCGACGGCGACGTAGGCACCCTGGCTGCCGCCGACTATGAGCGTGCCGCCACTGGGGCCGAAGGTGGCGCCATTGTCAGTCGAGCGATACATAAAAATGCCAGCGCCGCCGCCGAAGTTGCGGCTCAACAAGTAGACATTGCCATTACCGCCGCCAGCGAAGTTGTCCACCGCGATCCACTCTTTGTCCTCGCTCGCCCCGCCGGGCGTCCCATTGACCGGCACCATCCAGGTCGCGCCGTTGTCGTCGGAGCGAAACACCTGAATCGTGGGGACGCTGAAGCCCAAGGTCGCAAAATAAATGCGCCCGGTCGTTTCGTTGCGCGCGAGCACGGGGTCGCCCGCATCGCCGCCCGCATTGGTCGGCAGTTGGCCGCCGTCGGTGAAGGTGTTGCCGCCATCGGTCGAGCGCGTAAACCCGGTGAACTTGTTGGTGCCGCCGGCATTGGAGCCTGAGTCGTTAAAGCCGATGACCACCGTGTTGCCGAAGGCCACGACGGAGGTTTCACTCTGGGTGAATTGGGAAGTGGCGGTGCTGCCTGTGTTGTTATTGGTCAAGCTGTCGAGCGGCGCATCCGGCGGCACCGGGCCATTCTGCGGCGGGAACTCGCCGTTCTTTTCGCGTGCGAGGAACAGGTCGTAATCAAAGGGGCCGTACACCTCTTCGGAGCGTCGTCGCGCGCCGGGCTCAACCTTCTCCATGACTGTTTGGACTATCGCTGCCGGGGCCGCAGGCGCGGCTGGCGCGAAGTGTGTCGGCACGCCGCTGACGGCCGCGCGCACACTTTGCGCTTGTTGCTGCGCTGGCGGGGCGGATGCCTGCCCCTTGTGCGCCGAAATGAGGCGTCCGCCCAGCAACGCCAGAAGAGCCAGTGACAAGACGGCCAGCACGAGGCGGCTGCGCGAAAACGAAGTGATAGTGTGGGGTGTGTGTTTCATTTTTTTCCTTTGGATAACTGCATCAGACGATTGGCAATGACCACGGCAGCTGCGTTACCGCAGTCTGCGGCGCATTTTCTTTTCTTGATGATTAGGTTGACCAACGTTGGTCGCTCAGCCGACAGCGGCTGTAGCAAAACGCCTACAGCAAAACGGCTGAGGCTGAACTGCAAGTCAGAAGTTCAGCGTGATATTTGCGTGGTCGTGATCCGCGTCGCCTTGAACGTCCCGGTTCTGGACGGCACGGCTTGCGGGTCTTTTGGGTCTTGTTCAGGTGGAAAGAGGGCAACCTCACCCGAGATGGAGTTTTCAGCGTCGAATTTGCCTTTGCAGATCAAGGTTCCTGCGAGGCGTCCGACATTGCCAATCGGAAACTCAACGGGGCCAGCGAATGTCACCCGCTGCTCTTCGCCTTGTGTCCACTTGGCCGCCGCCGGTTCGGCGGGCTCCACCATATTCGATCTCGGGTCTTGCACCAGCAGAGAACCCGCACCGGCGGCATGCGCGTCAAAGCGCAACGCACGGCGGGTTGAGTCAGTGAAGGTAACGGTGACTGCCCACCGGCCTGCCAAGCTGGGAGCCTGCGCTTGGTACAACGTGGTGAAACAGGTTTGTGCCGCCAAAAGTACTCCGAGCGCTAATCCTGTTTTCACGGAATGATCTCCTCAAATGTGCGCGGCCTCAGCCGGTAAGCGAGTCTCTTACGGGTCTCTCGTGAAGGTTTCAAAATAGGTACAAGCATCTATCCAAACTCAGCGAAATTTGTCAACACGTCCACGGCAAAAAAACTGGGGCAGAAAGCAGCCGCGCCTCATCCTTTGTCGCCGCGTTCGCAGCAAGCGCAGGCAGAGACAAGGAATGCGGCGCGGCGCTCTACTTTTTCGTAGACCATCGGCAAAATCACGATCTTGCCGGGGCGCGTCTGCCTGCTGTGAGTTAGCTGAAGCCTGTGCGTAAAAGAAACGCCTGCAAAGTAGAGGAAATAGGTACGCGGATGACGCGGATGCGACGGATCAGCGCGGCTCAACCCGAAAAAGAATCGGCGGAAATCCGCTGCATCCGCGTCATCCGCGTACCTATTCGCTTATCGAATTACGCACACTCTTCAGTTAGCTGGCAATTACGATTCCAGTTTCGTCGCCTGAACCTCGCCCACGGCAGCATGGGCTGCTGCCAGCGGATTGCCCTTTCGGCCATGATGAAGGCCGAGGTGGAGCAGGAACATCGCCACGAGAACGGCGCCAAACGTGACAACGATGGTGGCACCGGTGGGAGTATCCATCTGTACGCTGAGGTAACAACCGAGCGCCGAAACAAGCGTGCCCATCGTCCAGCCGATGGCCAGGCGCGGGCCGATGCGATCCGCAAAGAGCATCGCGCCTACCGACGGCACAATGAGATAGCAGAAAACGAGCAGCACGCCGGCGATGGCCACCGAAGAAGTGACGACGAAGCCGAAGGAGGCGTAGAACAAGAAGTCCCAGAAACGGACGTTGAGGCCGAGTTCTTCCGCTTTGTCATGATTCAGGGAAATCAGCAGGAATTTCTTGCGGAAGATGAAATGAAAAATGCCAATTGCGCCGTAGAGAATGGCGGTCTTGCTCACCTCGGGCCATGAGACCGCGAGAATATTCCCGACGAGCATGTCTTTGAGGTGCTCGGTTTCGTGCGTGGCTTTGCTCATGAGCAGAATCGCAGCGGCAGAGGCCACGGCATAGGCGATGCCGATGAAGGCTTCCGGTGGAATACGGCCGTGACGGGCGCGGGCAAAAGCGAAAATGCCGGCGCCTAGAAAAGTGAAGGCGAGGCTGATCCAGTAGGAGCCGGAGCCATGCGGATCCATGCCAACAATGATGGCGACGGTGGCGCCCAGCGCGGCGATCTGGGCGAGCGCGAGGTCTACGAAAATGACCCCGCGCTCGACAACGTGAACGCCGAGGTAGGCATGAATACCAGTCAGAATCAGACTCGCGACGAAAGGCGCGAGCAAAAAAAGAAAAATGTCCATTCGGTTGTCCTCAATTGCTAATGGCTGCTAGCGCGTCGAATCAAACGCCTGTTTCAATTTGGCGATGTTGTAGTCGAACAGCTTGAAGTAATCGGTGATTTCCTTTTCGCCGCCGACTGAAGGAATCAACACCACGACCTGGCCACCGGTGCCGCGCGCGATCGCATTCGGCGTTTTCAAGTCAAAGTAGGGCTCGACGGCGATGATTTTCACATTGTCGTTCTTCATTTGCTTGATGAGTTCGATGGTGTGCTGCGGGCTCGGCGGAATGCCAGGGAGCGGCTCGACATAGCCAATGACGTTGAGACTGAAATGCTTCGCAAAATTCGGCCAGGAGCGATGGTAGGTGACGATTTTGCGTCCGGCATAGGGCTTCATCGCTTCAAGCCATTTCTGATCGGCTTGCTTAAGACGCTGCTCGAAGGCGGTGTAACGCTGCGCAAAGTAGGCGGCATCATTGGGGCGCATCTCGCTGAGTTTGTCCTTGATACCTTTGCCGATGCGCAGACCGTTTTGCGGGTCGAGCCAATAGTGCGGATTGCCTTGCGGGTGAACATCACCTTCGGCGCGGCTCACCTGGCCACCGGGCACCTCTAAAATCTGGGCGAAGCGTGAGGCATCGAAATAGCCGGGCGCGCCGACCTGGATTTTCGGATTGGTGGATTGCGTGATGAGCGGCGGCAGCCAGCCGATCTCGAGATCTAGGCCCACGACGATCAGAATATCCGCTTTTCGCAGTTTCAGCAGAAAGCTGGGCTTGGCCTCGACGAAGTGCGGGTCCTGATAGCCACGGGCGATGGACTCGACCGTGATCTTGTCGCCGCCGATCTCCTGCGCCAGTGCGGCGAGGTCAGAGGTGGCAGTCATGACTTGTAAGGTGCCTGCCGCATGCGAGGGCGCTGACATGACGAGGGCGGCGAAGAGCGCAAACGCCGCTGCCACCGCGCCAATTCGAATTTGTAGCCTGTATGTTTGCATTTGATCTCCTTATGAATCTTAGAATGGATGCGCGCCGTGGGCGCCCATTACGAACAAGAATTGGAAGAGCAGTTCATTCGCATTGCCGCCTTGGCCGTAACGGCTGAAGCGGTACTGGCTGCGAATCTGGCTGAATTCGCTCGGCCAGTAGGTCAGGATCGTCGAAAAGCCGGTATCGGTCAGCCGTGCATCAGTGGCGCGGCCGCTGCGGTCAAAGCGGCCGCCCACGGTCCAGCGGCGGTTCATCCGATAGTCCAGCGAGGAATATAAGCCGAAGGCGCGCTGCGTTTGAAAACTATTGCTGGCGGAGAGTTGATCGCGCGCGCTCCAAACCAACTCATTGCGGAATAGCACAGAGTTGTAGATGGCGCGGCGCACCGGTTTCCAGCGGAACGTGGCGTCCGCGCCATAGAGATTGGTCAGGAAGCGCGAGCCGAGTTCATTATGGCCGCGCGCGTACGATGCTCCCAGATCGAGGTTCGTTGATTCAGTCAGATCCTTATAGGCGCGCACGTGGCCGACAACGCTAACGTCCTGACGGCGGTTTGCGGTAAAGAGATTGAAAGAATCGCCGCGAAAGACCTGCGCGGTGCCTTGGAGGAACCAATCCTTCGGCCCCTTCACGAAGCGAGACAGGGAGAAACCGGCATCGTCTATGCCATCCTCGCCGCCCACGAGATTGTTGGTAACGAGAGGCCGGTCAATAAATGAGAGCGCGTGGTTATGGATCGTGTTCACTTTCCCGAACTCGGCCCTCAGCTTGCCGACTTTCAGCAGCAGCCCTGCCGGAAGCGAGGTGAATGTTACGTAACCCTCCTCTACCTCCACGCCTTCCTCACCGAAGGAGACGAAGACGTCGGCGCGCGCAAAAGGATCAATAATGGCCGTGATGCCGAGTTCGGACTCGTGGAGTTCGAGCGCACGCGAGGGAGCAACGCGGTTGCGGCCCACGGCGCCGATAAAGTCGCCGATCAAACTGATGTCAGGATTGAGAAGCTTCGCATTGGAAGTAGCGCCACCGAAGGATGGTGTTTGCGTAGTCTGTGCGGCTGGCGCAGGGCTTGACGGCGCTGCGGCTATCGGCGGTACGGCGGGCTCCGAGTTCGAAGCCGTCAGAGGCTTGCTCCTATCTGCCGCCGGCGCGGACAAGCTCGCCTTCCGCAGTTCCCCTAACTCGCCACGCAGCACAGTCACTTCGTCAACGAGGGAGCGTAACTGCATCTCAAGCGCCTCAATCCGGGCATCGCGGTCGCTTTTGACGGAACCTACTGCGGCAGGTGAGTCCTTCTTGTCGTGCACGGTGGGCGCACTCTGGGCATAGGCAGTAACGGCAAAGAGAACGAGAGCGAACAGCAAAGCAATCTTTTTCATGAGATAACTCCTCGCGAACAAAAATATTTCGAGTGTTTAGTAATCGGGCGCTGGGAAAACTCGACTAAAAGGTGGGAGGAGCGCGATCCGAGATTGCGCGCGCGGGATCGTAAGTGGAGAAGAGCGGAGTGTGCCACTTGGCGAGAGCTTGATCTGTAGCCGTGAACTGAACCAACGTCACCGCTGCGTGGTGCTGCAGATGTTGCAGCGACTGGCAGGCGAGACAGTCGTTACTGCCGAAGGGTGAAGCCGTGTTTTGTGGCTCCGTCCCATCTTGACTGCTCACTGTTTGGTGAGCCTGCGGGACGTCATTGAGGTGAGTGAAGACGTGCGCACTGGCGTTTAGTAGCAGCGCGAGCAGCACCACCACTAACGAGGTGCGAGCAAATTCTACTTTCTGGAATCTATCAGGCATTGGCTATCGTGAAAACAGACTCACCAGCTTCGTAGTTGAAATGCCATTCTTGCTAACTCTGATGGCCGCTGTCAAAGGCTGCTTGAAATTATGCGGCCCGCTTTTGCGCTTTGAATGCTTGAGACGCCGCGTGGCTCTGGCAGAAAATTGCGCTGCCCAGAGCACGCTTGAGTCCGGACACATTTGAAAAGATGAAACGAAGCGTCTTTATCCGAAAGAGCTTCGCTACGCGGATGATGCGGAGGCGGCGGATTTTCGCGGATTTTCTTTGGGTTGATCCGCGCCGCTCCGCCGCCTCCGCGTCATCCGCGTATCCATGCCCTTCACTTTGACGAAAGTGTCCAGACATAAGGTCAATCCTGTTGAAAGGCTTGTGTCCCAATGTTGGTTGTTCTGGTTTAGGTCTCACGGCAGCCTGCAATCGTTGCAAGCGCCTGTTTTTCGCATAGCCAACGCGCGGCATTTTTGTTAGCCTTGCGCCGTCAAAATTCCAAAAGAGGCGGGCAGGTTTGAGGATGAACATTCAGCAGTACAAGTTCGGCAACGGTGTTCGGCTGACTCTAGTGTTATGGCGTTTGGTTATTCCGGCGGGCATGATCTTTGCCACGCTCGCCGTCTTTGGGCAAGTTCCTTTGCCACCTTCATCGCAATCAAAAGGCAAACCACCCACCGGCAAACCCGCTAGCGGCGGGCCCAGCACCGGCTCTTTTACGCTGCACGTCCCGGCGCTCTCACCATCGTTCGGCAATTTTGGCGAAGCCTACCGCTTGATCCTGCCTTATGGAACCGCCACACAGCCCACGCGCAATTTGAAACGCTCAGAGCGCACCATGCTGGCGATAGGGTTTGCCGAAGAAGCCGAAGGGTTGCGTGCGGCGGGTTCGGCTGAAGCGCTGCGAGCCAGTTTGGCGAAATACGGCGAGGCCTTAAAACTCTGGCGCGCGGCGGGCGAGGCCAGTCAGATTGCGCGCACCTTGAATCAAATGGCCGAATTGACCGATGCCCTGGGCGACCGCCGCCAGGCCATCGGCTATTACAAAGAATCGCTGCCGCATTGGCGCAATGCGGGCGACCGCAAGAGCGAGGCCGAAAGCCTGAACCACCTGGGCCGTTTGTCTGAAGCCCTGGGCGACCGGCGCGCCGCGCAAACCTACTTCAATCAGGCGCGCCTGCTGGTGCAAACCGCAGGCTTGTTGCGCCCCATCAGCCTGGCGTCCAGCGCTACCTCTAGCGGGGGCAACAGTGGCACAGCCGCGAACAATCCGATCCTCGCGGCCAATCGCGGCTCGGCTGTGAGCCTTTATAACTTGGGCAAGGTTTACGAAGAGCAAGGACAAGCCCAGCCGGCGCTCGAAAACTATCTGCAAGCCCTGACGCTGTGGCGCGCCGACGATGATGCGCTGGGCCAGGCTTCGGCGCTCAACACCATCGGCAACCTGCTGGCCAAAGCCAGGCAATGGGACGAGGCGTATAAGGCCTGTGAACAGGCGCTGCCCTTCTGGCGTAAAGCTGAAGACCGGCGCGGCGAAGCGGTCACGCTCAGCAATCTGGCATTTATCAGCGACGCGCTGCGCCAGCCCGAACGCACTACGGAATATCTCAATCAAGCCCTCGCGCTCTGGCGCGAATTGAAAGACCTGCGCGGCGAAGCGGCCACCCTCAACGACCTGGCCAATCTATATGCGCGACAAGGCCGCAACGAAGAGGCAGTAAAACTCTACCAAGCCGCGCTGCCGTTGTGCCGCGCCAGCGGTGACAAACGCGGTGAAGCCTTAACGCTCAACAGTCTGGTTACTTTCTATCTCAGCACCGGTGATAAACCGCAAGCATTGGAAGTATTGCAACAAGTGCTCACCTTGCGCCGCGAGCTGGGCGAGCCGCGCAACCAGGCCATCACGCTCGGCAACCTCGGATTCGTTTATCAATCAATGGGCGACACGGCCAACGCGCTGGCCAGCTATGAACAAAGCCTGCCGCTGTCGCGCGCTGTGGGTGACCGCGCGCGTGAAGCAAGCACATTGATGGCGTTGGGTGAATTGCAGGCGGCACGCAAGTACAGCAAGGCCGCGCTTGAATTGCTCAATCAAGCGCTGAGCATCTGGCGCGAATTGAAAGACCGCGAGCGCGAGGCTTATACGCTCAGTCAACTGGCCATAAATTTCGCCGCTCTGGGTGAACTCACCAAAGCGCGTGAACACCAGCGGCAGGCCTTTTCATTGCAACCCTGGCCGCTGAATTTGCCCGCGCTCACTTTGCGTGCCGCTGCTGTGAACCGGCAATAGCCTGAAAACTCGACTTGGCTAAGGGCGCGTTAAAAACCAACTTCCCTTTTTGAAATCCCACCAACGGCAGTTGGTGGATGTTTCAAGTCCAAGCTACCGCTAGCGGAACGGACTTTGAATCTCACCAACGGCAGTTGGTGGATCGTTCAAGCCCCACCTGCCTGCGCTTGGAGGCCGGACCTGAACAATCCGCCGACTGCCGTCGGTGGGATTCGTGAGGGACGGCATTGCTCGTTAGGCCGGAGCTGAACGATCCACCAACTGCCGTTGGTGGGATTTCTGGAAGTTATATTTTTATGCCCCATAAGTGAAAGGCCCGCAACATGCTGAGAAGCTGTTGCGGGCCTTTCGTTTTTTGACGTGCTGCCTTGTCATCAAGGCTTCGTGGGAGAAGGTGGCGGCGTACCAGATGCGCGGCCAGGCCGCATATCAAACGTGATCACGCCGCTCATTTGCACGGGCTTGCCCTCAAACGTCGCAGGTTTGAATTTCCACTTCCGTGCAGCCATGACCGCCGCGCCGTTCAGATCGGAGCGCCCCTGCACGACGTGTGCAAAGACCACCTCACCTGTGGTCGAAACCAAGACCTCCACTTTCACCTTGCCGGGCGCATAGGCTGCCGTCAGCGCGCCGCGCCCGCCACCAAGCGAAACGGCGCCGCCATCTTTTGTGACTCCGGTGGTATTTTCGCCGGCCTCGGCGTTTTTCGCGGGCCGGATTGAAGGGAAGACAGCGGGGACGCGGGCCAGGATTTCGCCGCCTTCGATCACTTTGTATTCGGGTGTGAGCGCCCGGTCTTCCTCGATTTTGCTGGGCGCGAATTCGCCGACAATCACTGTTGGCATGCCAAAATCTGCCGCGCGGTCTTTTGCGTCCTTGGCTTTGACCAGTTCCAACGCTTTGCGCAACGAGTTCAAACTCAAACGGCGCTGCTCTGCGATCTTTTTCTCAGTCCCGGCAATAAAGGAATGCTCGCTGTTAAGCAGGCTTTTCAAGGTATGCGCTTCGGCATAGCTGGCCGAGATAGAAAGTGCGCGCTCGGCGTAATACAGCCCGCTGGTCAATTGCTCTTCAACCTCTGCGCTCAGTTTGTCGGACAGCTTATAGATCGTCGCCCCATCTTTGTAAGTGCCATTCATTGCGATGTTGTCATGAGCTTCGCGCCAAAACGACAAGGCCGCGCGATAAAAACTGTAGGCGCGAATCGAATCCTTTTGATTCGGCAATTCAGCGCGCCGTAAAAACCACGTGCGTGCTTTGATTTGATCATCCAGCCGGTACGCCAGATCCGCCGCCAATCCCAGCGCATCATCACGCTCAGGTTCCAGCTTGAGCGCGGCTTCAAACTTAGCCAGAGCTTGCGGGAATTTGCCCGCTTTGTATTGCGCCTTGCCCTGTTCGATCAATTGTTCGGCGCTGACTTCCGGTTTCGGTTCTTGCACGGCAGCCCCTCCTGCGCCGGGTTTTGGTGTGGGCGTCGGCGTAGCTTTACTCGTTGCAGTTTTGTTCGGCACAGCGGTCGCAGGCTTGGCCGTGCTCGCAGGCGGCTTCGTTGTCGTTGGCGCAGTGGCAGACGGCTTGCTCTGCGTACCGGCAGGCCGTTTGACGGGGGCTGGTGTGGATTGACTTTGGCGCGCCAACACCGGCGGCGCGCTACCAAAGCCACTGCAACACAGCACGAGCAACAGCCGTTGAGAAAATGTCGTACACATTCGCATAATGAACTATTCGCTATTGATCGTTTAATTCTGCAAGCTCCTGCTCACCTGGCGCTGATAGGCGTTCGCGCGCACCTTGATCGCCGCCTCATCCAAGGTCAACAGCCGCCGCTGGCGCATCAGCACGCGCCCGTTGACGATGGTGTCGGTCACGTCCGAAGCTTTGGTCGCAT
>JAYUCP010000091.1:0-14891 GCA_043740245.1 Acidobacteriota bacterium | reverse complement strand
CCGCATTTGAATTTGAATGCGGCCCTTTCAGGGCCGGATAAGCACGTTTTTCCGGGGGCGTTGCCCCCGGCTATTGAATCCCGCCCTTTCAGGGCAATGACCGTTTCAACTTTGACTTCGTACACCCGCCCGCCCAGCCGAGGGCTGGGGCAAAACACCATTGCGCTGTCTTCCTGTGCTGTACCGGCTGTACTGCACCGGCTGTACTTGTACCGGCTGTACTGTACCGGCTGCCCGGCCAATGTTAAGATGCGCTCCGTAATTCAATCTCTGAGAGTGGCCCAAACCGGCAGCGGAATAGCATCGCAATGGAAACCAAACGACAAGCTGAGCAAACCAAGCCGATGGATAGGTTCGGCACCGCCCCCAACATCGCCCCCGCGCTCAAACAAACCAATTACAGCGGCACACTGCTCAAAGACCGCTACCTGATCGAAGGCGAACTCGGGCGCGGCGGCATCGGCGTAGTCTATCTGGCGCGCGACATGCAATTGCATCAGCGGCGCGTCGTCATCAAAGTGCTGCTCGAATCGTCCGAGCAATCGCTGCACACGCCCTGGTTCCGCAAGAAATTCGACCAGGAAATCGAAGCCCTCGTGCGCATTGATCACCCCGGCGTGGTCGGCGTGCTCGATGTCGGCACGATGCCCGACGGCAAGCCCTTCTTCGTGATGCAATACGTCGAGGGCACCAACCTGCGCACCGTGATGCAGCAAGAGACGCAGGCCAGCAAAATGGACTTGGCGCGCATCGCCCACATCGTACGGCAAATCGGACAGGCGCTGACCGCCGCGCACGACAAGGGCATCATCCACCGCGACCTCAAACCCGAAAACGTCATGGTGCAACGCCCCACCGAAGGCGAAGAAGTCCTCAAGCTGATTGATTTCGGGATCGCCACCGTCAAGGATTCGCAAAGCAACAACACCGAGTCCGGCAAGACCAAAGTCGCGGGCGCGCTGCCATACATGGCCCCCGAACAATTGCGCGGCGAACCGCAAGCCGCCAGCGACACCTGGTCGCTCGGCGTGATGGCCTATGAGTTGCTGACCGGCCAACTGCCCTTCAATGCCGAAACGCTGGTGCAATTACACGAACAACAACGCAAGGGCGCACAACCGCCGCCGCGTGAGTTGCGCCCCGAGTTGTCGCCCGACGCTGAACAAATCGTGCTCAAAGCGATCGCCTTTGCGGCGGAAGAGCGTTATGGCCGCGCCCGCGATTTCGGCGATACGCTGGCCGAAGCCTTGCTCAATAACATTCCGCGCACCATGCACACCAATTCGCTGTCGGGCCAGCAGCTCACCACGCCGTCATCGCCCACCGAATTGGGTCCCGGCATCTTGCCGCCTGAATTGGCGGTGGCGCGCCCCGCGCCCGGCAAATCCCCGCTGCCTTACTTTGCGTTGATTGTTGTGTTGCTGGCTGGCGCTGTGGGCGGCTACAGCTATTTCAAATTGCGCAACACCCCGCCGTCGCATACGCCTGAAAATCCGGGCGGCGGCACGCTTGTCTTGCCCGAACGCGTGCTGAGTTATTCGATCAGTTCTTGCGCACGCGTCAAAAAAGACGATGGCAATTGCGCGGCCGAAGCCAAGCAGCACAAGCAGGCCATTATCTTTCCGCCAGGCTCGGGCTTGCAGCTTAAGTTTGTGAGCGAGCGTGAAGGCTACTTTTATCTCTTCAACGAAGACCCACAGTTGCGGAATGGCCTGCCAGTGTACAACCTGCTCGCCCCCATGCCGCCTGATCGCGCGGACGCCAGACTCGCGGCGGGACAGCCGTTGTTCCTGCCCGGCGCGGGGACTTACAGTGTGGCGGACAAAGCCACCGGCACCGAAAAGCTCTGGCTGGTTTGGTCGCCCGCGCCGCTGGCCGAATTCGAGCAATTGCGCCGCGCGCTCGGCGCGAGAAATATCGAGATTAAAGAACCCGCCGACGCCAAACTGGTGCAGGAATTTCTCAAGCGGAACGAAGCAGCCGCCAAGCCTGTGGCCGAATTGGGCGAAGCGCAAATGTATCTGAAAGGCAAGCCTGATGGCTTGTTGATCTATTTATTGGAATTGGAACGGCAGTGAGCCTGCTTGTGGCTTGTCAAACCGCGTGGCCCTTGCGGACAACCCCTGCTGTTCAAGGTTACCTGCTGTCCGCCCCAACGTTGATCCTGCCTTTTCGCGTTGAGCGTTGACAATACCGGCCTGAGATTCACTGTGGCCTACCCACCCCCTAACCAGGCCAGGCAGTGAAACCGTGGCTTGGGAGCTTCGTTGCCATATGACTTGCTGCAAATCATCCCGCGCTGTCATTCTGTTTTCCCTGCTCTGCGCCCTGAGTTTTTCCAGCCGCGCGCAAACGCCGGAACTCACGCCGGACAATCCGCTCACTCAACCGTTAAAAGGCGGCGAAACGCGCGAACACCGCGTGCGCGCCCTGGCCGGGCAGTTCCTGCGCGTGACGGTCGAGGCGCAAGGCATTGATGTCGCTGTCGCCATCAACGGCCCCGGCGGCAAGCCGCTGGCCGAAGCCGACAACGCCGACGACCAGGGCACAGAAACGCTTTCGCTCATCACGCCAAACGAAGGGCTTTACACCATCGTCGTGCGCGCCCTCAATGCCAAAGATGCCAAAGCGCCGCCGGGCCGTTATCAAATCCGGCTCGTCGCTTTGCGCGCGCCCACCGCAGCCGACCAGCAACGCGTGCAGGCCGCAGCCGCGCGCGCCGCCGCCTTGCAATTGAGCGAGCAAAAAGAGGAAGCCCCGCGCCGTCAGGCCATCGCCAAGTTCGAGGAGTCTATCAAACTCTGGCGCGCGCTCGACGAACAGGCCGAAGCCGCCACCACGCTCGACTTTCTGAGTCTGCTTTACACAGACCTGAACGAACGGGCCCAGGCCTTGGACACCCTGAACCAGTCGCTGGCCCTCTGGCGCGCGCTGCCCGAACGCCGCCACGAGCAAGCCGAGGCATTCTACGGCCTTGCCGTCACCCACAACACCGCCGGCAACCGCGCGCAGGCGCTCGAAAATTTTCAACAAGCCATCACGCTTTACCGCGCCCTGCAAGACCGGCCCCACGAACTGCAAGCCCTGCTGGCGAGCAGCGTGATTCACCTAGCGCTGGGCGATGCGCGGCGCGGGCTTGAGACCAGCACGCAAGCTCTCACGCTGGCGCGCGCCCTGAAAGATCAACGCAGCGAAGCCTCCGCGCTCAACAACCTCGGCGAGTCTTACAATCGGCTGGGCCAAAAGCGCAAGGCTTTGGGCTATTTCGAGCAGGCGCTGATACTGCGCCGCGCCGCCCGCGACACTGCTGGCGAAGCCGTCACGCTCAACAGCCTGGGCGTCGTCGCCTTGGACATCGGCGAGTTGCAGCGCGCGCTCGACGCCTTCAATCAGGCGTTGCCGCTGCGCCGCGACCCGGCGGGCCGCGCCTTGACGCTTATCCAAATCGGCCGCGCGCTCGATCTGCTCGGCGCGTCGCGCGAGGCCCTGGCCTATTTCAACGCGGCGCTGCCCCTCACGCGCGCGGCCAACGCCAAGCGCACCGAAGCGCAAACACTCAACTTCATCGGGCTGGCACATTGGGCGGCGGGCGATCATCAGCAGGCGCTGGCCGCGTTGAACGAGTGCTTGCCGCTCAGACGCGAATTGAAGGACACGGCGGGCGAGGGCGCGACGCTCAACAATCTCGGCCTCGTGCAGCAAGCGCTCGG
This sequence comes from Acidobacteriota bacterium, assembly GCA_043740245.1. Classification (GTDB taxonomy): domain Bacteria; phylum Acidobacteriota; class Blastocatellia; order RBC074; family RBC074; genus JACPYM01. Next base: position 11,181 of record JAYUCP010000091.1, on the reverse strand, counting down.
CCAGCACGCCGCCGCGCTCGACTATTTCAATCAAGCGCTAACGCTCGTCCGCGCCGTCAGCGACCGGCAGGTCGAGGCGCGCATACTCAACAACAGCGGCTTCGCGTATGAGGCGCTGGGCCAGCGCGCCAAAGCTGTCGAAGCGCACAACGCCGCGCTCGAACTGGCGCGCAAGGTCGGCGACCGCCCGCGCGAAGCCAAAATCCGCTTTGGCCTCGCGCGTCTCGCACGCGACGCGGGCCAATTGCGCGACGCGCGCAAACAGATCGAAGAGACGATCAAGCTGGTCGAAGCGGTGCGCACCAAACTCAACGACCCCTCGCGCCGCGCCGAATACCGCGCTTCGACCCAGCAGTATTACGACCTGTACATTGACGTGCTGATGCGGTTGCACAAACGGGCACCGAAAGAGCGGCTCAACGCCGAGGCGCTGCACGTCAGCGAACGCGCGCGCGCCCGCAGTCTGTTGGAATTGCTGACCGAAGCCGGGGCCGACATCCGCACCGGGGCCGCGCCCGAATTGCTCGACCGCGAACGCGACTTGCAGGAACGGCTCAACGACAAGACGACCGAACAACTCAACCTGCTCACTACCGGCAAAGCCACCGAGCAACAGATTGCCGCTCTCACGCAGGAACTCGAACAACTCAGCGGCGCGTTGCGCGCGGCGCAAAATGAGTTGCGCACGAGCAGCCCGCGTTACGCCGCGCTGACCCAGCCGCAACCGCTGACCGCCGCCGAAATCCGGCGGCAGGTGCTCGCGCCCGATACGCTGTTGCTCGAATATGCGTTGGGCGAAGAGCACAGCTATCTGTGGGCGCTCAGCGGCACGGCGCTGCACAGTTACACGCTGCCCAAACGCAGCCTCATCGAGGAAGCCGCCCGGCGCTTCTATCGCAACCTGACCGCGCGCAACCAGGCGTCTGCGGATGAAAACACCGCGCAACGCCAAGCCCGGATCGCGGCGGCTGAACGCGAATTGCACGCGGCGGGCCAGGCGCTGAGCAAGCTGATCATTGCCCCCGCAGCCGCGCAACTCGGCACGAAACGTTTGCTGATCGTGGCGGATGGCGCGCTGCAATACGTCCCGTTTGCGGCACTGCCTACGCCAAAGGATGAAGGCGGAAGGATGAAGGATGAAGAGAAGAATGCGCGTCTTCATCCTTCATCCCTCATCCTTCATCCTTCGCCCCTCATCCCTCATCCTTTGGTTGTTCGCCACGAAATCATCACGCTGCCTTCGGCTTCCACGCTCGCCGTGATCCGCAACGAAATGGGCGACCGCAAACCGGCGGCGCAACAATTACTCGTGCTGGCCGATCCGGTGTTTGAAGCCCAAGACGAGCGCGTCCAAACCATCAACCTCAAGCTGGAAAAAACCGAGCAGGCGAAACCCGATCCGGCGAAAAAGGATGACCAGCCCCCTGCCATTGGCGAAACCGCGACGCGCGTGTTGTTGTTGAAAAAAGTGGTGCAAGAGACGGGGGCGGAGAGCGCCGCGTTCAGCATTCCGCGCTTGCCTTTCACCCGCAACGAAGCCGAAGCGATTCTCGCGCTTGTGCCCGCCGGCCAGCGCCAGGCCAAATTTGATTTCAACGCCAACCGTGCCGCGCTGACCGGCGCGGCGCTGGGGCCAACACGCATCATTCACTTTGCCACGCATGGTTTTTTGAACAGCCTGAACCCGGAACTCTCCGGCCTGGTGCTGTCGCTGGTAAATGAGCAGGGCGCGCCGCAAAATGGCTACCTGCTCGCGCCGGATTTGTACAACCTGAAATTGGACGCGACGGAATTGGTCGTCTTGAGCGCCTGCCAAACCGGGCTGGGCAAAGAGGTGCGCGGCGAAGGCCTCACCGGCTTGACGCGCGGCTTGATGTACGCCGGCGCGCCGCGCGTCGTCGCCAGCCTGTGGAGCGTCAGCGATGCGGCGACTGCCGAATTGATGAAAGAGTTTTATCAGGGCATGCTCACACGCCAGCTCAGACCGGCGGCGGCTTTGCGCGCGGCCCAACTCGCGCTCTGGCGGCAAAAACAGTTGCAGTCACCGTATTATTGGGCCGCCTTCACGTTGCAGGGCGAATGGCGTTAAGGAATGGCTTGAAAACAACCCTGACAAATCAACCACGGGGAGCACTGGGAGCACGGGGGAAAGCCTGCCCAAGCTGGTTGATTTCTCCCCGTGCTCCCAGTGTCCCCCGTGGTTTGGCCGGGTTATTTCCAGTTCATTCCCAAGGTGATTCGATTGATCGGCCTGTGACAAAGGTAACTGCGCGCGGCATACTGGCGCGTATAATCAGGCCGCAGTTTTAAGCGAGGGCGTTAACAACCCGCCACGGGAAACACGAATCGAAGCGCCGCTTCAAGTGCGACAACCCCGCGCGGACAGCAAAGAGGAGAAACAATGTTGCAAACAATTCATTCAAAGAAATTCGAGGCAAAGAAATTCGGCACGAGCCTGGTCATTGCCGCCGCCCTGTGCCTGGGCGCTTTCGCGGTACTGGCCCAGCAAAAACGCCAGCCGCCGCCAGAGCAAGACAATTCGCGCCGCTTCTGGCCGCCCGAATTCCGTCCTGCCGCACCCACGGGCGCCAAACCGCGTCAGGGCACTTACAAACCGTCGAATACCACGCGCCCCTCGACAATCATCAAACCCAGCGATGAAGCGACCGGGTTGGGTGTCACGCTTTGGCTCTTGCGTCCGGCGGAAAGTTTCAAACAGCCAGCGCCAACGCCTACACCCACGGCCACACGATCGAATCAATCAAAACCAGAGGCCAAGCCTGACCCCAAGCCTGACGAAGAGATCGCGCGCGTCCTGATCAAGAAAAAAATCGGCAACAGCGAACGCACCGAAGAGATGGTGCCGGAACGCATCCAGGCCAATACGCCGCTCAAAGTCGGCCAACTGCTGCGGCTGAGCGTCGAGGTCCCGCAGGACGGTTACCTTTACGTGATTGATCGCGAGAAATACACGGATGGCACCATCGGCGACCCTTTTCTGATTTTCCCTTCCAATCCCAAGAGCGACGAACATCTGGTCAAGGCCGGCCGCATCATCGAATTGCCCGACAGCAAAGATTATGTCTTTGAGGTCAAGCTGCGCTCTGAGATGCAAAACAAAACCCTGTCGGGCGAAACGCTCAGCTTCCTGGTCAGCCCGCGCCCGCTCGATCGGATTCCCGCCCCCGATGCCGAAGGGCTGATTCGCCTGCCGAATTCGCTGGTGGAAGAGTGGGATGGCAAATGGGGCCAGAACACAGTGCTGGGCAAGGCCGAGCTTGAGACCGGTAAAGGCCGCGCGCGGACGCGTTCCGAACAGAACGCGCTGACCGGCAATAGCCAGTCGCTGACGCAAGCCGACCCCTTGCCGCAAACCGTCTACCAAATCGCTGTCAAACGCGGCAGCCCGTTCATGGTGAAAATGCCGCTGACGATTGGGAAGTAAGCGGGCAACCGAACGCGAAACAGAAAAGGGCAAAGCCAGACACTGGTTTTGCCCTTTCCGCGTTTAGCCCTGCTTGCCCGTGCGCCCGACTACTGCTCCGCCGGGTAATACCAAACCCTGCGAATCAACCCGCCGCGCACTTCATACACGCCCAAGCCGTGCTGTGTTTTCGGCCCGTTCTTGCTTTGCCACAGCGCCTGTTCGTGCACGCTGACGTAACTGCCCGCCACCAGCAGCGCTTCAAATTCCGAACGGCAGGACGGACAACTTTTGAAATAGCCGGTCAGCCATTTTTCGAGCGCCGCCTTACCGCTGGTTTCGACGCTCAGCTTGTCGCCATCAATGCTCAGCCATTGCGCGTCGTCCGTCACCAGCGCAGCCATGGCCGCGACATCGTGCTTGTTAAAAGCAGCCTCGAACTTGCGCACGACCGCTTCGTTGGCGGCAGGCTGGCGCGCCAATACGGCGTAGCTTTCAACCAAGACGCAGCCGGCGACGATGACCAAAACGAAAATGAGCGAATAGGTTTTCATGCGGTACTGCTGTTGGGCGGTTATAACTGTGGGTTGCGGGGTTGTTTGAAAATCTCGCGCAATGGGCAGCGAAAGCCCGGCAGCAAATCGGCACTGACCAACTCGCTCTCTGCCGTAAAGGCCGCGATGTCGCTGGCCGAACGCTGAACCGTGACCGTCTGGTTTTCCGGCGAGATCAGCCAAACCTCTTTGACGCCCGCCGCCAGATACTCCAAGGCTTTGGCCTGCACCCGCTCGTAAAAATCACTCGGCGAAACGATCTCGACCGCCAGGTCGGGCGCGATCAGCCACTTGGTCTCCGGCTCGCCTGCGGGCGGCAGACGGTCAGCCGCGATGAAGGCCAGATCGGGAACGCGTTCGCGCGCGCCGATTTGAAACGTAGCCTCCTGGTAAACTTCGCCCAGCTCCTGCGCCGCCACGAAATTTCCGAGGCTGCGGGCAAGGCGCGTATTGATTCCACTGTGTCTGGCTCCTGGCATTTCTTTCTCCACTGGCTGGCCGTCAACGAATTCGTAAGTGCGCTCCGGGTCGAGGCCGTTGGCAACAACGTAAGGCGGGTCTTTCAGCACCGGCACGCCGTCAACGATTTCGTAAGTGCGCTCCGGATCGAGCGCCAGTTCGACTGCTTCTTGCATAAACACTCCATTCACAGATTGCCGCGTTTGAATTTTGCCGCCGGATCATCGCATGCCCGCGCCGTCAGCGCCATCCTCCACTTTGCGAGAGGACGGCTTCAAGGGCGGCAGACCGCGTGGCCGGGGTAGCGCAAACTGTCCAGTTTGCGCGGCTGCCGCAGCCGAACGTCAAGGGTCAACGAGACCTTGCAAGTTTGAGTTGCTGAAGCTGCGCAAACTGGACAGTTTGCGCTACCCCCGGCCACGCGGTCTGTTTCCCCAATGCCCATAACTTTGACGGACACTCATCACCGTTTGCCACGCACTCACGCCATCTCCAGCCCCTGGCGCGCGGCGCGTCTGGCAACCCAACGGTTGAGCAACGGCACCTGAAAGCGGCACGCGCCCAACGCCGTGCGCGTAAGCACTTCGGCTTCGATCAAGCGTTCGACCGCGCCGCGCACCTCAGCCTCCGGTTTCCCCAGCGCCTGAGCCAATGCCGCAACCGCCGCCGGTTCCGCAGCCGTCGCCACCTGCGTCAGCACCTCGCGTTCGCCCGCCGGAATCCAGTCCCAGATGCCGCGGAAGACGTATTCGCCCGTCTCTTTCAACACTTGGTCAAACGCCTGCTCGACATCTTCCAGCGCGGCGTGGCGCGACTTGCGCGCGTTCTGCTGATCCACCAGCACCGAGCAGGTCAATTGAATCAGGCAGGGCTGGCAATGCGTCTCCGCAATCAGCCAGTCCACCGCCGCCGCGTCGTAGCCCAGCGGAAATTCCTTGATCGGGTTGGTAATCAGCGTGCGCGCCGAGGCCTCGTCCAGGTAGCCGACGCGGCAGGGCACGGCGCTGCGGAAGTAGGGCGTCCACAACCCACTGATCATCTCGTCCAGCGTGTGCGTGCCGGCGAAGAGCAAGCGGATGCCGCGCCGGTTCTGCATCATCCCGCGCAGGTAGGCCATCAGGTCTTCGCTGAGCGTGCCCCGGTTGAGTTTCTTTTCGATCTCCTCGAATTCGTCCAGGGCCAGGATGAGGCGCTGTTCCGGCGCACGCAGCGCCCGTTCGACCGCGTCCAGGAATTCGTCGAAGACGATGAACGGCTCGCGGGCAAAGGCGTCGAGCGCGGGCGGCGGGACGTGCACCCCGCGCGCGACCAGTTGCCCGGCGATGCTTTTCGCCAGATTGAAGAGCAGCCCGCCGGTGCTCTCGACCTGCGCCGAACGCTGCATGTCCACGTAAACCGGCAGCAGGTCGGGCGTCAGCCGCTGTTCCAGATTGCGCAGCAGCGAGGTCTTGCCGATGCGCGGCTGGCCGTAAAGCACCAGCGGCGCGCTCTCGCCCGCGCGCAGGAAATGCTCTTCGACAAAGCGGGCGGCGGCGTGCCGGCCCAGGAACATCTCGCTGCGTTCGCCCAGCGGATTGGGCGCGAGGTAGGGATTCGGAACCCGCCGCCACTCGCCGTCATCGCGGGTCAGCCGTTCTAACTCGGCATCCACCGCCGCCAGCCAGCCTTGCGCGATCCCGACGAAGTTTTGCCGCTCGCGCCCGCGCAGCCCCAGCACGGCGGATTGGCGAAACTCTTCAAGCCGTTTGCGCGCGCGGTGGAAGGTGGTCAGCTTTTGATAATCGCTGGACGAACCGACGGCGGAGGCTATCTCAGCGGCGATCTTTTGGCATTGCGCGAAGGCTTCGTTGGCACGCTTCATTCGCTTTACGGCGACGAATGAGGAGAACCAATTGGATGACGGTGCGCGCTCGGCAATTTCCGCCACGGTTTGGCAACTCAGCAACTCGCGGCTACCGAGTTCCAGCAACGCCCGCGCCGCTGCGCGGTGTTGATGCCCGTTATTCACCAGATGTGTGATGGCCTGCATTCCGGCTTCGCGGTTGGCTACACCAGCGGCAACTAGCAAGCGCCAGAGCATTGGTTGCGGCAACCGCGCCATCTCATCACGATATGCTTGCGTCTGGTGTAGAGAACTCAAAGCCAGTTGCGGCTGCTGGCGTGTTTGCCAAACCGCCTTGAGTGTCGCCGCCCACTCAACCAAAAAAAAAGGTGTGCGGAAGTAAAAAGCAAGAAAAGTCACGATGGTGCTGACGCACATAATGACTGCGCTACCCCAGCCGGGCGGCAAACTCAGCGCAGGATCGCCCTTGAAATAACCTCCTATCCCGAAGAGTAAGCTATACAAGACGCCGAATGCGACGCCGAACGCGACGCCAAGCGCGACGCTGAACGCGGCACCGAACGCGGCACCGAACGCGACGCCGACCACAACGCCAAACGCGACGCCGCCCGCGACGCCGCCCGCGACGCCAAACGCGACGCCAAACGCGACGCCATAGATAACTCCGCTCGCGACGCCAGCCGCAACGCGGAAGGCGTCGCTTCGCGTGACGCCGAACAAAACGTTGCCCGCGACGCCAACCACGACGCCAACCACGACGCCGACTGCGACGCCGACCGCGACGCCGACCGCGACATATTTCAAACTCAGTGCAAAGTCGAAGTGGATGCCGGAGAACTGAAAGAGCAGGCCGATGACGACACCCAGGAGCAACGAGGTGAAGAGGATTGTCATGATCGCTCTGATGACAGGCAGAACGAGTTGTCGCCGCTTCAGCGAGCCGACCTCGAACATAAAGCTGCCCGGACGGAAGAAGACCATCCACAGCAGGTGCAGGCAATCCAGAATGTATCGCTTCACTGCCATCATCCGCCTTTACTCTTCGCGCGTGATTGCTCGGCAAGGCGTTTGCCTTGAATCTTGATGCTCGGCGGCCACAGCGAAACCTCGACGCTTTCAAGCCACGGCAAACGCAACCGGGTCAAACGATCACGCCACGGCATCGTCGGTGGCTGGGCCGCGAACTCTTCAAAGGCTTCCGAAAAAAGCCGCCAGCCGCGCCGACCCTGCGCATCCTGCCACGGTTCGATCAAGCCGCGCCGCGCCAAATCCTCCGCCGCCTCTTCCTCCGCGAGGCCGCCGTTATCCAACACGTGCCGCAACGCCGCGCGCTCTGACGGCTTCAAGTGCGACCAGAGCGAATCCAGATGCGGCTCCGCCTCGCGCCGGAAGGCCCGCTCCCATTCCGGCGCGCGCCCGGCCTTCCATTCCACCAGCAGAAAACACGCCAGCGCCAGGTAGGCGGGGAAGCGCCCGGCCAATTGCAACAGCCGCGCGGTCTCGTTCTCCGTGACCGCCAGCCCCGCGTCGGCAAAGCCTTGTTGGATGAATTCGACAGCTTCCGCCCGCGTGAACAGCCCCAACCACAGGGGCCGAAAGATGCCGAAGAAGATCGAAGAGGCGATCTCGTCGCTGAGACAAAGCTCGCTGAGCGGCTGTTCGGTGGCGATCAGCAAGGCCAGATGGTCGGCCTGCGCCAGGCTGCGCAACGTGTCGAAGAAGGCTTTGGAGAAGGCCGCCGAGCGCACCACCCGTTCGAATTGATCGAAGCAGAAGACCACGCGCCGGTCGCGCACCGCGTCTTCCAAATCGCCCAGCTTGTCGCCCGTGCGGCCCACGGCCTTGCACAGGCATTCGTAAAACGACCGCTCATCCGTCACGCCGCGAAAGTCGGTCCAGGCCACCTCCGTCCCTTCGCCAAGCTGCGCCTGGCCTGTCTGAAAGATGTGATAGAGCAGCGACGATTTGCCGATGCGCCGCGCCCCGACCAGCGAGACGCCCTGCATCCCCCGGAGCAGATTCAACACCTGCGCCACTTCGGCGCGCCGCCCGACGAAGCGCGCCGCATCCTGAATCATCGCCTGCTCGGCGAACGGATTGGCGGAAGATTGACGACTCATCTTGTCCATAGCGGCGTGGGGTGGTGTGTTTCAGGCGCGCTTGCGGCGCTTCGGTTCCTGCGCAAGCTGCTCCTTGACGCTGCGGGCAACGGCCTGGATAAAAGCCTGGTTGTTGAGTAGCGCCGCGTTTTCATCAACCACTTCGACTGTGACGCCGAGGTCTTCCAGCACCACATTGCGCAACTCGCTGTTGATTTGTGTATGGAACGGCAGGGCGTTCAACTCTGCGGCGCGCCGCTTGAAATGTTCGATGATGTCTTCATCAATGAGCAGCGAGACGCGCACCTTCTTCGGCGGCGTCGCTGGCAGCAGACCGGCGCGGATCAGCGGGTTCAGGCCACGCACGAAGCGATGCCGGCCCGGCTTGAGCAACGCATCTTCCTGAATCCCTTTCGCCTGCATGCGCCGGTAATCCTCTTCCGTCACATCAATGAAAACTTCTTTGGCCAATTGGCGTGGTTTGCCATTCTTGCCGTTGTTACCATTCTTGTTCTTCATAATATCTTCTCCGCTCGTGCGGTTCGACGTCGCGCACCGAGATAACCCTGATCGTCTTTTCATCCGCCTCGGTCTAACTGATAAACAAAAGCCGACGACCAGCCATGCCAATCAACCGGTAGCGCTGCTCGTACCACGAGTGTTCCTCATCAAGCTCGATAACAGCATACGGGTCGCCAAATGCCTTACGCGCTTCAGCAAAACTTACCTTATGCCACTTCTCATTTGCCACCGCCTTGTTGCGATCCCAGATGAATTTCATACGCCAACGCTACTGCGTTCCGCTCACAAATTCCCGCGTTTGAATTCCCCCGCCAAATAATCGCAAGCCCGCGCCGTAATCGCCATCATCGTCAACGTCGGATTCTGGCAGCCCTGCGACACAAAGCACGCGCCATCGGTCACGAACACATTCGGCACATCCCACACCTGATTGAATTTGTTCAGCACCGATTTTTTCGGGTCATTGCCCATGCGCGCGGTGCCGACTTCGTGGATGCAAAAGCCCGGCGGCGCGGGGTTGTTGCTGGCGTAGGTGATCGTGAAGCCGGCGGCCTCGCCCATTTCCTGCATCGTGGCGAGCGCGTCCTTCGCCAGCGCGCGTTCGTTGTCGCCGTGCGTGCATTCGATGTGCAGGGCCGGGATGCCCCAGGCGTCTACTTTGTGCGGATCGAGCGTCACGCGGTTGTCGTGGCGCGGCAACATCTCGCACCACGCGCCCAGGCTCCAGGCGATCTCGTTCGGGGCTTCGCGCACAAGTTTCTTGAGTTCCGGCCCAAAGCTCGGCGTGCGTTTGGCGTGGTCGTAGCTGTAGCCCATCTTCGAGCCGCCCTGCATGCCGTAACCGCGAATGAAGTCCGGCTGCTTGTCGTTGATGTTGCGGAAACGCGGCACGTAAATGCCGTTGGCGCGCCCATCCGAAAAATCGTAATCCATCCCCTTCAACGTCGGCACGATGCCGCCCGCGCCGATCTGAAACATGTGATCCATCAGGTAATGCCCCAGCGCGCCCGACGCCGCGCCAATGCCGGCGGGATGCTGGCGCGATTTCGACAGCATCAGGATGCGCGTGGATTCGAGCGTCGAAGCGCAGAGCACCACGACCTTGCTCTGATATTCGATGTCCCGCCTGGTGATTTGATCCACCACACGCACGCCTCTGGCCTTGCCGGTGTGCGCGTCAACCAGGATTTCGCGCACAACGGAATTGGGCCGCAACGTCATCCGCCCAGTCTTGGCCGCCGCCGGCAAGGTCGAGCCGGGGCTGCTGTAATACGAATGCGTCTCGCACCCGCGGTCGCAATGCCCGCAGTAATGACAGGCCGGACGGCCCGGCAGCGACTTGGTCAAAATCGCCGCGCGCCCGATGATGACTTTGCGGTCTTTCCATTTGCTCTCGACGCCCTTCTTCAACAACCGCTCGCCACAGGTCAGCGCCATCGGCGGCTGGAATTCCGAATCGGGCAATTGCGGCAGGTTTTCATACGAGCCGCTGATGCCGACGAAACGCTCGACCTGTTTGTAGTACGGCTCCAACTCGGCGTAGCTGAACGGCCAGTCTTCGCCGTAGCCGTCGCGGCTGGCGGCCTTGAAATCGAAATCGCTCAGCCGGTACGACTGCCGCCCCCAGGTGAGCGAACGCCCGCCCACCTGCCGCCCCCGAATCCACCAGAAGGGCTTGTCCTCCGGCGTCGTGTACGGGTTGTCCAAATCGTCCACGAACAGATGATGCCCGTATTCATTGGCCGCGTAGCATTTCGATTGAATCGGCTGGCGCGGGGCAAACTTTTCGCCCTCAACCAGGCCGCGATATTTCAATTCGTAAGGTTCGGTGTGCTCGCGGAAATCCTTGGCCTCATCCAGCTTGCGCCCGGCTTCGAGCACGAGCACGCTCATGCCTTTTTCAGCCAGCACTTTGGCCGCCCAGCCGCCCGTCGCGCCGGAGCCGACGACGATGGCGTCATAAACTTGGCGTTTGCCTGTTCTGCTTTGCATTTGTTTGCTCCTGTTGAGAAGAAGTAAGTGGATCGAAAAATGCGGTCAATCTAGCGTGCGCTCGCCTGTCCGATAAATTCGCGCGCTTCACGCAACTCCGGCAGGTCGGCATCGGCTTGCTGCCACAAGCCGAGCAGTTTCTGATACGTTTCGACGGCGGCGGCCCGATTGCCGGCAGCGGCGAAAGCGCGCGCCGTGCCCAGCAATGAGCGGGCGCGATTGGGTTGGCGGCTGAGCGCAAGGGCGAACTGCTCAGCCGCTTCTTTCGCGCGTCCGGCGCGCAACAGG
>JAYUCP010000090.1:0-14907 GCA_043740245.1 Acidobacteriota bacterium | reverse complement strand
CAAGCTAATCGGTCTGAACCGCGCGCCTGCCCTCCCTCACGGTCGGGCTACTGACACCTGGGCAATCCAATGACCGAACAACCAACCTTCGCCCGCATCCCCGAACCCCCCGAAACATTTTTGCTGGGCCATCTGTTGACGCTGAGCGCGGCGACGCCCGTGCAGGATATGTGGCGGCTGGCGCGCGAGCTTGGGCCGATCTATCGCATGGAGATGCGCGGGCGCGTGGTGATCGTGCTGTCCGGCTACGATCTGGTCAACGAAGTCTGCGACGAAAAACGCTTTGACAAGAGCATTCGCGGCGGCCTGCGGCTGGTGCGGCGCTTTGGCGGCGACGGGCTGTTTACGTCGAAGACCGAAGAGCCGAACTGGAATAAGGCGCACAACATACTGCTGCCCAACTTCAACCAGAAGGCGATGCTGAGTTATCACCCGATGATGCTCGACATCGCCGAGCAGTTGATGCTCAAGTGGGCGCGCCTCAATGACGAAGACGAAATTGATGTCGCGCACGACATGACCAGCCTGACCGTAGACACCATCGGCCTGAGCGGTTTCGATTATCGCTTCAATTCGTTTTATCACGACAAAGAGCATCCTTTCGTAGGCGCGATGGCCGACGCGCTGGGCCTGACGATGGATGAGTTGCGCGACGTGCCGATGGAGGGCCTGATTCGCCAAAGCCGCGAGCGCCAGTTGCAGGACGACATCCGCGCGATGAACGACACCGTGGATCGCATCATCAAAGACCGCCGGGCCAGCGGCGAAGATTTCAGCGCCAAAGCCGACATGCTCGGTTGCATGCTCGGCGGCGTGGACAAGAAAACCGGCGAGCGCCTGGATGACGTGAACATTCGTTATCAGGTCATCACGTTTTTGATCGCCGGGCACGAAACGACCAGCGGCTTGTTGTCGTTTGCGATTTACGCCTTGTTGAATAACCCCGACGTGCTGGCACAAGCCTACGCCGAAGTTGATCGCGTGCTCGGCCCTGATCCAACAATCAAGCCGAACTATCAGCAGGTCAATCAACTCGGCTACATCACGCAGATTTTGAAAGAGACCTTGCGCCACTGGCCGACCGCGCCGGTCTTTGGCTTGTACCCGTTGGAAGACACCGTCATCGGCGGCAAGTACAAAATCAAAAAACAACACACCATCACCGTGCTGCTGCCCGCCTTGCACCGCGACAAGAGCATCTGGGGCGATGATGCCGAACGCTTCAACCCCGACAATTTCAACCCCGAAGCCGAAGCCAAACGTCCGGCCAATGCGTGGAAGCCGTTCGGCAACGGCAAGCGCGCCTGCATCGGGCGGCAGTTCGCCTTGCAGGAAGCGACGCTGGTGCTGGGCATGCTGTTGCATCGCTTCAATCTGGTTGACCACACGCGCTATCAACTCAAGATCAGAGAATCGCTGACGCTCAAACCGGACGGCTTCAAAATTCGCCTGCGCCCACGGACGCCAGTTGGCAGTTGGCAGTTGGCAGTTGGCGGTGAAGAAGCAACGCAGTTGACCGGTGAGCAACGAAGGCTGAGCACGAAGCATGAAACGCCGCTACTGGTGCTGTATGGCTCGAACATGGGCACAGCAGAAGAGATTGCGCGGCGCGTGGCGGGCGATGCCGAAGAGAATGGCTTCGTCGTCAAGGTCGCGCCGCTCGATGATTACGCCGGGCGCTTGCCGAAAGAAGGGCTGCTCGCCATCGTCACGTCTTCGTACAACGGCCTGCCGCCGGACAACGCGGTGCAGTTTTGCGAATGGCTGCGCAGCGCCGAATTGCCAAGCGACGCGTTGAGCGGTGTGACCTATGCCGTGTTCGGTTGCGGCAACCGCGATTGGGCCGCGACCTTTCAGGCGGTGCCGCGTTTCATTGACGCGCAACTGGCGGCGCACGGCGCGCGGCGCTTGTTCGCGCTGGGCGAAGGCGATGCGCGCGACGATTTCGACGGACAGTTTCAGAAGTGGTATCAGCCGTTGCGCACGACCGTCGCCGATACGCTCGGCATTCGCCTTGAAGCCGAAGCGAAGCCGCTCTTCCAGCTTGAAATTGTGCCGGGGCAGCAGATGAGTCCGTTCGTGGATTCCTTCGGCGCGCAGCCGATGACCGTGCGCGTGAACCGCGAATTGCATCGCAAGGACGCCATCAATCCGTCCGACCGTTCGACGCGCCATCTGGAATTGGAACTGCCGGCGGGCGCGACCTATCGCGCGGGCGATCATCTGGGCGTGATCCCGCACAACAGCGAGGCCCTCGTTCAACGCGTGGCCGCGCGCTTCGGTTTCGACCGCGATGTTTTCATTCGCCTGCGGCGCAACACCAACCGCAAGACTTTTCTGCCCGCCGATCAAACCATCTCTGTCCAACGTCTGCTCGCCGATTACGTCGAATTGCAGGACGTGGCGACGCGCACGCAGTTGCAGACGTTGCTGAGTTACACCGAATGCCCGCCCGAACGCATTCAACTGCTCGGCCTGATCGAAGAGGAAGAGCGGTACAAGGAAGAGGTGCTGGCGAAGCGGAAGTCGCTGATTGATCTGCTGGAAGAGTTCCCAGCCTGCGCGTTGCCGTTCGAGGCGTATCTGGAAATGCTCTCGCCGCTGCGCCCGCGCTATTACTCGATCTCGTCGTCGCCGCTCGTTGATGCGAATGCTTGCAGCGTCACCGCCGCCGTCGTCGAGGGCTTGGCGCGTTCGGGGCGCGGGACGTTTGCGGGCGTCTGCACGAACTATCTGCGCGAGCAGGCTGAGGGCAGCGTGATTTACGCCGTCGTGAAAGACACGAAGTCGGCGTTTCGTTTGCCGGTTGATGCCGCGACGCCGATTGTGATGATCGGGCCGGGCACGGGCTTGGCGCCCTTTCGCGGCTTCCTGCAGGAGCGCGCGGCGTTGAAAGCATCAGGCGGGACTGTCGGCCCGGCGCTGTTGTTCTTCGGCTGCCGCCATCCGCAGCAGGATTTTATTTATGAAGACGAGTTGAAGGCATTTGAAGCGCAAGGCGTGACGCGGCTGGTGACGGCGTTTTCGCGGGAGGAAGGGCAGCCGAAACGTTATGTGCAAGACGAACTGTATGCGCGGCGCGATGAGGTGTGGGCGCTGATCGAGGCGGGCGCGGTGATTTACGTTTGCGGCGACGCCAGCCGCATGGCGCCGGATGTGCGGCGGACGTTGGCGGCGATCTATACCGAAAAGACGGGCAAGAATGCTGAGGCTTGGTTGAATGAGTTGACGGCGGCGCAGCGGTATTTGGTGGATGTGTGGGCGGCGAACTAAAGTAGTTTGGCAAGGAGGTAGAAGATGGCTTACGGAACTTATAAAAGCACGGACGAGGTTGCCAAGAAGTATCAGGTGTCGGTGGCGATTGAATCGTTTGTGCAATCGTTGCCTTTGGCTGTCCCTGAAGCTTTTCAACAAGAGTTGAACTACGTGCTGGGGCACGTGGACGTGAAGATGTCTGAGGCGGCGATCAGCGAGTTTTTGATTGCGCCGATCTTGAAAGAGGTTTGGCGACATTACGACGACACGCTGTTGTTGTGGAGTCATGTGGCGTTGACGGCGGGCGAAGAGTTTGACGGTTACCCGGATTACCTGTTTACCAAACGCACGGCGCTGGGGATGGTGCGCGAGAAACCGTACCTGCTCGTGGTCGAGGCCAAGAAGGACGATTTTGAAGGCGGTTGGGGGCAGTGCCTGGCGGCGTTGCTGGCAGCCCAGACGATCAATGGCGACGAACAGATTATCTTGCACGGGTCGGTTTCCAACGGGCAGGGCTGGCAATTCGGCAAGTTGCAAGGCCGGCAATTCGCGTTGGATCCGCGGTTGTTCACAATTTCAGATTTGGGGGATTTGTTTGCCGCCTTGCACGATGTGTTCGAGCGCGCAAAGCAGCAGGCACAGCGCGGTTAAGGACTGGAACGAGCACGGCGGGAAAATGGCTACGGTTGTCACATACAAGCTGACGGGTTCTGGCTGGGCTACCTGCGCCCTGGAAATTGATGGGCAGGCAATCGTCACGAGGGCTTCTTACCTGAGCGACGCGCTTGCCAGCTTGCTACAAAGCGTCGTGGATTTGCTGAAGGGACAGGCGGAAGCAACTGCTTCGTTTGACGAAGAACCGGGGGAATACCGCTGGCGCTTTCAACGCGTTGATGCGCAGCACGTCGCGTTACGCATCCTCTGGTTTGATGAGTTGTGGAGCCACGCGCCGGATGAGCAAGGGCGCGTTGTGTTCGAGTCGCAGTGCCGTTTGAGAACTTTGGCAGGCGCGGTTCTTTCCGCTTCACAACAACTATTGGCGGAGCATGGTTTTGATGGTTACAAAGAGAAATGGGTAGAGCACGATTTTCCTTGCGAACTTCAGGATGAACTGAAGCGCTTGCTGGCTGAGGGGCGACGCGCGCAGAACAGTTAAAAGTTAGGAGCTTGTTTTGTGTACGAAGAGGTGCTGGAACTATTCCGCGAAGCCGCCGCCAACCGGCGCGTCTATCTGACGATTCACGCGAACAAGGAGTTGAAGAGCGACCGGCTTACTTACGCGGACATCATCAATTGCCTGTTGACGGGCGAAGTAATGGCGCAGCAGTTTGACCGCGACGAAGAAAAATATGTGCTGTACGGCGACGCGCTGAGCGGCGCTGAAATTGGCGTCACGGTGAAACTGGCTTACGATCAAACCTCCGTCATCATCACGGTGTTCAGGCTGAGGATTACCGACTATGACTACTGAAACGAACAACCCGGCACGCCGTTGTGTCAATTGCGGCAAGCAGACTGCGCTTGAAATTCGGCGCGATGAGCTTTTCGGCAGCGGGAAGGACGCGCTCATCATCGAAAACATCCCGATGCTGAAATGCCTCAATTGTGGGATGGTCTATCTGGAGCCGGAAGTCTCGCAGCAGATTGACGAGATTTGCGCGCAGCCGGCGCTATACACTTCGTTTGAAACGCGGCCCATCGCCAAGATCGCA
The DNA here is from genome assembly GCA_043740245.1 of Acidobacteriota bacterium. Classification (GTDB taxonomy): domain Bacteria; phylum Acidobacteriota; class Blastocatellia; order RBC074; family RBC074; genus JACPYM01. The sequence goes on along the minus strand of JAYUCP010000090.1, from coordinate 9,940 downwards.
TGAATTGTCGGACAAGAGTTATGACTACCCCAACCCTGAACAACCGCCTGACCTCGATGGATTCGAGCTTCCTCTATTTTGAAAAGAAGGAAGCGACGATGCACATCGGCAGCGTGAGCATTTTTGACGGCGAGATTCCGTTTGAGGAATTCATCGCGATGATGGATGCGAAGATGCATCTGGTGCCGCGCTACCAACAGATCGTCGTCAACGATCCGTTCAACCTCGGCCATCCGACCTGGGAGCCAGACCCGAACTTCGATTTGCGCAAGCACATTTTCAAGGTGCAACTCGACGCGCCGGGCAACGAAGCGCAATTGATCGAACGCGCGGGCGAACTCTTCACGCCAATGATGGAGCGCAGCAAACCGCTGTGGGATATTTTTTGGATTTACGGGTTGGAAGGCGGCAGGAGCGCGATGGTCGCGCGTGTGCATCATTGCATGGTGGACGGCATGTCCGGTGTAGACCTGCTCAAAATCATCCTCGACTTTTCGCCCAATCCCGCGCCGCCTCCGCCTAAACCTGAAGCAACACCGCGTATGCCGCAACCTGACCCGACGCGGCGGCTGTTCGATTCGCTGTTGGGCGGAATGCAGGAAGGCATGAATCGTTGGATGGAATTTCAAAACGGCTTGCTCAATTTGACGCAGGCGCTGACCAACGAACAGACGCGGGCTTCGATGCAAAAGATGAACAGCGAATGGCCTGCGTTGATTAAGCCCGTGTCGCCGTTGCCGTTCAACGCGGCGGTGTCGGGGGCGAAGCGGCTGGTGTGGAATACGTTCTCGTTTGCCGAAGCGCGGGCGATGCGCGGGGCGTTGGGCGGCACGGTCAATGACGTAGTCCTCACGGCGCTCTCAGGCGCGGTGGCGCGTTACGCCGCGGGCCACGGCCACACCGTCACGGGGCGCAACCTGCGCGTGATGGTTCCGGTTAGCTTGCGCCAAAGCGACCAACACGGCGCGTTGGGCAATCTGGTTTCGATCTTGCCCGTAGAAATTCCGCTCGACCTCAAAGACCCGCGCGCGCGGTTCGCCTTCGTCAATCAGAAGACCGGCGCGATGAAAGCCGGGCGCGTCGCCGAAGGGCTGAATCTGTTTACGGCGCTGATGGGCATCCTGCCGCCACCGATGCACGCGCTGATGGGCGCGCTCTCGACGGCCAATGTGCCGCTGCCACCCTTCAACATGGTGGCGACCAACGTGCCGGGGCCGCAGGTGCCGATGTATTCAATGGGCAAGCAGATGCTGGCTTATTACCCTTACGTGCCGGTCGGCTGGGGCCTCGGTTGCAACTGCGCGATTATGAGTTACGACCAGCATCTGTTTTTCGGCCTGACGGCGGATACGCAAGCCATGCCCGATGTCGAACGGCTGCGCGAATGTTTGTACGAATCGTTTTATGAACTGCGTGCGGCGGCGGGCGTCGAACCGATGCAGCCGCAGGTGATGAAAGCGGCGGCGGGCAAAGGGCGGAAGAAAGGGTAGCGCGTGGTTGCCGCGCGAGTGTGCGCATATTGGCCGCCCGCTGCAATTGCCTTTTGTGCTGCGCTGCTGCGGGGTATCATCTACTTGAGGAACCAACCGTATGGCAAAGATCAAAATCAATTATAAAAAAGGCGGGCCGTCGCAATTGCCCGCGTTACGTGAAGCACTGAAAGCGCCCGTCAATCCGCAGGAAAGCCTTGAAGAGGTGATTGCTGAAATCAATGCTTTTGAACGGCAGTACGGTCTTACGACCATCGAATTTTATGCCCGATTCAAACTTGGGTTGATGGGTGACAGCCAGGATTTCATGCATTGGGCTGGGGACTTCGAATGCTATCAGTATTTGATGAGCAAGTATTTCAGCGCCCGCAAGGTAGCAGCTTAGTGGAGCAAGACATGGCACGTAACTTAACACTCAAACAAAAGCGGTACACGCTCGACGAAACCAAAGTCAAAAAAGCGCAGAAGCTGCTCGGCGCGAAAACCGAGACTGAAACTATCGAACTCGCGCTTGAGGAAATCATCTCAGAACATGAACGTCAGCGGCGTGCTTGGGCGGCTACAGAAAGGTTTCTCAAGAGTGGGGCCGTCATCAAAGATGTCTTCGGCAGGCTTGGCGAACCGGAGGAATAACCTTTGTCAGGCATCCTGTTCGACACTTCGGTTTATATTTCGGCGCTGCGGCAAGGCGGGTAAAGGTCGGAGGCTCAGAAAGAGTAAGTATCAAAGTGTGTGCTATAAAGAGAAAAGGTTGAACGACAAGGAGTGTAAATGTGTCAGGCCAAAATTCTGAGTCAACAGTACGAGCGATTCTTGATGCACAAGGGGCACTTTTGGTGTTCACTTTGGAGAATGCAATCGCTTTTCATCATCTTAGTAATGTTGATTGTACCAGCCAAGTACACGAGTTTGGTACATGGAAATAGCCAGATGAAAACTAGAAACGCGCCTTCAGAAAAAATATTGTCTGTCGTTGAAGCTGTTGAGAGAGTCAAGCCAAGTATCGTCCAAATATTCGCCAGGTTGAACACGCCTGAGGTGAACCCTCCTCGTCAGAACAAGGTGTTAGGTACTGGGTTTATCGTTTCAAAAGAAGGTTATGTAGTAACAGCTAATCATGTAGTCAATTCCGTTGTCGTAAGCATCATGAATCGCAGCTCTGATGGAACACAGTCACCTGTTCAAGTGCCTATTGATGCAACAATGCTTCGCATTGGGTTACTTATTCCTGAAATTGACACCCCACAGGTGAAGATGCAGTCCAGTTTCAATGTTTTTGAGTTTGATATCATTGAGCAAGACGCACGGCATGATGTGGCCCTACTTAAATTCAAAAAGAATCCTTTTGAAATCAAATTCACCGGCGCAATTAAGATTGACGAGAAATCCTTAAACACTGCCTCAAAAGTGATTGCTGGAAGGCTTGCCAAATCCAAGCCTAAAGATGGCGAACAAATAATTATCTCAGGTTATCCGGCTGTTACTACCACATTAACAACCACGGTTGGCTATATTGCGTCGACCGGCGAAATTAATCACGGTGAAATCCTAATTCCCTCACCATACCCTAACATTCCGGGGCAAATAAGACAGTTTGATTCGATGAATCTTTACCTTTGCGACATAACTGCAAATAAGGGGAACAGTGGTGGCCCAACCTACCTATCGAAGACTGGTGAAATTATTGGGATATGCACTGGTATCATTATAGTAGAAGGATACTACTCAGGTTTAGCTGTTGTCGTTCCTATTCAATACGCAATTGATTTGCTTCGGAAGCATAAGATTACGTTTTAGTTAAAGTCTGGACATTGGCGAAATTTTCGTCGCCCATCAATCGTGCCACCAACCACCGACAAGGAGTCGCCATGACAGCAACCAAAACCTTTGAAAAAGATCGTCGCGCCGTAAACGTGCCGCTCTGGCGCGAAGCCTTCGCCGGCTTGGACTGGCTGGCCTTGCGCACATCGCCGGTGTATCTGGGTTTGGGCGTGCCGCGCGGCGACAAATCCGGCGTGATCGTGGTGCCGGGCTTTCTGGGCACGGATGTCTATCTGTGGGAGATGAATTTGTGGCTGCGGCGCATCGGTTACACGGCGTATATGTCGCGCATCGGCTGGAACGCCGAGTGTCTGAACGTGCTGACCGAACGCCTGTCCGACACGATTGATAAAGCTTACGCCGAGACCGGGCGCAAGGTGCATTTGATCGGGCACAGCCTGGGCGGCGTGCTGGCGCGCTCGATTGCGGTGCGCAAAGCGGAGCAGGTCGCTTCGATCATCACGCTGGGTTCGCCGATTCGCGGGGTGCGTTCGCATCCGCTGGTGTTGGGGCGCGCCGATGACGTGCGCAATCTGTTGTTGCGCAAACGGCGTGAAGAATGGCCGGATTGTTACACGGGCTACTGCACCTGCGCGGCGGTGATGGCGCTGATGGTGCCGGACACTGAAGGGCCGCCGTTGCGCCGGACGGCGATTTACACCAAGACCGACGGCGTGGTGGATTGGCAGGTCTGCGTCAACGACGATGCCGCGACGAATTTTGAAGTGAGCGGGACGCACGTGGGGTTGGCGTTCAATCCGGCGGTGTATAAGTTGATTGCGCAACGCTTGGCTGATAAATCCTAAGGAGCAATAAAAAGATAAGTTGGTCAACTTGTCTCAAGATCCTTCGGGAATCCACAGGTCTTTCGTTTTCAGATGACCAAGTTATCTTTTTACTGCTCCTAAGCGGCGAATTTCATCACGCGCATTGTCTTGCGCTGCTTCTCGGCTTGCCAAAGGTCGTATTGAATTTGTTGGTTGAGCCAGCTTTCCGCGCTGGTCTCAAAGGCGATTGAGAGCCGCACGGCCATCTCCGGCGTGATGTTTGCGCGTCCATTCAAAATCGCGGAGAGCGTTTTGCGGTTGACGCCCAGGCCTGTGGCCGCCTCAGTGATCGTCAACCCCAAAGGTTTGAGGCAGAGTTCGCGCAAGACTTCGCCGGGGTGCGGTGGATTGTGCATTTGAAGATTTGTTGTTCTCATCGCGCGACAGTTTAACCAGCCATCTCTCCCTACTCAACAGAGCGTTCAAACGTACCGTAGGTTGTCTAACCTGCGGAGCATTTGGGCCAGTAACCCATTGGATACCGGTCGGCTCGCCTGCCAGTGCTCCGCAGGTTGGACAACCTACGGTACATTTCGTGAGCCGTCCGCAAGTGGGATAAAGGCGTCCCACTTGCGAACAGGCAAGCCTTGCCAGCCTGTCTTCCTTCCTGTACAACTCCCGCCAATCCGCAATTTCCCGTCTGGCACGCGGCTTGAGAAATCAGGCTGGTAATTCATTCAAGGCTTGGGGAGGAAAGCATGATTCGTCTGGAAAACATCGAAAAATTCTATCCGCAGGGCGTGCAGAAATACTTCGTGCTGCGCCGCGTCTCGCTCGAGATCAAGGAGGGCGAGTTCGTTTCGATTATGGGGCCGAGCGGCGCGGGCAAATCCACGCTGCTGCACATCCTGGGTATGCACGACAATGCGTGGGGCGGCGAGTTTTGGTTTATGGAGCAGCCGGTGCATAAGCTCAGCCCCAAACAGCGCGGCGAGTTGCGCAACAAAAACATCGGCTTCGTCTTTCAAAGCTATCACCTGCTCGATCACCTGACCGTTTACGAAAACCTGGAGATTCCGCTCTCGTACCGCGACGTCAAAAAAGCCGAGCGCGAGAGCATCGTGGGCGACATCCTCGACAAATTCCAGATCGTCGGCAAAAAGGATTTGTATCCGACGCAGCTTTCGGGCGGCCAGCAGCAATTGGTCGGCGTGGCGCGCGCCGTCATCGCCAGCCCCAAGGTCATCCTGGCCGACGAGCCGACCGGCAATCTGCACACCAGCCAGGGCAAGGAGATTATGGAGTTGTTCAAACGCTTGAATAACGAGGGCACGACCATCGTGCAGGTGACGCATTCGGAGGTGAACGCGACCTATGGCAACCGCGTGATCAATTTGCAGGACGGGTGGATGGTGCATCAGTAGCCGAAGAGCCGAAGAGTATTTGAGATTTGAGATTTGAGATTTGTCAATTGTCATTGCCGAGGGAAATTCCGATGCAGACATCAGTTGAAGCAGTTTCGCCGCTGGCCGAAACCAAGGGTGAGGCAGAATCAGACCCGGCCTTCAATTTGGCGGAGATGGCCGAGGATCTGGGTAGCGCCGATTTGGCGACAAACATAGACCACTATCTTTACGGTTTGCCGAAACGCGTTGAGCAAGCCGAATCCACCAAGCTGCAGTAAATTTGCTATGGCAAGTTCACGACCAAACTCCCCCCGCATCCTGATCGCCGACGACCAGACCGACGTGCTGGAAGCCCTGCGCCTATTGCTCAAAAGCGAAGGCTTCCAAATCGAAACTGCCACGTCGCCGCAACAAATCCTGACCGCGCTCGAAGCGCGCGAGTTCGAGGTGTTGTTGATGGATTTGAACTACACGCGCGACACCACGTCGGGGCAGGAAGGGCTTGACCTGCTCACGCGCATTCAAACGCTGGACGCCGCCTTGCCCGTGGTCGTGATGACCGCCTGGGGCAGCGTGGATTTGGCCGTCGAAGCTATGCGGCGCGGCGCGCGCGATTTCGTCCAGAAGCCCTGGGAGAACGCGCGGCTGCTCTCAATCCTCTGGACGCAGATCGAATTGGGCAAGGCGTTGCGCCGGGGGCAAAAGCTGGAAGCCGAAAACCAGTTGCTGCGCGGCGAGGCGCGCGCCGATATGATCGCCGAAGCCACGAGCATGCAGCCCATCCTGCAAGTCATCGCGCGTGTCGGCCCGTCGGATGCCAACGTGCTGATCACCGGCGAAAACGGCACGGGCAAGGGCGTTGTCGCGCGCGTGCTGCACAACATTTCGGCGCGTTCAAACAAACCGCTGGTCACGGTCAACATCGGCGGCCTGTCGGACGGCGTGTTTGAAAGCGAACTCTTCGGCCACATCAAGGGCGCCTTCACCGACGCCAAAGCTGACCGCGTGGGCCGCTTTGAATTGGCTGATGGCGGCACGCTCTTTCTGGATGAGATCGCCAACATCTCGATGTCGCAACAAGCCAAGCTGCTGCGCGTGCTCGAGACGGGCGAGTTCGAGCGCGTGGGCTCTTCCAAAACGCGCAAGGTGAACGTGCGCATCATCTCGGCCACCAACGCCGATTTGCATGCCGAAGTGGCCGCCGGGCGCTTCCGTCAGGATTTGCTGTTTCGTTTGAACACCGTCGAATTGCGCTTGCCGGCGTTACGCGACCGGCGCGAAGACATCCCGCTGCTCGCCAATCATTTCCTGCGCATCCATTCGACGCGTTACCGCAAGCTGGTGACCAGCTTCGACACGGCCGCGTTGAAGGCGCTGGAAGCGCATCAATGGCAGGGCAACGTGCGCGAACTGGATCACGCCATCGAACGCGCCGTGCTGATGGCGCAGGGCACCCTGGTCAAAGCCGGCGATCTGGGTCTTTACAGCAGCGGGCCGGAAGGCGGTTCGCGCTTGGAAGAGATGAGCCTGGATGAGGTCGAACGCTTCCTCATCAAAAAGACGCTCGAACGTTTTGATGGCAATGTGAGCAAGGCTGCTGAGGCGTTGGGCTTGAGCCGCAGCGCGTTGTATCGCCGCCTGGAAAAATATGGGCTGTAGCTGTGTTAAGCTTGCCAGCGGAGGTGAAACGAATGCAATTCCTCAATCCGAAAACCGATTTTGCGTTTAAGAAAATCTTCGGCTCCGACCGTAGCAAGCCCATTCTGATCAGCTTTCTTAACGCGCTGCTATACGACGAACAGCCGATCATCGCCGATTTGGAAATCATTGATCCGTACCTGGCCCCAAAGATCGAGGGGATGAAAGACACCTATGTGGACGTGCGCGCGCGGCTGCAAAGCGGGCGCAAGGTGATCATCGAGATGCAGGTGCTGAACGTGGAAGGCGTCGAAAAGCGGATTCTCTACAACGCGGCGAAGGCCTATTCGACGCAGTTGCTGGTGGGCGAGGCTTACAAGGATTTGAGTCCGGTGGTGGCGCTGACGATCACCGATTTTGTGATGTTTCCAGAAACGCCGGAGTATGAGTCGGCCTACGTGCTGAAGGAGCGTCAGCGGCTGCGCGATTACCCGCAGGATGATTTGCAGTTGGTGTTTGTGGAATTGCCGAAGTTCGGCAAGACGTTGGAAGAACTGGCGGGCGTGAAGGAGAAGTGGCTGTACTTCCTGAGAAAAGCGCCGGATTTGCAGGTGATTCCAGAAACGATGGGGCTGGTAACGGAAATCAGCCAGGCGTTTCAGATCGCCAACATCGCGGGACTGAGCCGGGAAGAACTGGAGATTTACGAACGTAAGATGATGTTCATCCACGACCAACGCGGCGCGCTCATCAAGGCCGAGCGCCTGGCGCGTGAGAAAGGGCTCGCGGAAGGCCGCGCAGAAGGCCGCGAGGAAAAGGCACGGGAGGTTGCGCGCCAAATGCTGGGGCAGTTTGACGACCAGCGAATCGCCGCACTCACCGGCCTGTCGCCGGAAGAAGTCGCCACCTTGCGAGATTCGGCGGTATAGCGCGTGTCAGACTTTCATCGCACCCCATGGCAACCCCTAACGAGCCACAATCCGGCAGGCAATCCAATCAATTTACCTTTCTGCAACTTAGCGCCCCGCCGCCCGTCCGCCCGCGCGTGCTCCCGCGCCAACTCTATTTCAATTTTGAACGCCGCGTGCTCTGGCTCTCCTTCCTGACCGGATTGCCGGGGGCTGGCATCGCGCTTTACATGCTCTGGGCGGGTGATTTCACGCCGAAGGTGCAATGGACGCTGACCGTCTTCATCCTGTGTTTCTGGCTGGGTTGCGCGTTTGCTTTGCGCGAACGCGTGGTGATGCCGTTGCAGACGCTGTCGAATCTGTTGGCGGCGTTGCGCGAGGGCGACTATTCGATTCGCGGGCGCGCGGCCCGTTTCGATGACGCGCTGGGCGATGTGGTGCGCGAGGTCAACGCGCTGAGCACGACCTTGCAAACGCAGCGGCGCGGCGCGATGGAGGCTTCGGCGTTGTTGCGCACGGTGATGGGCGAGATCGAAGTCGCCGTCTTCGCCTTTGACAGCGAACACCGCCTGCGGCTGGTCAATCGCGCGGGCGAACGCTTGCTGGGGCGGCCCGCCGAACAGTTGCTCGAACGCAAGGCCGCAGAGTTGAGCCTGGATGATTGTCTGGATGGCGAGGCGGCGCGCACGCTGCAACGTACCTTTCCGAGCAAGACGGGCCGTTGGGGCATGCGGCGCAGCAGTTTCCGCGAGGACGGCAAGCCGCATCAATTGCTAGTCATCGCCGACCTCAGCCGCGCGCTGCGGCAAGAAGAGCAATCGGCCTGGCAACGGCTGGTGCGCGTGCTGGGTCACGAGTTGAACAATTCGCTCGCGCCGATCAAATCCATCGCCGTCAGTCTGGAAAGCCTGCTTGCGCGCAACCCGCGCCGCGAGGGCTGGCCCGAAGATATGGAAGAGGACTTGCAACGCGGGCTTTCAATCATCACCTCGCGCGCCGAGGCCTTGACGCGCTTTATGAGCGCCTATGCGCAACTTGCCAAATTGCCGCCGCCCAATTTGAAGCCGCTCGAAATCAGCCCGTGGGTTCAGCAGGTCGCCGCGCTCGAAACGCGTCTCTCAGTCGCCGTGCTGCCCGGCCCCGAACTCACCATCCGGGCCGACCGCGATCAATTGGAACAACTGCTGATCAACCTGTTGCGCAACGCCGTGGATGCGGCATGCGAGACCGGCGGCGGCGTGCTGGTGCGCTGGAATCGCGGCGGTAACGCGCTGGAATTGATTGTCGAAGATGAAGGGCCGGGCTTGTCGAATACGGCGAACTTGTTCGTGCCCTTCTTTACCACCAAGCCGCAAGGCTCCGGCATCGGCCTCGCCCTCAGCCGCCAGATTGCCGAGAATCACGGCGGGACGTTGACGCTGGAAAATCGCGCGAAGGGACAGGGTTGTGAGGCGCGGTTGCGGCTGCCGTTCTGAACGCGAGAAGTTACTGGCCGATTCGCGGTTTGCCCGCCGTTCTTGCCTTTACTGCCGAATACGCTTTCTCATACAACACGAGCCGCCCAGGCCGTCCAGCCTGTGAAGTAAACAGCCATGCGGGGATCTCTGATTCTGACTATCCACGACAAAATGTAAGTGTTCAACCGCGCCGCAGCCTGGCTGGCCCGCTGCGCGCGGTAGCCGGTAGAGTGTCTTCACACGCAAGCTGTCTGCGTAGGCAAAGCGAAAGCGCCAAACCACCGTGGGACAAGATATGCCATTACCCACATTTTCCCGGATGCCCCGGCCTTGCGCCGGGGAGGTTCATGCTGGCTGCTACAGCGCGAACGCTGAATCCCTGGATGCCCCGGCCTTGCGCCGGGGAGGCTCACGTTTTGGGCTATCGTTGACGTCCGAGCAAGCAGCGTGAAC
>JAYUCP010000089.1:0-14981 GCA_043740245.1 Acidobacteriota bacterium | reverse complement strand
CGCCGCCGCGTGCGCCATCGGCTGGGCCTTTGGCGGACAGATGAGTTACGGCATCGTGATTGGCTACACCGCCGATTCAGCGTGGGCGAATGTGCTGTATGGCTACGCCAACCTGTTCGTCATCGGCGCGCTGTGGGGCGCGGTCGGCGCAGGGATTTTGGGCTTGAGTTTGACGCTGCGCCGCGCGGAACTCGACGCTTTCGTAGCGCCGCTGTTCGCCGTCTATGCCGTCTGGAAGCTGCTCGATTTCAGCGGCGCAACCGCGTGGCTCGAAGCGCGCTGGAACCCTTACGACACCGACTGGGTCGCCGCGAGTTCGGCGTTGCTGATTGCTGTTGTATACGCCGCGCTTGTTCCCAAAGCGCGCGCCGCTTATCGCTTCATCATCACGTTAGCCGCAGGCTGGTTGATCGGCTTCGGCCTGCTGACCGTCACGCTCCACTTGCGCATGACGCCGCCGCGTAGCGACAACTGGGCCGGTTGCTTGGGGCTTTGCGCCGCGCTCTGCCTTCATCTCTGGCGCACCCGTCATCGCGCAGCCCTTTCGCTCGTCGCGTATGGCGCGCTGGCGGGCGGGGCAGGCTTCGCCGTCGGCGATTTCGTGCAGATGCTGGGCCGCGCCAACTGGGGCCTCATCGGACGCTTCCCGGCCTTGCAAGGGCTGGGTTACTGGAAATGGATGGAGCAGCTTTTCGGCCTGCTGATGGGCGCTGGCGTAGCCCTCGGCCTCGCGCGCCTCGCCGCCCTCAACCTCACGCCGCCTAAAGAAGACGCCACGCCAGGCCGTTCGCGCCCAAGCTCCAAAGACGCGGCGGTGTTGCTGTTGCTCGTCGTGATCCCTTGGGAAAACTTCCCGCGCAACGTCGCGCGCTGGGCCGCCGACGGATACCTCGGCGAACCGCTTTTCGGCCTCGCGCCCGCGCGCTGGTTCGCGCTGCTCGCCGTGTTGTTGACGTTGCTGGTCATCGCCGCGCTGCGCCGCTACCGCGCCGGAGCCTTACCCCTCATTCCCGCCGCTCCCTTTCCGCGCGTGCAAGCGTTGTATCTGTCGCTGCTCTGGTTTTTCCTTGCCGTAGACTTCACGCAAGCATTCCCGACGATGAAAGAACGCGCTGTCTTGCTGGTACACGTCAGTTTCTGGCTGACGGCGCTGGCCTGCACCTGGCTGACGATTGCGCTGCCCGCGCCTGTGGATGTGCAGGAAGGCGAATCGCGCAATGCCGACGATGTGGTGTGGATGCGCGGGCGATTTTTCTGGCTGGCGTGGGCGTTCGTGCCATTGCTAATTTTCGCGCTGGCGTGGCTGACGTTGGGGGCGCACAATGCGCCTTTGTCGGGAAGTCAGAAACGGTTTTAACAAGAATCAAATACGAGCAATTCTCTCAAATTTGCGGGTTTCGTGGTGTCGCTGCTGGGCTTTTCCGGTCAATATGTCTCAGGTAGTTCGCCACGCATGCGACGTGCGTAATGTGACTGGTTAACGCCTTCTGGCTTCGTATTGCCCGGTGGCCTTGGTTTACTGAGATCAGGCAAGTCTTTTGGGTAGCCCAGCCACAGCAAAAGCGTTTCTGTTTCTCCAGTTTTACGAAGGGATTGCACTGTGCCAATGATAAGTCGGCGAAACCGGATATGGTCGTCATCATCCAGCCTCAGAAATTCTATCAATAACTCACCTTCCTCGTTTAATGCTTGAATGGTTCCGTCTGTCCGTACTTTCAGGCAATTGCCGAAAGCAACTTTGCACGGGTCTATTACGAGATGGATAGATTTTCGGCTGTTACAAGTACTACAAACGTAAAGCAAATTTTGATAATCAAGCGCATGGAGCGGAGCTATCGTTTGTGGCGTAAAGTGATCAATATCCCAGTTAGCGTGCTTTACTCCCCACGCCTCTCGCTTCAAGCAAAACACACAGCGAAAACTAAATTCATCACGGAGCCAAGGGCGAAACTTGCCATAATCTTTGTAGCCAAACGGGCCATGTCGGCGAAGATGTGGCTCAAACGGGTAAGCAAATGGCTGTGGCGTGTCGTTTAATTTCCTACCCACATTCCCCTCCGTACAAGGTCTGCTTTTACCGCTTCCAACTCTTCGAGGGGAAGAGGCGCGAGCAAGCGGGCGCGGCACGAGGCAAGACGTTGAAGCTCGTCTAGTTCCTGCCGCTCCTGAGGTGAGATATTCTTTTTGACTTTCTTGAAGATAAGTTCAGCGCGTCGCTCATTGGTTTGATCCCAATCTGCTGTAATTGCTAACAACTCACATAACGTCAGCGGCTCGGTGAAGCTTTTGGGCAGATACTCGGTTTGCTCAAACGGGACCCCACGGCGTCTTTCACCTGTGAACAGGCCTAGCACTTGTCTTTCTAAATGCTTCGGTAGGTTGTAAAGGCGCAACACTTCAGCATCAATTCGCCAATGCAACACTTTGAGGTTCTCGGTTTCTTCTGGCGACAGATCGTCTGCGTCAATCTTTTGCATTGCCGCAAAGTAATTGCGGACAGCATTCACCAGTTGCGATAAGTCACTAGGATTTACTTTTGGAATAGGCATTTCGCGCATCAGTCCAGCAAGCACATCGCGTTTGGTAGAAAAGGCGTAAGAATAAGCATTTGCCAGAGGTGAGTTACAAAGCCCCCAAAGCGCTTCAAGCGACCATTCAGCATGTTTTGGTCGCACAACCAAGAACCGGCTCGTGACGGAATGACCTTGCTGATCCAGAAAAGCTTTTAGTCGCCAAGGACCACGGCTAACACGAGCATAATTCCACACTACTTGCGGCACCCCTACAACAACTCCATGCCGAGGAAGAGAGATCACATCTTTGCTCAAGTTCATCCAGGTCACATCAGGAAGTTCGTGTGTCAGTAACGATCTCCTGAATCGCGCAAAACCTTTTACTAGACCTTCTTGTTGAGTTTCAGATTCAGTAATTACACCCTCAGGTAAGCTTTGTTTTGATCGAAATTCAAAGCCCTTTCCGATTTCGGCAATCGCACCAAATTTGGGATACTTTCGGCAATAAGTCCATATTTCTTCTAACTCTGGAACAAAGAAGCTCCATTTATGTGTAGCCGTAAACTGGGAGAACTGAACGAGTTTATCCTGCGTGCTGGCATAAGATTTTTTGAAGGCGTCGGCGTCGGCGTCGCGCACGCGCCTATATAGAATGGATTTGGCCGTTGTCAGTGGATGGTGCAATCGCCGTCCTAAAATCACAACAGATTCTGCTTCAGAAAGGTTGAAAATTTTATCAGGCAAGAGGCAAATTTCGTTGATCTCAAAATTGGCCAGCATAAACTCGCGCAATGATGAAGAATTCTCATCGTGAAGAAAGCCTTGCGGTAAAACAACACCAAACACACCACCGGGTTTCATCACTGAAGTTATTTTTCCTAGCACTTCGGCCGCTTTATTCACATATGTCGGCGGAGCTAATTGTTCAGTGAGTGAACGGCGCTCATCAGGTTTGAAATCACCGAAAGGAGGGTTGGCAAGAACAATGTCAGCCTTGCTCGCATAGTTGGTTAGTACATTGCCTTTGAAGATATTCGCAGGTTTCAAATCCCAGCCATTTGGATTAGGCACGTCCGCTTCCGTCAAAGACTGGCGTGCGATTTCCAATGCAAAAGTGTCTCGGTCATTTCCATGTAAGCGTTGCTGCAAATACTGGTGGCGTTTGCTCGGCGAGTAGCTGCGCACTGGCTCCAACTCACATAACAGCCGCATTGCTGCAAGCAAGAAAGCCCCGTGCCCACAAGCCGGTTCAAACACATAACGCTGATCGGGAGGCATTTCTTTTATCCACGGTGTCAATTTCCCAACGATGTAGTCAACCAAATAACTCGGCGTGCTATGCGTGCCAAGCTCAACGCGAGTTTCTCTCGTAATCAAAGCATTCTCGTAAAGATGCGCCAACGCTTCTGTGCTTACGATTCCCAGATGGCTGAACCTGGCAATTTCATTTGCCACTTCTCTCAGAGCTATCCGTTGTTGTTTTGATCCGACTAACACTGGCTCATTCGAACCATAATGTTTAGCGACACGATCATAGACGTTATCCAAGTCCTCCAGATCAAGCTTCGCAAAAGCAGGAACATCTTTGTCTTTGAGAATCTTGGCCGCCAGCAGCCAGAAGTTTGATTTCAAGAGCCATTGCCCTTGGCTTGAAGTGACTTCCCGCCAGCCGAGTCTGGCTTTGGTTTGCACAACCACTCGTTGAATTAACTCTGAAAGCTTCTTCCCTGCTTCTTCTTCAACCAAAGGCATCAAGCCAACATCAACAAAGCTGAGCTGGTATTGAGTGTCAAATCGTGCCCACGTCTTAGCTCGATAGATGGCGTCAGGTGAAAGATCATTGCGATGCTGCCTAAAGAAATCAGGTAGCCTGGATTGAGGAATACGGTCATGTAACTGTGGCCCGGCAATACCTTGTTTCCAAAACAACATTTGATCTGGCAGGCAAGTGAAAACAACCGGGGCACCGATACTGCGACTGGCTTTGACTGCCTTTTCGGAATCAACCGTAGCATCGAAAACGGCAATACAGGCAGAACGTGAATCATGTGGTTGATGAGCAAAGGCAGCAAGAGGAACGAAAAGACGATGGCCGTTCGTTAACTCAACATTCGAAACAAGCTGCGTTTTAGTATACCCGCAACCTAATAAGTAAGGCCGCAACATCTCTACACGCAATTGACCTGATACATTGTTCATTGTTTTCAGCTTCCTTGGCGGGCGGTGCTTAAGCCACTTTTCGTAACTTCTCGACTCTTTCGTGAATCGGAATCAACAGCAACATTTGCCGATGATGCTTAAAAATATCAATCACTTCGTTGTCACTGCTGGCGTAATAAACGGAAAAGCCATCGGTCAATAAGTAGTTCTCAGCTTTTGCCAGGCTTATGCCGTGCTCTTCCAGATTGCGTGCGACTTGCTGAATTTGCCGCAACGAGAAGCCTGCGCGTTTCAAATCCGCGATGATCATCCCTTTTACGACTTCTGCTGCCGTGTAAAACGATACAGGCTTTCCTACGGCAGCTTTCACATCTCGCATTAACGGGCTGAGCAACTGGGACTTTGCCCAATAATCCACCTGCTTTCTTGAGATACCCGTCAGCCCCATCAATTCGGGCACAGTGTAGTGCCGCTTATTCAACTCATTGATTCTTGTAGGAACCCGCCTCAATCCTGATGGCTTTTTCGCTGTTTGATACCGTCTTTTCATTGCGCCTCTCCGTGAGCAAATGCGAACACTTTTGCGCATTGTAAGTTGAACTGATGGTGTAGGCAATACGTGGCGAAACTTAATTGAGTGCATACCACATTGCCCGCACCTGTCCGTGTTTCGCAATCTGCCCCGCCTGCGTCAATCTCCGCAACCGCACTTTCAACGTACTCCGATTCGCCTCCGTCAACCGTTCCAACTCCGCAATCGTCAGCCGTTCGTGTTCGCACAACAGCTTCAGCGCAGTACTCGCAACAGCCTTGCGCGCGCTCTCTGAAACGCATGGTTATGCAATCCGAACGCGATAGCGTACAGTGGCTTCAGCGGCAGCGGGATAAGCGGCGGAAATTCATCCGCACGCTAGGTTACCGTCGCAAGAGATTTGAAAAGAAATATGCCTATTCGTTTGTTTGTTGGGAATCTTCCCTATGATACGACTGAAGCGGAGTTGAAAGACCACTTCTCCACAGTGGCCCCGGTTATTTATCTGACGCTCCCGCTGGATAGAGAAACCGGGCGGTCACGCAACTTTGCCTTTGTCGAGTTCGCTGAGCGCGCGCAGGCGGAAGAGGCCGTCCGCCGCTTCAATAACCAGTTATTCAACGGCAGACCGCTGGCCGTCAGTGAAGCCCGCCCGCGCGAGGAGGGCCGCTCAACAAGCGCCCCCACGCGCCCGCCTCTCGCCCGCTCCTACTCGACCGCCGAATCAATGGGCGCGCCCCCACCACCGTCCGGCGACAAACCAAACCGCAATTTCGGGCCGGATGCCGCAGCGCCGCGCCGCAATAAAGGGAAAGGCGCGCCCAAATCAGAGCGCGCCTCGCAGGGGCCAATGCGTGAAGTTGTCAGCAGTCAGTTCGGCAGCGGGGAGGACGAGGATGACTATGAGGATGACGATGACGGCTATGACTATGAGTATGATAATGGTGGAGCAACCGAAGAGGACTTGGCCGCTCACGTGAGTGGGGCGGAGCGCGATGACGATCAATAACGTTGGTTTTTAAGTTTGGCTTTTAGGTTTGGTCGCCGTTGAATTCAACCGGAGGCTGAACCGCTACATTGAAATCAAAAATAACTACATGAGGAAATAACCAAGATGGCGAAAAAATCGCGGCCGACTTTTCAAAAGCGTGAGAAGGAGAAAGACCGCTTACAGAAGCAGAAGGACAAAGAGGCACGACGGCTCGAAACAAAAGAGCGCAGAGCGACCGGCACGACGACGAGCGGCGATGAAGACCCTGACCTCATTGGCATTCTTCCTGGCCCTCAACCCTTACCTGAGGAATGGGCGTAGTAACACTCTTTCAATCTATTGACCTCAAGAAAATGTTTTTCCACGAAGACACACGAAGGAACACGAAAAAAGATAAAAGATAAAAGACAAGGATTGCTGCTTCGTGCTGCTTCGTGGGAGAGCGATCAATGTTTTGGCCGGGCGCGCAACAACAGCCAATCACAACCTGGCGTGCAACGCGGCTCACCTGTGTTCTGACCCAGCCGCTCGACGGTTAGCGTGGTTGATTCGAGTATGTCATGTGACCAGCGTTGCGGCGTCAGCACCAGCAAACTGCCGTATTGACGCACCTGTTCGTCAAGCGCGCGCAAGCTCATCGCAGTTATCAGTTCGGCATGCTCATCGCGCAACGGCAAGGCGGGCGCGTAAAAATCTACGCTGTGATGGGGGTTGATGTAAAAGATCAGCCGCTCGCCCGGTTGGGCGGCTTGGCTGGCCTGTAGCGAAAGCGCTGCCAGCGATTCGATGCGGCCAAGCGCCGGCGCAAGCTGCTCGACGGTCAACGCGATCATGATGACAACGGCCAGCGGCACAAACATGACCGTGGCGGCAGTCATTCCGCGCCACAACAAAACCAACTGAACCAGCGCCAGCACGACGGCCAACCCCGCGATCAGCCGGATTGCAAACAGCGACAAGCCCAGTTCGCGCCACCCCGCAACATACGCGGCCACGGCGACCAGCGCGAATAAAACCGGTACCAGATACAGCGCTTTCGACCGTGCCTGCGATGCAAAGAGCGGCAACAATTGCTGACCCACCAGCAAGGCCAGCGCCGGGAAGACCGGTAGGATGTAGCCGGGCAGCTTCGAGCCTGAGAACGAAAAGAACACCAACGGTACCAGTACCCAAAGCCACAAAAAGAGCCGCAAGCGTTGCGCTTCATCATTCAATAAGCCGTGCCGCTCACGCCAAGTCTGTCCAAGATTCAATAACCAAAACGGCGTCCACGGCAGGCTGCCCGCCAGCACCATTTCAAAGAAAAAATAGAACGGCTGCGGGTGCTTGAATTTGTTGCTGGTGTAGCGTTGAAAGTGATGCGCGATAAAAAATTCGTCAATGAATTCCCGCCCGTGCCGCCACAGCATCGGCCCGTACCACAGCGCCGCCGCCGCCAGAAAAAGCAGCGCTCCGAAAAAGAGCAAACGCGGTTGCAGCACGATCAACAAACGGCGAGTCAGCAACAGGTACAAGCCGATGATCGCGGCGGGCAGCACGATGCCGAGCAGCCCTTTGGCCAACACCGCGCCGCCCAGCGCCAGACAGAACAGCCACCACCACACATCCGAATCGTCCGCCTGACCGGCTTGCCGTTCCCACAAAAAGAAACAGAGCAGCGCCGCTTCCAAACAAACCGAGAGCGGTAGATCGAACGTAGCCCCGCGCGCAAATCCAACCCACAATCCGCACGTCGCCAGCGCCGCCGCGCTCAAATAACCGAACTGCGGTGAATGCACACGACGCCCGAACCAGTACAGCAGGAACACGCCTCCGCTCGCCAGCAAGGCCACGCCCGCGCGCGCCGCAAATTCCGACACGCCGAACAGCGTGTAGCCCAGCGCCGCCAGCCAATAGGTCAGCGCCGGTTTTTCAAACCAATGAAGACCGGCCAGCCGCGGCGTGATCCAATCGCCTGACGCATACATCTCGCGGGCGACCTGGGCGTAACGCGGTTCATCCGGGCCCAGAAAAGGCAGGCTGCCGAGGCCGTAAAAGAACGCCAGCGCGCACAGCACGGCCAGCGCGGGCAAATAGAATCGGGCAGGCGAATTGTTTAGCGGAATGCTGGTGCGCTCTGCGGTTTGCACTATGTTTATTTGGTCTTGCGTCGAATTTTGCGCGAACGGTGCGCTAGAGTAACATCCGCGCGCGGAAACTCAAAAATCGCGCGTGTCAGTAGCCCGACCGTGAGGGAGGGCTTGCCTGCGAGTCCAAGCCCTCCCTCACGGTCGGGCTACTGACACACATCAACAGACTTTATGAATACCAAACTGAAAACTGCCGTCATCGGCGTCGGCCATCTCGGCCGCGCCCACGCGCGCGTGCTGGCCGGCTTGGAAACCGCCGAACTCGTCGCCGTCTGCGACACCAACGAAGCCCAGGGCCGCGCCATTGCCGAACAATACAACACGCGCTTTGTCGCCGATTACCGCGAACTGCTCGGCCCCCCGAGTTTGGTTGAAGCCGTCAACGTCGCCACGCCGACGGTCAATCATCACGAAGTGACTTGCGCCTTTCTAGCGGCAGGCATCGGCGTGTTGGTTGAAAAACCCATCGCGCGCACCGTCGCCGAAGCCGACGAGATGATTGTGCTGGCGGCGGCCAAGGGTGCGGTCTTGCAGGTCGGCCACATCGAACGCTTCAACCCCGCGTTCATCGCGTTGCAGCAGGAACTCACACGCCCGCTCTTTTTTGAAGCGCACCGCATGGGCATCTTCACGCCGCGTTCGCTGGACATTGATGTGGTGCTGGATTTGATGGTGCACGAACTGGACATCATCGCCGCGCTGGTCAACCGCGAGGTCGTCAAACTCGAAGCTGTCGGCATCCCGATCCTGACGCCCAAAATTGATCTGGCTAACGCGCGGCTCGAATTCGAGGGTGGCTGCGTCGCCAACATCACGGCCAGCCGCGTGGCGGGCGAACGCTTGCGCAAGCTACGCGTCTTTCAACCGCACGAATACTACTCGCTGGATTACGCCGAACAGCAGGTGGCGATGTGCAAACTGGTGCCGCCGCGCACACCCGGCACGCTGCCCGAAATCGTCGCGCACCCGCTGGCGGTCACCAACCGCGAACCATTGCTGGGTGAGATCGAAGCCTTTGTGGAAGCCGTGCGCACAGGCAGCGCGCCCGTGGTCAGCGGCGCGGATGGACGGCGCGCGCTGGTGTTGGCCGAAGAAGTGCTCAGCCAGATCAAGCAGCATGCGCAACGCGCGGCGATCAATCTGAGTTTTTAGTCCGCCGAGTAGCGCACCGCCGGACTGCCCGCCGGATAAAACACACCCAGCAGCCGCAATTCGCCCGCGCCCGTGTTTTCGACGCAATGCATTTGTCGCTTCGGCAGAAAGATGCAGGAGCCCGCTGCAATCGGAGTGCTGGTCGCGCCCGCCCACATACGGCCCGTGCCGGTCAAAATGCACAGCACCTCTTCGTAATGATGAAAATGATCGGGCGCGCGGCCCGGCGGAATCGCGCCGACGAATTGCGTGACCTGGCGGCTGCGGACTTCTTCGTTCACCAGCACGCGATACCAGCGGTCGGCGGTCGGGATGGCTTTGCGGTCGGTGAGGCGTATCAGCGGCGCGATGGCGGGCGGTTCATTCACAGGCGTTGTGGGTGGCGCGACGAATTCGGCCACTTCCTCTGGTTCGGGGCATTGCGAACTGATGATGACCAGTGGCTCGGCGTGCGGATTCTCGATGGCGAACGTCTGCTGTGGTTGGATGTAGCAGCCCGTTTCGGGCGCGATTTCATAAGCCTGCCCGTCAATCCACAGCGTGCCCTGACCGCTCAACACGTAAAGCACTTCATCACCCGCGCGATTGCACAGGCCGGGCGACAGGCCCGACGCGCATTCCAGCGTGCGCAGCGAAATCGCTTGCGCGCCGGTGTTGCGCCCGACTTGCGGCCAGCTTTTTAGTTTGCCGGTGACTTGCGGTTTGCCTTCGCGGATTGAAGTTACGCGGCAACCGCCTGCCAATTCAACAGCCATAGCTTGCTGCTCCTTGTTAGAGTGAGAAATTCGATTTGCGCCGGATTGTAGCACGCGCGGTGCGGACGTTGACGCGGGTACAGCGTCTATTCATTCTCGGTAAAATGTGGCGCTGGATGTTAAGCTCGCCGCCGCGCCAGCGTTACTGTTTTGGCGAATTGTTGCAACCAAAAGACTGGCACTGGCGTTTCGCTTATTTGCTTAACGACAAATAGACTGGCTGTCCGGCCAGCAAAATTGCGGAGAAGGAATCAGGTATGCGTTTCTGGGAATCAATCTTACTGGCGCTCAGTTCATTGCGGGCGCACAAGCTGCGTTCGTTCCTCACGCTGTTGGGCGTGATCTTCGGCGTGATGACGGTGGTCGCGGTGGCGGCGGTGATCGAAGGCTTTTTCCGCTATGTTGACCGCACGGTGACGGCCGACCTGGGTAGCAACACGATCATCGTGGACAAGTACGGGATGATCACCAGCTTCGAGGAATTCCTCTCCGCTAACAAGCGCAACAAGAATCTGACCGTGGAAGATGTCGCATACCTGCGCGAACGCATGCCGCTGTCGCAGGCCGAAGCCATCGGCGCGCAGGACGGCAACAACGCCGAAGTCCGTTCTGAAAACGAGAAGCTCACCAACATCAACATCCGCGGCAACTCGGCCAGCATGATTAACATTGACACGATCCAGCCGGAATTTGGCCGCTACATCGGCGAGACGGATGACAGCAATCGCCGCTATGCCGCGTTCATCGGTGTCGAAGTCGCCGACAAACTCTTCAACAAACGCGACGTGGTCGGGCGCGAGATCAAGATAGACGGCCTGCCGTTTGAGGTCATCGGCGTCGCCAAAGAGCAAGGTTCCTTCTTCGGCCAGTCGCGCGACGATTTCGTCACCATTCCGCTTTCAACCTATCAAAAAATGTGGGGCTCGCGCGGCAGCGTCAGCATCTCGGTCAAAGCGCCCGACGGCGCGAACCTGAAAGAAGTCGAAGATCAGGTGCGCCTGTTGATGCGTGCGCGGCACCGGTTGAATTACAGCGACAAAGACACCTTTGGGCTGGTGACGGCGGAGGCGATCAACGTTTTCATCCAGGCGATCTTCGGCTTGATTGCGGCAGTGGCGTTAGGGGTGACTTCGATTTCGCTGGTGGTGGGCGGCATCGTGATTATGAACATCATGCTGGTGACCGTGACCGAACGCACGCGCGAGATCGGCATCCGCAAGAGCCTGGGCGCGCGCCGCAAAGACATCCTGACGCAATTCCTGGTCGAATCCACGGTGCTCTCGATGGTGGGCGGGCTGATCGGCTTACTGCTGGCTTACGGCATCGCGCAAGTGCTGCGGCGCTTTACGCCAGTGCCGGCGGAATTGCCGGTCTGGGCGGCCTTTCTGGCGATTGGCGTGTCGAGTGGCGTGGGGCTGATCTTCGGTAGCTATCCGGCGTGGAAGGCGGCGAAGCTCGATCCGATTGTGGCGTTGCGGGCGGAGTAAACGATGATGACCGAGAACAAATCCGAGGCAAACCAATTGCGCCCTGAAGTCGAGCGCATCGTGGCGCAAGCCGCTTCGCCGGAAGGCGCTTCAATTTCGACCGAGATGGGCTTGCAAGCCGCACAGGTCGTGATTGAACAAGCGCAAGCTGCCGGAATTGCTTGCGCGTTGGCGGGCGGCATTGCCATGCATCTCTACGGCTTCACGCGGGCGACGCAGGATGTAGACATGCTCGCGGCCAAGCTGCTCGACCTGCCCGCGCAACGGCGACTCACGTTCGGCGGCGTCACCTACCGGGTGGAATTGCCGCAACGCGCTGTCGAGGTTGATTGGATTGTCCGTGAAGATGAGCAACAGGATGTTTATGAAGCCGCTTTGGCCGATGCGCGGGTCACACGCGGGGGCTTGCCACTGATCAGCCCGGAGTGGATGGTGCTCCTGAAAAAATTGGCGGATCGCGGCAAAGACCATTTGGATTTGCTTTGGCTGTTGCGCGCGGATGGTTTGGTGGATCGCGCCGTGGTCGCGGGCCATGTCGGCGCGATTTTTGGCAAGGTGGCTTATTGGCCGTTGCGTAGCCTCGAAAGCGTTTATCTGGAAGCCGACTTGCTCAAGGCCAAGGATGAGCGCGACGAAGGCAGCCGCTGAATGCGGGAGAGGATGCATCATGTATTGTTCAGCTTGCGGAACAGCAATCACCCAACCGACCAAGTATTGCCGCCAATGCGGCGCGCCATTGGCGGCGCATGACGGCAAGTCGGAGAAGCGCTTCGACTCTTATTTGACGGACATTTTCTGGGTGTCCATCTTCGGGCTGGGGGCCATCGTGGGTGGCGCGGCGGTGATGGCGGTGTTGAGTGAGTGGATGCGCTTGGGCGATGGCATTATCATCGGCTATCTGTTGCTGAGTTCAGCAGTCTTTCTGATTCAGTTCGGGCTGCACCTCTGGGAGATTTTCCGCATACGCGGAATCGTTGGGAAGGCCGCCCCAATGCCGCTTGAACCATTCGACACCAACAAGCTGAAACCCGCGCGCGAACCCGTCGGGTTGCAGCCGGCCAGCGTAACCGAAGAAGACACGCGCACGTTTGAAGCGGCGAGAGAGCCGGTAGTGAGATAGAAATTATGTTTACAAACGCAATCAAAGAATTATTCACGCAAGCGATGACGACCTTGTGGTCGCACAAATTCCGCTCGTTCCTGACCGTGCTCGGCGTCGTCATCGGTACCGCCACGGTCATCGGCGTAGCCTCGCTGGCCAAAGGCATGGAGTCCGGCTTCAAGGAACAGATCGAACAATTCGGCACCAACGTCGTGTTCGTTAGCCGCTGGCCGGCCATGCGCCACGGCGAGTTGACCGAAGAGGAACGCCAGCGCAAGCCCATCACCTACGAAGACGCCCTGGCATTGAAGCAATTGCCGCACGCTATCGCGGCCTCGCCGATTCTGCGTTCGCCCGGTTTGCCGCCCGTGGTCAAGTTCCGCAACAACGAAGTCCGCACGCCGCAGGTGCGCGGCGTCTCGGCGGATTACGCCAACACGCGCGAAGTGGCGATTGCGCGCGGGCGCTTTTTCAACGACGCCGAAGACGAGAATCGCAGCGAGGTCTGCATCATCGGCCACGACATCGCCGAAAAACTCTTCCCCGGCTTTGAACCGCTGGAGAAGGAAATCATGGTCGGCAACAAACAATTCAAAGTCATCGGCGTGCTCGAAAAAGCCAAATCGCTTTTCGGCGGCGGCCCGCAAGCCGACACCTTTGTCTTCGTGCCCTACAGCGTGATGCACGCGATGTTTCCGATGCAGGACGATCACTGGGTCGCCATCGGCGCCAAATCGGGCGACCTGGATAAGCTGGTGGACGAGGCGCGCGAACTGATGCGCCGCCGCCGCCACGTGCCTTTTGACAAACCGGACAGCTTCGACGTGCGCACGCCCAGCAGCATTGTGGACAGCTTCAATCAGATGCTGTTGATGGTTTCGATGATCGTCATCCCCATCGTCAGCGTCGCTTTGCTGGTCGGCGGCATCGGCGTGATGAATATCATGCTGGTCAGCGTCACCGAACGCACCAAAGAGATCGGCGTGCGCCGCGCCATCGGCGCCACACGCAAAGACATCGTCACGCAGTTTTTGTTTGAAGCCGCCACGCTGACGGGCATCGGCGGCTTGTTGGGGATTTTGTTGGGCGTGTTGGTCAGCCTGTTGTTGCACGTGCTCTTGCCCGATGTGCCGTCGCAGGTGCCGTTGGGTTGGGTGGCGATTGGCTTTTCGGCATCGGTGCTGATCGGCTTGGTCGCGGGTTTGTATCCGGCGATCAAGGCGGCGAAGCTCGATCCGATTGAAGCGTTGCGATATGAATAGAAAGCTCCTCGATTGAGAGGATGAGGATGAACACCGTTTTGCAAATTCACAATCAAGCGATGGATTTGACGGAAGAAGCGGCTCTTTGCCAGCGGCAGGGAACGTCCGCGCGCGCTACGGTGTTGCTTCAACAGGCGTTTGAGTTGGAGCGGCAGGCGGCGGCAATGCTTGAGTTCAAGCATGAAGCTGAACCGACGCGCGCAGTGCTTTACCGCAGTGCGGCCTCGCTGGCGCTGGATTGCCGGAATTACCGGGAAGCGGAACGGCTGATCGCCAAGGCCCTGATCGGAAACCCCCCGGAAGAAATCGCCGAAGAGTTGCGCGAATTGCTGGCCCAGGTTTACGCCGAACGCCGCCAGCACGCACAAGCCAAGCCCGCCGCTCACGGGGCGCTCACCTGAACTTGAACAGCCGCAGCACATCAAGCGCCAGATCAAACAGATGCGTGCAACCGCTCGCCCCGCCGACTTGCTCGGCAAATTGCTGCACAAACGCCGCCGTCACTTGCACGCCGTTCAAGCCCGGCGTGCGTTGCTGCGGGTCTTCGCAAAGGCCGTGATAGGGCAGGCGTAACCCGCGACTCCGGGCGTTGGCGATTACGCCTGTTTGCGACAGTTCAAACGCGATCTTGATGTCGTGGATGCTGTCTTCCATCCCGCTCTCGCACGCAAAGCCAGCCGCTGTTTCCCTAATCACAAGCCGTTTGTTGCGCCAGAAAACGCGGCGGTCGCCTGGTTTGGGCCGCGTCAATTCCGCGCCGAATCCGCAACGCACGGGGCGCTGATCAAACAGCGCCAACGCTTCGCTGCGGTAGGTGTAGCAGGTGTCCGCCAGGTTCATATACGCGCGGTCTTTCAGCCAGGCCACGCGCGCGAACTCATTCGCGCTGTCATCCCGC
>JAYUCP010000088.1:0-6035 GCA_043740245.1 Acidobacteriota bacterium | reverse complement strand
GCACGGTGCGTTTGACGCCGCGCTGGTCGGCTTCGATGGCGATGGTGTCGCCGGGTTTGTGCCGTTCGAGAATGGCCTGCACGTCCGATGGCGTTTTCACAGCTTGCCCATCGAAGCTCAAAATTTTATCGCCGCGATCCAAGCCCGCTTGATACAACGGCCCCGTCGTCAGCGTAGGCCCGCCGATGGTCAGCGCGCCGCCCTGTTCGCGCAATGGCGCGTCGAGCCAGACATTGCCGGGGCGGGCTTTGCGGTATGCAAAGCCCGCTTGGGCGAGCAGCGGGGCGTAATCCACCACGTCGCGGCCTTCGATGTAACGGGTGAAATAGTCATTGGCGAAGGCGGCATCGCCGGTCAGTTTCGCCAATGAAGCTTTCAGATCAGCGATGGTATAGGGCTTGGCGGGCGCGTAGTTTTTCTGATGCTTGCCATAACTCTGCCAGAGTTCGCGCATGTAACTGTCGAGCGTCTTGCCGGGGAATTTGGTGCGCAGTGTCAGGTCGAGGCCCAGCGCTACCGCCGCGCCGTAGGTGTAATACGAGACGAAGAGATTGCGA
This sequence comes from Acidobacteriota bacterium, assembly GCA_043740245.1. Classification (GTDB taxonomy): domain Bacteria; phylum Acidobacteriota; class Blastocatellia; order RBC074; family RBC074; genus JACPYM01. The sequence goes on along the minus strand of JAYUCP010000088.1, from coordinate 5,478 downwards.
CTGTTGGTGGGGAAGCCGCCGCCGCTGCCGTCTTCGTGCACGGCCTGCTGGCTCATCTCGATGGGGCCGTGCAAGCGGCGGCCCGGTGTGTTGACGACGGCATTGATCGTGGAACCAAGGCGGCGCGCAAAGCTGGCATCGTCGCCGCTGAAGCCCGCGCGTTTCATCAACAGATCGCCATAATACGACGTAAAGCCTTCGCCCACCCAGAGGCCATCTGAGACGTTGGCATCTTCAAAGTTGAACGGCTCGATGGTGCGCGGGCGCAGCCGTTCGACATTCCAGCAATGAAAGAATTCGTGCGAGACGGTGCTCAGATCTGCGCGCGGATTGCCTTTGATCGAACGCGGTGCTGTTAGGCTGGTCGAGTTGCGGTGCTCCATGCCGTCGAAGCCGATTTGCGGCACGTAATTGGCGATGAAGGTGTACGTGCCGAAATCGAAATCGGGCGTTTCACCAAAGACGGCGATCTGTTCGTTGACGACCTTTTTGATCATCTCAGCGAATTCGCCAACATCCTTTTCGTCGCAATTGTCATTGAGCGCGAGGCGCATGGTGTAGGTCTTGCCATTCGATTGCACCGGCCATTCGCGCAGTTTCAAATCGCCCAGCATCGTCGGCGAATCCATGAAGTATTGCATGTGCGGCGCGGTAAAGACTTCGGCATCGGTGGTCGGCGCAAGTTGCGTGGCGATTTTCCAATTCGCGTTGGGACGGCGGAAGCGCACCGTGATCGGCGCGTTTTCAAAGCCCCTGGCCCACAGAAACGTGGCAGGAATGCTCAGGTGCGCCATCGTGTGATCAATGCCGGTGTAGGTGCCCGAACCCAAATCGCCAAACAGCGTGTAACTGACGCGCACCTTGCCGCCCTTGCTGGCGATGTTCCATTGCGTCGGATTGGGCCGCGTGAAGGCGAGCGGCGCGCCTTTGTCATCGGTGGCGCGCAGGTTGTATATGTTTTTTGAAAACTCTTGCAAGGCATAGCGGCCCGGCGACGAACGGCTCATACGCGCTTCGAGCGGCCGGTTGGCGGGCACACCGGTGAAGGTCACGATGATTTCGGCTTCGTGGTGCACGGCGTTGGGAAAGGCGATTTCGTATTCGACCTTGCTTTGCGCAGCCACGCTGGCGGCGGCGAGCAACAACAGCGCGAGGCTGAAAAAGGTGCGGAACGATTGGTTACGTGGGCGTTGATGTCTCATGCGGAATCCTCTCCTGGCTTTTCTCGAAATGTGACGTTGTGGTCATAGCCTTCTACCAACACAGACTGGTAAAGAGCAAGGCAAGCGAGACAACATAGCGGCAAGTTTATGAGTGAAACGCCGGCACCCTGGGATCAGTCCTTCCAGGCTGCGGGCCGTGATGATGGACCATTCGTGCTCTCAGTGTGCTTCCGGCCAAGCCCCGCAGCCTGGAAGGACTGCGCTCCCAGGATTTATGCACAGGCTTCGATTAAGTACCGCAAGATGTTTGCGGCAAGATTTCGTCTGGCAAGGGAGTGCCATTTCGGTTAGTATTGCCGCCGGTTAGACCCTGGCTGTACAAGCCGATAACAACAACAACAAACAAATTTCAGAGAGGGGCAATTCGGGTTACCGATTGGGAAATATGGACACGCAAAATAGTCAAAACGTACAAGACGGCTTCCTCAATACTCTCCGCCGGGATCGCATCAATGTGACGATCTATTTGGTCGGCGGCGTCAAACTCACGGGCAAAATTCGTAGCTTCGACAAATTCTCGGTGGTGCTGGAATCGGGGAATTTGGAGCAGTTGATTTTCAAACACGCCATTTCCACCATCTCGGTGCCGCGCGGCAGCATGACTCACGACCGCCCGCATCACGCGCCTTCAGCAGGCGCTGAACGGCCACCGCTGAGTGACCGGCCCGCGGTCTCTGAGCGTCCACCGCTTGTTACCAGAGACGCCACCAGAGACGCCACCAGAGATGCTGCCAGAGAACCCGCTCCCACTGGTGGCGCCGCCCTGGCGGGCGATTAAACGCGTCGCTTTGGCAGGCGCGCTTTGCTCTTGAGGTGAAGCGCGCCGCCTGCGCCATTTCATGCAACGCGGCAAATTCATCACCTTCGAAGGCATAGACGGTTGCGGCAAGACGACGCAATTGCCGTTGCTGGCTCGCCATTTGGCGGAGCAGGGCGTCCCTTGCCTGGTCACGCGCGAACCCGGCGGCACGGCGATTGGCAAACGCATTCGCGCCGTCCTGCTCGACGTGCCCGCCGAACAGGACGCGCCGGTCGAGCCGTTGACCGAACTGTTGCTCTATGCGGCGGATCGCGCCCAGCACGTGCGGCAATTGATCCTGCCCGCGCTGGCCGCCGGGATGATCGTGTTGAGCGACCGTTATGCCGACGCGACGATCGCCTATCAGGGCTACGGGCGCGGGTTTGATTTACCGATGGTTGAACAGTTGATGGATTTGGCGACGGGCGGTTTGAAACCCGATGCGACCTTGCTATTTGATCTGGATGTGCAACTCGGTTTGAGCCGCGTGCACGGGCGCGGCAATGCGCAAGCCGCTAGCAGTGCGAGTCCCGCAGCCGTTGAACAGCCGGATCGTTTAGACCTGGAACCGCTGGAATTTCACGAACGCGTGCGACGCGGCTATCACCTGCTGGCGGCGCGTGAACCGGAACGCTTTCACATCATCCCGGCGGCTGGCTCGATTGAAGAAGTCTTTGCGCTCACGCTGGTCGAGGTCAAAAAGTTACTCGCTGCTGACAATCCGCAATCCGCAATCCGCAATCCGCAATCACCATGTCTTTCGCCAAGCTGACCGGCAACGAACGCAACAAAGCCGTCTTGCAGCGTTTGCTATTGGGCGGACGCATCGGCGCAACGCTGATTTTTGCCGGCCCTGAAGGCGTCGGCAAACGGCAATTCGCGCTGACCATGGCAAAGGCGCTCAATTGCCATCAGCCGGTGATTGACGCCGCGCAAGGCCGCTACGATAGCTGCGACGCCTGCCCAGTCTGCCAGCGCATTGACACCAGCGCTTATGGCGATGTGACGACGATCAAACCCGACGGCCAATTCATCAAGATCGCTCAGACCCGCCAAATCGCCCACGAAGTGCAGTACCGCCCGCGCGAAGGCAAGCAACGCTTCTTTATCATTGACGAGGCCGACCGCTTGCGCGATGAGGCCGCTAATTCGCTGCTCAAAACTTTGGAAGAACCGCCGCCGACTTCGACCATGATTTTGCTGACGGCCAAACCGGACGCGCTGTTGCAAACGATCCGTTCGCGCGCGCAACGCATCAGCTTCGCGCCGCTCACGACAGCGGAGATGGAAGCGTACCTGACCGCTAACTTCCGCCGCCCCAAACCGGACACCATCCTGCTGGCGCGCTTGACCGAAGGGCGCATCGGCCAAGCCACGGCGTTTGATCTGGGCGTCTATCGCCAGGAACGCAACGTGCTCATCAATCTGTTGGAACTATTGGCGAGCGGTGAGAACCGCTTCCGCTTGATGAAGGCGGCGGAGCACTTCGGCAAGAAAGAGCGTGAAGAGTTCGAGCGCGCGCTGGATTTGCTCAACCGGCTGCTGCGCGATTTGTTTCTGCTGGCGGCCGGCGGCGCGCGCGACGCCATCGTCAACATTGACGTGGCCGAGAAGCTGGAGCAATTGGCCGCCGCGACTGGGATTCTCAAACTGACGAACTGGGCGGAGCAGTTTAACGAATTGCGCGCCAAGCTGCGGTTCAATGTTAATCGGCAATTAGCAACGGAGGCGCTGTTGCTGAGCCTGAGTGGAGAATAGCAACTGCGTCATCAATCTCGGCTTTGAAGCAAGGTTGTGACTTGCTACTGATTAGCTCTGCCCGGAGACGAGGAGAATTTTCATGGATCAATCCCAACTCAACTGGCTCACCAACTTCATCTGGAACATCGCTGACGATGTCCTGCGCGACGTTTACGTTCGGGGCAAATACCGCGATGTGGTCCTGCCGATGACCGTGCTGCGACGGCTCGACGCCGTGCTTGAGCCGACCAAACAGAACGTGCTCGAAATGAAGGCCGCGCTCGACCGCGAGCAGGTCACCAATCAAGACGACGCCCTCCGTACCGCTTCCGGCCAGGCGTTCTACAACACTTCGCCGTTTCTGCTCCGTGACCTCAAGTCCCGCGCCACTCAGCAGAAGCTCAAGGACGACTTCGAGGCATACCTTGATGGCTTCTCGCCGAACGTGCAGGACATCCTGAACAATTTTGAGTTTCGCAACCAGATCCCGCGCCTTTCGAAGGCCGATGCCCTCGGCCAACTCATCGAAAAGTTCCTCGACAAGGACGTCAATATTAGCCCTTACCCGGTCGGCGAGTTGCCCGGCCTTGATAACCACTCGATGGGCACAATGTTCGAGGAACTGGTCCGCCGCTTCAACGAAGATAACAACGAAGAGGCCGGCGAGCACTGGACGCCGCGCGATGCCGTCCGGCTGATGGCCAATCTGATGTTTCTGCCCGTGGCCGACAAGATCGAGTCCGGCACCTACCTGCTTTACGACTGCGCCTGCGGCACCGGCGGCATGCTGACCGTCGCGGAGGAAACGCTCCAGAACATCGCCAAAGCCCACGGCAAGCAGGTGTCCACGTACCTCTACGGGCAGGAGATCAATGCCGAGACCTATGCCATCTGCAAAGCCGATCTGCTGCTGAAGGGCGATGGCGACGCGGCGGACAACATCGTCGGCGGCCCGGAACATTCAACCCTCGCCAACGACGCCTTCCGCTCCCGCGAGTTCGACTTCATGCTCGCCAATCCGCCTTACGGCAAAAGCTGGAAAAGCGACCTTGAACGTATGGGCGGCAAGAAGAACCTCAAAGACCCGCGCTTCGTCATTCAGCACGACGGCAATTCGGAATACTCCCTCGTCACTCGTTCCAGCGACGGCCAAATGATGTTTCTGGCCAACATGCTGAGCAAGATGAAGCACGACACACCGCTCGGCAGCCGCATCGCCGAGGTGCATAACGGTTCTTCTCTCTTCACCGGCGACGCCGGGCAGGGCGAGAGCAACATCCGCCGCTGGATCATCGAGAGCGACTGGCTGGAGACAATCGTCGCGCTGCCGCTGAATATGTTTTACAACACCGGCATTGCCACTTACATCTGGGTGCTGAGCAATCGCAAGCCGGAGCATCGTCAAGGCAAGGTGCAACTGATTGATGCCACCCAATGGTTCAAGCCCCTGCGCAAGAACATGGGCAAGAAGAATTGCGAACTCTCCGCCGCCGACATCCAGCGCATTTGCGCCACTTTCCTCGCGTTTGAGGAAACTGAGCAGTCCAAAATCTTTACCAACGCTGCTTTCGGATATTGGAAGGTCAGGGTCGAACGCCCGCTCCGGCTGCACAGCCAGCTTAGGAATGGCTCGAAAATAACTCTGCCAAATCAGGCAGGGTTAGGAGCCACCGTGTAATTCCATTTTGGTAAGACTGCCGCAAAGGCAATCCGAAT
>JAYUCP010000087.1:0-6050 GCA_043740245.1 Acidobacteriota bacterium | reverse complement strand
GGCCTGCCGCTCTGGTCGAGCAGCACGGCGTTGAACTTCAGGCCTTGCGACGAACTGGCCGCCAGATTGCTGAGCGGGCTGTAAACCATCACATCCGTTTTGAGCGGCGCATCGCCGCCCGTGCCCTGTGGGTTCTGGTTTTGCAGATTGTCCACCGCGATCTGTTTGGGCAAGCGGTCGTATTCGGTGTTGTTGAAGAGCACTTCAGCCACGCCCTCGCTGACCGTGCGCGCCCCGCCGTTCGTGCGTTTGGCCACGCCGACCGCGTTGTAGTTGGACTCAAACCCACGCGCATCCTTGTAACTGGCGCTGCCCAACAGCCAATTGAATTGAATCGGCAAGCCCGTCGCACTCACCGCCAGCGCCATCAGGTAACCGGTTTGATTCGGATTCTCGCTGCTCGCCAGCAACGTGCGCGTTTGATTTCCGGCCAGTGTGATAAACGTCGTATCCAGCGCGCACCCGTGCACCCAAGACAAACGCAGCGCCACGCCCGCCGTCGGATGCGTATTGGTCAGCGTGATCAGCGTGTTGACATTGTTCGGCGCTTGCGTGTTGCTGATGTATTTGTGGAAAAAGAGAATGCTGCCCGCCTTTGAGCTGCTGGCCGCGCTGCGTTGCGCATTCGAGCCGACATTTGGCACGCCTGGGCCGACTTGCGGGTTGTCGCTTTGCGCGGCGGCGCTGCGTATGTGAACCAGGCCAGCGCCGAGCAAAACCAGCGTGAGCAAGGCTGCGAGCGTGAGGCGGAACTGTTGACGTGCGAGTGTGTAATTCAAGGTGCGAAGGATTGCTTGCATTGTCGAAATCTCCCCGTTGGCAACCGCCGCGCGCTCTGTCTCGCGCGGGTTTCCCACGATTGGGCTACCAAATAACAGGGGCCTGAAAAGAGCCTGCAAAAAGTATGAAGACGCCACGCCCAAACGGGCGAGCGGTTTCTGGGGGGTCTGTGTAAATGAATGACGGAATGAGGCACGAACTGTGCTGTCAGCAAATTCAGCGGGGCGGTTCGTCGTGAAAGTTGCGCGGTTGCTGATGCGGCGCGCGGGCTTTCAGGTTGTACGAACCGTCCCAACGAAAAACGCTGACCAGAAAAAGTTCAACGCAATGTGATTCTCAATTGCTCAACTGCGGGGCATTGCAGTCAAGTTCAAGCCGCTGCGGGCTTGCGCGGGGTCTTACGCAAACGACATTACCATCGTTGCATTCTCGGTTTTGGGGTCGGGCGATGATTGTTTATGGGCATTTGAGGTCGTGAGGGGCACGTCCAAACGAGCCGCAGAGTAGCATAGCGCCAACAAAAGCCGCAAGCCGATTACTCGCGATGGTTACATTAGAAAGACAGGCTCAGCGCAGCCGCTGACAGCGGAGGGAAGCAGCGGGTACCACTCACTGCTCTAGCGACGATGCAAGGTGCAAATGTGTTTATTGTCCGGTGACAATGTGGGTTGGGTTTCGGTGATTTGTCGCTACACGAATTTATGGCTGGGGGTCATTGGTCTTTCGCCTCGTGCCCGTAGCCAGTGAGTGTGGAAAGCCACTGCCGTCGGCGTTGCCACCTCTTTCGCCTTGCGCTCATAGCCCGTGAACTTCTGCGTCGTCAACGTTGTCGTGCCGTTCTCAAAGCGCAGATTCCCGTGCGGGTCATACTCCGCCGTATAAGCCACATTGCCGCTCGTATCGGTCAGCTTGTGACTGCTGCCCAGATGATCGCCGTGCACCCAATAGAAGTTGACGCCGCTCTGCAAGGCAATGCGCTGGCCGCTCGACGAAAAGATATAGGCGCGTACCACATTGCCCGTTTGTGTTGCCCTGATATTCACTAACGTCGTTGGGCAGCGCGACGCCCACAATGGCCGCAGTGTCATAACTGACTGTCGTATGGCAGATGTTGCCGCCAGCGGTGATCTTGGTGCTGGCGGCGTGCAGGTTGGCGTCGTAGCTGAGGCCGGTGTCTTTCGTGTAAACCATCTCGTTGGTCATCAACATCACACCGGCTTTGTAAGCCGACAGGTATTCGTACTGTTTGACCGTAGGCGTCAGCCGATTGGTGCTCACGTCCGTGCGGAAATAGTGGCCCAGCGGATCAATCACCAGGCTGTAATTGCTGGCCGGGTAAAACTTTCTCACCCATCAATTACTCAAATTTCGTCTGCAATCCAACCCAGCTTTTTACTACTAACCCATCAGTCAACCGTATTGTTTGCGGGAAAGTAGTGATTTGTAACTTGCTTGCAAGCTGCCCCTCATAATCAATCAAGCAGGTAAATTCTGGGTTAAAAGCTGATTCGAACTCTGCTACTTTAGTAACAGGCTCAAAAAATACTGCGATTACTTGTAGTTGATTAGCGGCTCAGTTTTGTCCCGCCGCAATCAGCAATTGTTAGCCGGACGTTGAAGGCAACTTTAGGAGGTATTGGCCGGGGCCGCCGTTTGGGGCCAGGCGGGTGTGAGCAGTTGGGTCAGTTTTTCCAGCACTTCGCCGCCGCTCTTTTTGAGGGTGCCGATGACGCTCTGGAAGGCGGCAAAGGCGGCCGCGCCGCGCGCGTTCTTGGAACATTGCGAGACTTTGCGCGCGATCACGGCTGGGCGGAGGGCGCGTTCGGCCGCGTTGTTGGTGGGCGCAACCGCCACCGGCTCGTGCAGGAAGCGCAGCAGGTTGCCGCGTTCGTGGTGGCGGCCCAATTCGTTCAGCAGACGTTGATTGTCGCGGTCTGGCAAGCGGCGCGGCCGCAGTTGCCAACTCACTTCCAACTCGAGGTTGCGCACCTGCGCGGCGTAATTGGGCAGCTTTTGATCCGGGTCGTGGAAGGCGTGGTAGAGCGCAATGGCCTCCTGCAATTGCGACTTCAAGACGCTGCCGAAAACGCGCGCCGCGCCGCGCTTGGTTTCAAGCACCGCGTCAAGCGAGCGCAGAATGTGCGCCAGGCATTTCTGTTGCGCGACTTCATTGAATTCTTTGGCGTCGTAACTCCGGCCGCGATCGGTGCAGAGCACGCCCGCATAAGAGTCGCCGAGCACTTCGCGGACTTCTTCATTACGATGGCGCGCGCGAATCTGATAGACCACCAGCCCGGGCGTGTCAAAGACCATCAACTGCGCCGCCCGGCGAGCCCACGCGCCAGCCGGTGTCATCCGTGTTGACCGCCGCTTGCGCGGGGATTTGGCTGCGCAAGTCGGCGTAGGCCCGCGCCACCGCGCCCCGGCCCGTGCCCAGCCGCAAGGCTGCTTGCGTCACGGCGCCTTGCGTCAGCATCAGGCCGGTCAGGCTTTTGAGCACGCGCGGCACTTTGCGTTGCGGCAGCCCGTCGCCGTAATGCAGCGTCGCGGCGGCGGCCAGCGCGCGCGGCCCCAGGCGATGCGCGGTCGCGCCAAATTGATCCGGCGCGACTTCCGGGTGGCACGCGCGCACCTTGCGCTGGCATTGGCTGCAACTGTGAATGTGGATGCGATAAGCTTTGACTTCCGGCTGTGGCAGGGGCGGCAATTCAGTGTTGGTCACGACCTCCGTGCCAATTTCGACTAACGCACCGCCGCAGGCGGGACAGGCCGTGGCCGTGAGCGGCACGTCTTCGGGCGGGCCGCTGTAGGCTGCGGCTGGCGGCGCCGGACGCGGGCGGAAAGTACCTTGCCCGGCTTTGCGGCCCGGCCGTTTGGGGTTCTGCTTGGGTTGGTTTTTTGAGAATGAGGCGGCACTGCGCGCCTGCTTGCGCTTGAGTTCTTCATTCTCGGCACGCAAGCGCGCCTGCTCAATCAGCAATTGCTGAATCAGTTCGAGCAGTTGCTCACGGCTCAGTTGGGCGGGATCAATCTTCATTGCGGCGGGCAATCTAAAGGCAACCGACGATTTTGGCAAGGCCGGGCCGCTATTCAATTACGTTGGACAGAAAAGCCGGGTCGTTCCAACAACCCGCGAAGGTGAGTGTGTGAACTTGTCAAAAGACGCCAGTGCATAGTGACGAGACTGCGCGTTGGAATGTACGTGGTCGCAATTGATTCTGCCTAAATGACCTCCTCGGCGCGCCAGCGGGCAAGCTGTTCGGTGGAGTAACCTAGCATCTCTCCATAAACCAATTCGTTGTGTTCGCCCAATGCCGGAGCGGCTTGGTCAAAGTCCGCTGTTGCCGCAGAGAACTTGATCGGGATGCCGGAGCCGTAGACCTCTTCTACCGCGCCGAATTTGGGATGCGCAAGCGGCACGGTTTCGCCGCGCGCCAGTACGCGTGGGTCACGCACTGCGACGCCTGGCGTGCGGACTTCGGCGGAGGGCACGCCAGCGGCTGCCAAACGCGGCAGCAGTTCGGACAGCGGTTGCGCACTTGTCCAGGATTCGATGAGCGCGTCCAATTCGGCGGCGTGTTTGACCCGGCTGTCGCGGGTGTTGAAGCGTTCGTCGGTGGCCAAATCAGGGCGCGCCATCGCCGTAAACAAGTTCAGCGCAAACCCATCAGTGTGTGCGCAAATGGCGGCGTGACCATCGCGCGTGGTGTAAATGCCAAAGGGTGCCAGACGCGGGACAGTTTGCCCGGTGCGCAATTCAATGCCGAGCCGCTCCAGCAAATCGAATGGTTCCGCCGCGACGAGCGAGGTCAGCGCACCCAGCATCGAAACGTCCACGTGTTGCCCAACACCCGTGCGCCTGCGCTGTTCGAGCGCGGCCAGTATGCCGATCACACCATAGAGCGGCGTTATCAAATCAGCGAACGGCACCCCAATTCGCACCGGCGGCTCGCCCGCGTTGCCAGAGGTGTGCATCACGCCGCTGAGCGCCTGAATGATGGCGTCCAGCGCTTTGCCAGCGCCGCCATTGCCGAAGCCGCTGATTGAACAGAAGACAATGCGCGGGTTGATTTGGCGTGTGAATTCATAGCCCACGCCGAGGCGCTCCATTACGCCGCTGCTGAAATTTTCGACGACGATGTCGGCGTGTTGCAGCAGGTCAGCGTATACCTCGCGCGCCTTGGGTGTTTGAGGTTGAGCGTGATGCCTTGTTTGTTGCGCAAGCGATTCAACGCCGAGATCGAAATGTCGTCGTCGCTTTCGCGCGCCAGTTTCGCGCCCTCAGCACCGAGGTACGGCGCGTTGGTGCGGCTGCTATCGCCGTTGAGCGGGTTTTCGATTTTGATGACGCGCGCGCCCAAGCCGGCCAGCAGCAACGTGGCAAAGGGGCCGGCCAGCGCGCTGGTGAAGTCTAAAACCGTGAGGCCAGCCAAGGGGGCGTGGCAATGGAGATGGTTCCGGCATAGCAATCTGTGCTGTAATCTCGTTCAGCCGCTCACTGTGATCTTCCAGGCCCGGTTGCTCAACTCTTCGGTGGTAATTTCAACCGGCAAAAACTTGCGAATGATCTCGATGTTTGTCGTCGTATGCCGCGACGGCGCGACCGTCGTGAACGCGCCGCCGCCGGCCAGCGCCAGCGGAATCAACAACTGATCGGCCAGGTATTCGCCCACCGCCGCGTCCGACGCCAGATAGCGCCGCGCTTCCTGAATTGCCTTGATCGCCACGGCCTCTGCCGCCACGCCGCGTTCGCCAAAGCCCGTGAAGACTTCGGCGACGTGGGCGCATTCGAGTTCGACCGAGACCAGATTGCCGGGCCCGTTGGAGTTTTTGATCTCTTCGACGCGCAACCATTCCGCCGGCCAGTTCAGCTTTTGCCCGACAACTTTCAATTCGCGCTCGGCCACCGCGCGCGGCAAATTAGCGACCAGCGCCCGCGCGCGCCGTCCAATGATTTCGCCGCGTTCCAGCAATTCAAACGGTTTGAGTTTGGCGGCGGGCGTAACGCGGATTTCGACCTTGCCGCCGCCCGCCGGATAAAACCCATAGCGCGCCAGTGTCGCTTCCACGCGCACGCCCAGCCGAGTGAGCAGCGGCAGAAAGGCCTTGACCAAAAAGTTAAACGGCGGCGCCAACGGATTGTGCGTCCCGCCTTCCAGCGTCAACCGGCTCTCGCCCGGCGCGCGCAACAATGCGGGCAAGACCGTTTGCAGCACCAGCGTCGTGCTGCCTGCCGTGCCCACGGCAAAGGCGTATTCGCCCGGCGTGAT
>JAYUCP010000086.1:0-15063 GCA_043740245.1 Acidobacteriota bacterium | reverse complement strand
TGTGTTTGAGATCTCGAACACAGGCTGAAGCCTGAACTCCATGCGCTGTTGCGAAAGTTTTGACGCAGCTTTTGACGTCAGACCCGCACCGCACATTTCCCTGGCTGAAGGGTTGACGACCCCAAGTTCGATCAGTAGTATGGCGCCTTCATAAAACAAGCTTTGACATTTCAAAACGGTTTGTGGCGGGTATAGCTCAGTTGGTTAGAGCGCTAGATTGTGGCTCTAGAGGTCGTGGGTTCGAGACCCACTACCCGCCCTCAAAACTTCTCTCAAGGCATTCCATTTTCCTGCCAGTCTTCCACTTAGAAAAAATATCCGAGCCGTACGCTATCGTTACGTGCGGTTGCCGTCTCCTTTTCAGAGATGGCAATCCATTTTTGCGGGCTTCGCGGGAGCTTTATGCCTGAAGAAAACAAAGTCGAAAAAAAGAAAAAGCAATTTGCGACCTCTGAGGCGATGCGTGAGGCCAAGGCGTTGGTCAGCGCGCACCGCTGGCGGCTGGTGCTGGGCGGCGTTTTGATGCTCGTCAACCGGTCGGTCGGTTTCGTTTTGCCCCTTTCGTCAAAGTTTCTGGTTGATCGCGTGATCGTCAACCGGCAAGGCAAATGGATTCCGTGGATTGTGTTGGCCGCGGCAGTGGCGACCCTGGTGCAGGCGGCGACGACTTTCACGCTCTCGCAATTGTTGGGCGTAGCGGCCCAACGCGCGATCACAGACATGCGCAAACGTGTGATGGAGAAGATCGCGCACCTGCCAGTGCGCTACTTCGATTCGACGCAAACGGGCAAGTTGATCGCGCGCATCATGAACGACGCCGAGGGCATCCGAAATCTGGTTGGCACCGGCCTGGTGCAACTGACCGGCAGCATCGTGACAGCCTTTATTGCGTTAGGCTTCTTGTTTTACCTGAACTGGAAATTGACTGCGGTGACGATTGTCGTGTTGCTCTGCTTCGGCGGAGCGCTGACTTTCGCCTTTACCCGATTGCGCCCGCTGTTCCGCGAACGCGGCGAGATCCAGGCGCAACTGACCGGACGGCTGGCCGAATCACTGGGCGGCATTCGCATTGTCAAAGCTTACACGGCAGAGAAGCGCGAGGAGATCGTTTTTGCCAAAGGCGCGCACCGGCTGCTGCGTAACATCGCCAAGTCCATGACGGGCGTTTCGGCAACCAGTTCCTTTGCCTCGGTGGTGATTGGTGTCATCGGGATCATTATGATTTACGTCGGCGGCAACGCGGTGCTGGCGGGCGAGATGACGCTGGGCGATTTGGTGATGTACCTGTTGTTCACCGCGATGCTGACGTTGCCCGTGATCGAGCTGGCCGCCATCGGCACCCAGATCACCGAAGCCTTTGCCGGCCTCGACCGCATCCGCGAAATCCTGAATATGACGACCGAAGATGAAGAGGACGCGCAGAAAGCCGCGCTCGGCGAATTGCAAGGCGAACTTGAATTCGCGGACGTGAGTTTTGAATACAACGCGGGCACGCCTGTGTTGAAGCACGTTTCATTCACCGCGCCCGCCGGCTCGACGACGGCGCTGGTGGGTTCCAGCGGTTCGGGCAAGAGCACGCTCATCAGTCTGGTGATGAACTTCAACCAGCCGCTGTCGGGCCAGATCAAGCTGGACGGGCGCGATCTGCAAACGCTCAAGCTGCACGATTACCGCAGCCATCTGGGCGTCGTCTTGCAAGACAACTTTTTGTTTGACGGCACCGTGGCTGAAAACATCAGCTTCTCGCGCCCGCACGCCACGCGCGCCGAGATCGAAGCCGTCAGCCGCATCGCGCATTGCGACGAATTCATCAAAGGCTTCGAGCAAGGCTACGAAACCATCGTGGGCGAACGCGGCGTCAAGCTTTCGGGTGGGCAACGCCAGCGCATCGCCATCGCGCGCGCCTTGCTGGCCGATCCGAAAATTTTGATCCTCGACGAAGCGACCTCAAGTTTGGACAGCGAGAGCGAGGCCCTGATTCAGGAAGGCTTGCGCTCCCTGCGGCAAGGGCGCACGACCTTTGTGATTGCGCACCGGCTCTCGACCATTCGCAGCGCCGAACAAATCCTGGTGCTCGAAGGCGGTGAGATTGTCGAGCGCGGCACGCACGAAGAATTGCTGGCGCATGAGGGCCGCTACAAACAGCTTTACGACAAGCAGTACAAATTCGAGCGCGACCAATTCATCAATCCGGGCGAAGATTTCACGCCCGATCTGCCCAAAGTCGAGCTGGCTCGTCCAGCAGCGCGAACCGGCATGAATGCGATCTAAAACAAAAAATGATACCTGGGTACGCACCGCTTCCAGCGTGCAGACTTGACGACAGACGCGACAATACCGGCAGGGTTTTCCTTCGGCATCAATCCGTCTTACGTCATGCCTGCACGCTGGAAGCGATGCGTACCCGGGTTTTTCCCAAGGAGACCCCAAAGTTATGGCTGAAGAAACACAAAACTTTGCCAACCACACCCGTTGGCATCCGCCCTTTCATTTCGTGCTGTTCCCGATATTGCTGTTGCATTTCCTGTACTCGATCTACCGGCTCTATCAAACGCCCGACTTCGCGCACGCCGAGGTTTTGCTGTTGGCGTTCGGCTTGTTGCTGATGATGTTGCTGACACGCATCAATCCTTTGCGTGCGCAAGACCGGCTGATTCGGCTGGAAGAGCAATTGCGGTATCAGCGCGTGTTGCCCGCCGACTTGGCCGCGCGCGCCGCCCAAATACCCGAACGCTTTATCATAGCGTTGCGCTTTGCTTCGGACGGGGAATTGGCGGGCTTGGTGCAGCAGGTGTTGGACAACAAATTCGAGAAGCCCGCCGATGTCAAACAGGCAATCAAGAGTTGGCGCGGCGATTACTTCCGCGTTTGACGCCTTGAAAGAATCGGGTTGAAAACGAAAGAGCCAGGCGGTTCGCAGCCTGGCTCTTTCGTTTTCTAAGTTCAGTAGCTTATGTGTGCAAGCAACAAGCCTTGCCTGCGCGGGCAGAATTCGTTTGGGTTAGGGCGCAAAATAGCCAGACAGATCCACCACCAAATGCGACGTGGCTTGGGTGTAAATCTTGAACGCGCCATCGGCATTCCCCAAGCCCACGATGAAGTGCCGATTGCCCACATCGCCCGCGTTGTAATTCGACGTTGCCACCAGCGGGCGCGCCACTGTGCTCGGCCACAAGGTCAGGAAGCCTTGGCCCAGCGGTTGCACCACCGTCGCATTGCCGACGACGCCCAGCGCATTCGCCGGAATCGTAATTCCGTCGCAGAGGCCGCGTGCCGTCTGCGCAGTCTCTGCGCCGCCCGTCAACGGCACGCCTGGTTTGAAACAGCCGACGGGCAAGCCGGGCCGCGTTTCGAGCAAGCGTATCGGATGCGCGAGCGGGGTCAGCAGCAAACCCGCGCTGTTCGCGTCAAGCACTTCGGTGCTGTAGTAACCCAGCACATCCACCACCAAGTCTGTCGTCGAGGTCGTATAGATTTTGAATTGCCCGTTCGGGGCCAAGCCCACCGCAAACGGTCCATTCACGATTTGATTGTTATTGAAATTCGACGCCGCCACCACCGGCCGCGCCGCGTTGGCAGGGAAGATTGTCAGGAAGCCGCCGCCCTGTGGGCCTACTGTCGTCGCATTGCCGACGATCGCACGCGCCGCTGCCGGAATGCCCGTGCAGGCGCTGATCGCTTGTTGCGTCGAATCCGCGTTGCCAACCAGCGGCGCGCCCGGCGTCACACAACCGGTGAAGCCCGCGCGCGTTTCGAGCAAGCGCACCGGCGCGGGCAGCGGATGGAAGAACAAGCCATTGGCGGCAGGCGGCGCGTAATAACCGGTCACATCCACGACGACATCCGTTGTATTCAACGCAAAAATCTTGAACGCGCCATCAGCCGCGCCGAGGCCGACGGTGAAGACGTTGTTGATGATTTCGTTCGCGTTGTAATTCGTGTTCGCCACCGTCGGTTGCGTCGCATCGCTCGGATACAGCGTCAGGAAGCCACCGCCCGAAAGCACGGTCGTGATGTTGCCGGTGAGCGCGACGGCATTGGCCGGAATCGTGCAGATGCTGCGCCCGGCTTGTATGCGCGAGGTTCCGCCCGCAATCGGCGCATTTGGTTGACTGCACGCATTCGGACTCGTGCCAACTCGCGTATCGAGCAAGCGCACCGGCGCGGACAGCGGGAAGAATTGCAAGCCATTGCCGCTGATGATGAAGGTATAAGCCCGCGTTCCCGTGCAGCCGTTGGCGTCTGTCGCTTTGATCGTCGGATTGAAGACGCCGTTTTGCGCCGGCGTGCCGGAAAGCACTCCGCCGGTTGTCAGGCTCAGACCGCTGGGCAGCGTGCCGCTCTCAAGCGTAAACATATACGGCCCCACGCCGCCGCTGGCCGTGAGGGTTTGGTTATAAGCCGTGTTGATATTGCCGTTGGCGAGCGCCGTGGGTTGCAGCGTAATCAACGGGCAGATGCGCAACGAATAGGCACGTTCCGCAAAACAGCCGTTGGCATCGGTAACTCTGACCGTGAAATTGAATAGGCCCAGTCCGGTGGGCGCGCCCGCCAACAGGCCGCCGCTTGAGAGCGTGAGATTGGGCGGCAGGCTGCCGGCGCTCACGGTGAAAGTGAGCGGCGCGACGCCGCCCGTGGCGCTGATGGTTTGACTATAGGCTTGCCCCAGCGCGCCCGCTGGCAACGCGGCGTTGGCGGGATTGAGCGTGATCACCGGACAGATACGCAGGGAATACTGTCGTTCGCCTGTGTAACCAAAATTGTCCGTCACTCTGACCGTGAAGCTGAACAGGCCGGTAGTGCTGGGCGTGCCCGTGAGCGCGCCGCTCGTCGCCAGGCTCAGGCCGGGCGGCAATTGCCCGCCGGTCAGTCTGAAGGTGTTCGGCAGATTGGGCGGCGGCAGGCCTGTCGTGGCCGTGAAAGTTTGGCTGTAAGCCTGGCCCTGCGTACCCGACGGCAACACCGGATTGCTGGGATTGACTGCGAGCCGGTTGACGGTGAGTTGATAAGTGCGCGCGCCCATACAGCCGCCCGCGCCAGTGGCTTTGACGGTGAAACAGAAATTGCCCAACTGCGTCGGCGTGCCGGCGAGCACGCCACTGGCCGAAAACGTCAGACCGGTTGGTAACGGCTCGCCGCTGAGGCTGAAGGTGAACGGCCCTGCGCCGCCCGTGGCCGTGAAGGTCTGACTAAAGGCCTGGCCCGCGCTGATCAGCGGCAACGTGGGCGGATTGACCGTCAGACAACCGGCTTGCGTGACGTTGACGAATTGCCGAAGGATGGTGATCGTGCCGTAGCGCGGCACGCCAATGTTTGAGGCGACTGAGTAATTGACCGTGCCCGTCCCGTTACCCGTGCCGCCGCTGGTGATCGTGATCCAGGGAATCGCATCGCTCACGGGCGTGGCCGTCCAACTGCATGCGCCACCCACAGCCGTAACAGCGATGCTACCGTTGCCGCTGCTCGCAGCGAAGGTTTGATTGGGCGGCGCCACGCTCACCGAATTGACCGTGAGCGTGGCGGGCAGGCTCGTATTCCCGCCGTTGCAGGCCGCGGCAAAACCGGTGAAGACAGCCCGGTAGCGCGTGCCGTTCATGCCCGCCGTGACACTCGTCAGGGTCAGCGTGGTCGTGCCCGCCGAAGGATTATCGAAGGTGTCAATGTCGCTGAACGTGGTGCAGCCGGGCGGACTCTCCTGCCATTGCACCCCGAAGTTCGGACTGCCCGTGGCCGCCGCAGTGAAGTTGACGTTAGCGCCGGTGCAGACCGTTTGATTGGCGGGATTGCCCGTCACCGCCGGGCAATCGTAGGCCAGCGTGAGCGTGTAATTGCCGGTGGCCGTGGAGCTGGCCGCTTTGGCTGCGAGGTAGTAAGTGCCGGTGGTGGGCAGCGTGAAAAAGCCGCTGGTGGCGGGGATGCGCGCATTCGTGCCGCCGCCGCCGTTGTCGTCAAAGGCGATTTGCGTCTCGTTGAGATTGTAAAGATAAAGGCGCGCGTCAAAGGCCGCCGAGGTCAGCGTGACGGCAATGCGCTGGCCGGCATTGCCGGAGAATTCATAAAAGTCCGCGTTGCCATTGTCGGCGGCGAACTTGCAATCGCTCGCGGCCAACTGTCCGCTCACGGGCGGCCCGCTGGTGATGCTGGCGATGTCGGCGCAGGTCGTGCTGAGGCCGCGCAGCTCCAATGTGTAAGCCGCGTTGATCGCGCCGGTGGTGGCCGCCGAGGTGGCGACGATGTAATAAGAGCCGGTGAAGGGTAGCGTAAAGAAGCCGCTCACGCCGGGGATGCGCGCATTCGTGCCGCCACCGCCGTTGTCGTCGGTATTCAGCGGAAAATCGCTGCCCGCCGCGAATAGTTGCAAGAAGGCATTGAAGCCTGCCGCGTTGAGACGAATCGCAACCTTTTGCCCGGCGGTCGCGCTGAAGCTGTAACGATCAGCGTAGTGATTGGTGACGAACTGGCAATCGCTCGCGCTGGACAAAGTTCCATTCACCGATTGACCGATATTGATGGCGCTGATGGCTTGCCCGCAGACGCTGGCTTGATTGACGTTGAGTGTTTGCCCGCCGATGGTCAGATTGGCCGCATAGGGCACGGCATCAGTGTTGGGGAAAACGGAAATGCTCGTGGCGCCGCTGCCCGTCCCGCTGCTCGGATTGAACGAACCAAAGAAGCCGTCGCTGTCAACCGACCAGCGGCAGGCAGGATTGGCGGCGGTAATCGTCACCGGCGAGTTGCCGCTGGCGGCGGAAAAATTCAACGTTGTTGGGTTGATGGTGAACGGTGCGGGCGCGCCAGCGGAAGTGAAAATGTTGCGGATGGCGTTGTTGGGATAGGCGGCGGAAACGCCGATGCCGACGACGATATTGTCCGCGCCCACCGCATTGATCAGCAGTTGCAATTCATTGGTGTCCGTCGCATCCAATGCAAAGATGCGGGTTTCACCTTCGGTCAGCGTGCTGATGGGCTGCGGGTTGCTGACGAGCGCGGCTTTCATCAAGTAGTAGCGGTCTTGATCCACGAACCCATTCGGACATTGGATGCCGCTGTTGGGATCGGTCGGATCATCGCAGGCTGGCAGGACGGTTTGATTCGTCGCGGGATTGGTGCAGCGCAGCCGGAACTGGTTCTTGCAACTCAGCACATTGCCGCCGCCATTGAGCGGATGTTTGAAACGCAGTTCTTTGGTATTGCGGCTGGCGTCGCTGATCACTGTGGCGACCAGAAAGATATTGGCGGCGCAGGTCAAATCCTGGGTGGCGCGCACGCCGAAGCGCAATTGGCTGGCTTGCGCAATGCCGACGTTGCGCAGGAAGCTGTTGTTTGGAATCGGCTGTCCGCAACCGAGCACCGCCGAACGCCCATTGCCGAAATTCGCCGTGGTCACCTCGGCGCACAGGTCAACCGAATCGAAGCCCACGCCCGTGTCCACTTCAATCGCTTCAATCTCGGCCAGCAGGAACTTGTGTTTGGCCGCAGCCAGCAGCGGCACCAGCGGATTGAGCCGGAACGTGGCCGCCAGCAGACCCAATAGACCAGCGAGAATGAGGCTGCGAACAAGGATGCGAGCACTCAGCTTTTTCATACGCGAACCTCCAAGAATGATGACGACTGCACGCGCCGACTCTGCGCGAAAAGGAACGGCGGCGAGTCTACGTGACCATCTCGCAAGGGTCAAAGACGGTAGTGCTCCATCAAGCTTTGATGGACGCCGCCGGATCAGTACCGCGACCGGTAGGGAGCGTTACCTTTAACGCACGCTCCCTACCGGTCGCGGTACTGATCCGGCGTCCCTCATTTTCAAGTTGATGAAGTAGTAGTACCCCATCGAGCTGATTTTGAGGGATGCCGAAGTTGCGCAGGCAGGGTGGGACAAGATGACATCTTGTCCCACATATCCATCATTTCCAGCTTGACGGCGTAGTAGGCATGGAATTCAAGTTCAAACCGGCTGAAACCTGAACTCCGCGCGTGACTCCATGCGTTGGTGCGTAAGTCTTGCTAGTATGCCCTACGCGCAATCACTCCCCCTGCGTATCTTCCCGGCAGTTCCGTCCGGCAGTTCCGTTTCACTGAGGCTCAAACAATGCAGAAAGATCACACCCCGACATTACTTGTGGCATTGCTGGCCGCGTTTTGCGGCAGCGCGCTATGCCAAACCCAACCCGCCACCATGCTGGTCAGGCCGCTCGCGCGCGCCTTGGCTGGGGGCGAGATCCACGAATATCAACTGGCGCTGACCGGCGGCGAATATGCCCGCGTCGTCGTCACGCAACTCGACGTCAATCTCAGCTTGACCGTGCTCGCGCCCGGCGGTGAGACCGTCGCTGAAATTGACAACGCCAAAGCGGCGCAGGGCGCGGAAGAGGCTCGACTCGTTGCGGCGGCAGCGGGCGTTTACCGGCTGCAAGTACGCGCCGTCGAAAAGACGCAAGCAGGGCGCTACGAAATACGCTTGACCGAGCAGCGCCCGGCCGCCGCGCCCGATGCCATTGCCGCCGCCGACCAATTGACGACGCGCGCCAACGCGCTGGGCACGCAGGGACAACTCGACGCAGCCATCGCGCTGGCACAGTTGGCGCTCGCCATTCAGGAAAAAGTTCTGGGGCCGGAGCATCCCGAAACGGCGGGGCCGTTGAATAGTCTCGGCGTGCAGTATCGCCGCAAGAACGATCTCAACCGCGCGGCCGAGTATCTGGAACGCGCGTTGCGCGCGCGCGAAAAGACGCTCAAACCCGATGACCCACAACTCATAACCTCGCTCAACAATCTGGCTGCCGTGCTGCGTTTGAAAAACGATTACGCCCGCGCCGCCGAGTTCTATGCCCGCGCGCTCACGCTGCTCGAAAAACAGCGCGGCCCCGAACATCTGGACGTGGCCGCCGGGCTTGATCTTTTGACGCAGGTTTATCAACTGCAAGGCGACCGCGAACGCGCTCTGCCGCTCGCGCAACGCGCGCTCGCCATCCGCGAGCAAAAACTCAAACCGGACGATCTGGCGCTCGCCACCTCGCTCAATGTCGCCGGACTGCTCGAACTCTATACCGGCGCCTACGATCAAGCCGAGCCGCATTTCGAGCGGGCGCTCAAAATCGTTGAACAACAACAGGGGCCGGAGAGCGTCATTCTGGCGGCGCTGCTGGAAAACCTGGCCACCGCGCGGCAACGCAAGGGCGATTACCCGCGCGCCGAACCCGACTTGCAACGCGCCCTGCAACTGCGCGAGCAAAAACTCAAACCCGATGACCCGCTCATCGCCCTCTCGCTCAATAATCTCGCCAATCTCTATCTGCAGCAGGGCACGCCGGCCCGCGCGCTGCCGCTCTTGCAGCGCGCGCTCGCCCTCAACGAAAAAGCCAGTGGCCCCGCCGATCTGAGTGTCGCGCAATCCTTGAACAAACTCGCCACCGCCTATCAGGAAAGCGACGATCTCGCGCAGGCCGAACCGCTCTTTCAGCGCGCGCTCGCCGTTTACGAGCAAGCCAACGCGCTCGAACGCCCCTTAGCCGCGCTCGCCATGAACAGTCTCGCCAACCTCAAAATCTTCAGGAAAGATTACGCCGAGGCTGAAACGCTCTTTGAACGCGCGCTCGCCATCTGCGAAAAGACGCTCGGGCCACAGCATCCCCAACTTGCCAAAACGCTCGACGGCGCCGCGCTGCTTTATGAACTCAAGGGCGACTTGCCGCGCGCGCTGGAATTGCGCGCGCGCGGCCTGGCCATCCGCGAGCAAAATCTGAGCGTCATGCTGACCACTGGCGCCGAAGAGCAGAAACGCGCCTACCTCGAACAGAATTCGCTCGCCAACGAAGTCAATTTCACGCTCTCGCTTCATGCGCGCTCGGCCCCCGGCGAGGCGCAAGCCGCGCGCCTGGCCTTGACGCTGATCCTGCAACGCAAGGGGCGCGCGCTCGATGCCATGACCGACAGCCTCAAGCTGCTGCGCCAGCGCCTCAACGCGGACGACCAAGCGCTGCTCGAACAACTGACCACCGTCAACGCCCAATTGGCCAAGCTCACGCTCAACGAGCCTCGCAATGCCCAGGCGCGCGCCGAGGCCCAGCGGCTGGCCGCCGAACGCCAGCGCCTGGAGGCCGCGATCAGCGAACGTAGCAGCCAACTGCGCGCGCAGTTGCAACCGGTCACACTGGAAGCAGTGCAAAAACTCATCCCGGCGCGCGCCGCCTTGATTGAACTGGCGATCTATCAACCCTTCAACAAAAACGCCACCCGGCCCAGCGAGCGCTTCGAGGCGGCGCGCTATGCCGCCTACGTGCTCACAGCCGCAGGGCCGCCCGAATTTGCCGACCTGGGCGAAGTGAGTGCGATTGACAGCGCCGTCAGCGCGTTGCGCGCGGCGTTGCGCGATAAACATCGAACTGATGTCAAACGGTTGGCGCGGCAAGTGGATGAACTGGTCATGCGTCCGCTGCGCCCGCTCGTGGGCGGCGCGCGCCAAATCTTGCTGGCGCCGGATGGCGCGCTCAACCTCGTGCCTTTTGCCGCGCTCGTTGACGAACGCCGGCGTTATCTGGTCAGCCGTTATAGTTTCAGTTATTTGACCAGCGGGCGCGACCTGCTGCGGCTGGCCGAACGTCAGCCCAGCAAGGAGAGCGCCACCATCGTGGCCGTGCCGGATTTTGGCGGGGACGCGGGCGGCGCGGCTGCCGAACGAATGCTCAAACGCAAATCGCTCAAACCATCCGCCGACCAGCCGCCCGCAACCTCAACCTCAACCTCAACCTCAACCTGGGGCTTTGCTTTTACCGAAGTCTATTTCAAACCCTTGCCCGGCGCGGCCCTCGAAGCGGCAGCCCTGCAAAAACTGCTGCCCGGCGCGGCCCTCTTGCTCAACGAGGCGGCCACCGAAACCGCCATTAAACAACTGCACGGCCCGCGCCTGTTGCACATTGCCACGCACGGTTTCTTTTTGAGCAATGCCGAAATGCAAGGTGAGAGTCAGCGCGGACTCTTGCGCCTGAACCTGACCGATCTGACTGATCCGCTGCTGCGTTCGGGTTTGGCGCTGACCGGGGCCAATCAACGGCACAGCGGCCTGGACGATGGAATTCTGACGGCGCTGGAAGTTGCCGCACTGGATTTGCAAGGCTCGCAACTGGTGACGCTCTCGGCCTGCGACACGGGTGTCGGTGACGTCAAGATCGGCGACGGCGTTTATGGCTTGCGCCGCGCGCTGGTACTGGCAGGCGCTGAGAGCCAACTGATGAGCCTCTGGCCGGTTTCCGACAAAGGCACGCGCGATTTGATGATCGCTTACTACGGGTTGCTGCAACGGGGCGTGGGGCGTGGGGCGGCGTTGCGCCAAGTCCAATTGCAAATGCTCAAACAGCCGCTCCGCGCGCATCCCTACTACTGGGCCAGTTTCATTCAGTCCGGCGCCTGGACCAAACTGGACGAAGTGCCCTAACAGCACGCCACATAAGTAAAGCCTGTGCGTAATTCGGCCAGCGAATAGATACGCGGATGACGCGGATACAGCGGATTGCCGCAGATTCTTTTTCGGGTTGATCCGCGCTGATCCGCTGCATCCGCGTCATCCGCGTATCTATTTCCTTTACTATTTCCTTTACTTTGTTGGCATTTCTTTTACGCACAGGCTTCAGATTATTTGACGCCGTAGGCAGGTACGGCTAGATCGCCATTCTGTCCGTGCGTTTGTGCCAGGAACGAGCCGTCGCTGCTGCGGATCACAAACCATGTTGCGCTGGCTGGCCGCCAGACCGCGACATCGGCTTTGCCGTCGCCATCGTAATCGCCCGGCACGGGCACGTCGTTGTAGGGCGCATAGCTCGCGCCCCAGAACGCATACAGCAAGCCGCCATCTGAGGATTTGCGGATGTACCAGACGCTGTCCTGGCCGCGCCAAACGGCCAGGTCGGTCTGGCCGTCGCCATCGTAATCGGCCGGCACCGGCACATCGAAATACGGCGCATAGCCCGCGCCCCAGGCGATGCTCTGCGTCCCGCCGGAACTGTTCTTGATGTACCAGGTGCCATTGCCAGGCCGCCAGACGGCGAAGTTGCATTTGCCGTCGCCGTCATAATCCGCCGCGACCGGCGTGTCGCCCGCTTGTCCCAGGGCTGCGGCGATGATTCCGCCATCGGAACTCTTCAGCACATAAAACGTCGCGTCGGCGGGCCGCCAGACGGCCACATCGGTTTTGCCGTCGCCGTCATAATCGCCCGGTTGCGGCACGTCGAAATAGGGCGCGTAACTCGCGCCCCAGGATTGCGCGAGCGCCTGGCCGTCGGATGATTTGCGGATGTACCAAATGCTGTCTTGCCCGCGCCAGACGGCCTGATCGGTCTGGCCGTCGCCGTCGTAATCGCCCGGCACGATCACATCGAAATACGGCGCGTAGCCCGCGCCCCAGGCCGTGTTGACGACGGTGTTGTTGGAACTATTGCGCACGGCCCAATTGCCGGTTGCGCCTGTCCAGTTGGCGAAATCGGTTTTGCCGTCGCCATCAAAATCGCTCTTCTTCGCCTTTGCCCGCACCGTCAAGACATAAGCGCGCGCGCCCGCGCAACCATTCGCGTCGGTGGCTTTGAGCGTGAAGCTATAACTGCCCGGCGCGCCCGGCGTGCCCGTCAGGACGCCGTTCGCCAGGGTCACGCTTGCGGGCAAGGCGCCGCTCTCTACACTGAAATTGTAAGGTGCAACTCCGCCGCTGGCTGACAACGTTTGCTGATAGGCCGTCCATTGCACACCCGCCGCCAGCAGCGCGGGCTGCGGCAAAACTGCCGGGCAATTGAGGCTGAGTTGGTATTGCCGTTCAACGGCGCAACCGTTCGCATCCACGGCTCTGAGGCTGAACAGCGCGATGCCGCTGACGTTTGGTGTGCCGGTTAAGGCCCCAGCGTTTGAGAGCGTCAGGCCGTTGGGCAAGACGCCAGCGCCTACGCTGAAGCTGTAGGGCGCAGCCCCGCCCGTCGCAGTGATCAATTGATTGTAGGGCGCGCCGGTTTGTCCGTTGGGCAGATTGGGCGGCGTCAGGCTGAGCGTCGCGCAAGTCACGGCCAGCGTGAACGCTTGCGTGACGTCGCAACCGTGCGCGTCGGTGGCGGCGATGGTGAAGCCGGACGTGCTCGCCGCAGTTGGCGAACCAGCGAGCACGCCCGCTGACGAGAGCGTCAGTCCGGCAGGTAACGCGCCATTCAGCAAACTGAATGCATACGGCGCAGTGCCACCCGCTGCTGTCAGTTGCTGATTGTAGGCCGTGCCTGTTGTGCCGCCCGGTAAACTGGCGGGCGTGATGTTGATGATGGGGCAATTGATCGTCAGCGTGTAAGCGCGTTGCCCCGCACAACCGTTCGCATCAGTGGCCGTGACGTTGAAGTTGAAACTACCGCTTTGCGCCGGCGTGCCCGCCAGCGTGCTCGTTGCCGGATCAAACGCGAGGCCGGGAATCGTTGCGCCCTGCCAGGCGAAGGCCATCGCGCCACTGCCGCCGCTTTGCGCGAAGCTCTGCGAATACGCCGTGCCCACCGTGCCTGGCGGCAGCGTGGCCGGATTGACCGTGATGGTTGGGCAATTGATTTGCAACGTGTATGGCCGCGCGCCCGCGCAGCCATTCGCATCGGTCGCAGTGATCGTAAAGTTCGCCGTGCCCGCTTGCGATGGCGTGCCGCTGAGCATTCCGCCAAATGGGCCATTGGGCGCGAGCGTCAACCCGGCGGGCAGTTGTCCGGCGCTGATGCTGTATGTGATCGCGCCCGTGCCGCCCGTTTGCGTGAGGCCTTGTTGATACGCCGCGCCGCTCGTGCCAGCGGGCAGCGCTGGCGGATTGATCGTGATGGCGGGGCACGCGATGTTGAACGTATAGGCCTGCGCGCCCGCGCAACCAGTCGCCGCCGTGGCGCTGACGGTGAAGTTGAAGGTGCCCGCCGCGCCCGGCGTACCGCTCAGCAAACCATCTGCTGTCAAACTCAACCCCAACGGCAACGCGCCTGTCAGCAGCGCGAAACTGTACGGCGCGCCGCCGCCGCTCGCCTGCAACAGTTGGTTGTAGCTCGTGCCTGTCATTCCGGCGGGCAACGTTGTGGGACTGATTGCGATGGGTTGCGTCACGCAGTTGAGCGCCTGCGTGACAGTCAGCGTCTGTCCGGTGATGGTCAGTGTGCCGATGCGCGCCGCGCTGGGATTCGCGGCCACTGCGTAGCTGACCGCGCCATTCCCATTGCCACTTGCGCCACCGTTGATCATCAGCCACGGCGCATTGCTCACCGCCGTCCACGCGCAACCCGCGCCCGCCGTGACATTGACCGTGCCGTTGCCGCCGCCAACCGCAAAGCTCGCGGCGGCGGGGTTGATGGCAAAGACGCAGCCGTCGGCTTGTGTGACCGTGAAGCTTTGCCCGGCGAGGCTCAGCGTGCCGGTGCGCGCGGGGCCGGTGTTTGCGCCGGCGCTGTAATTGACTGTGCCCGCGCCGTTGCCCGCTGCGCCCGCCGTGATGTTCAACCAAGGCGCATTGCTGGACGCCGTCCACGGACATGCGCCCGCGACGGTCACCGTGACCGCGCCGCTGCCGCCACTGGCCGCGAAGCTTTGCGCGGCGGGCGCGAGCGCGAAGCTATGCACGGTCAACAAGGCAGCCGCGCTGGTTGTCGTGCCGCAAGCGTTAGTGAAGACCGCGCGAAATAGCGTGCCGCTTTGCGCTGTGCTGACGTTGTTGACGATCAGCGTTGCGCCCTGTGCGCCGGGCAAGTCCAGATACAGCGCGCCGCCGTTGCTGCTGGCTTGCCATTGCACAGTGGACGCGGGGCTGCCGTTTGCGGCTGTTGTGAATGTCGCGCTGCCATCGGGGCAGACGGCTTGCGCTGATGGCTGCGCGGTGACGTTTGGCGCGCTGTTGACCGTCAGCGTGGCGGCTTGCGAAGTCGTGCTGCCGCACGCACCGGTGACGACCACGTCATACGCGCCTGCTTCGTTCGCGCTGGCGGCGGCGATTTGATAGACGCTGCCAGCCGCGCCCGCAATGTTGCCGCCGTTCTTACGCCATTGATACGTCAGTGGCCCCGTGCCAGCGGCGGTCACCGCGAA
>JAYUCP010000085.1:0-15124 GCA_043740245.1 Acidobacteriota bacterium | reverse complement strand
CCCGCGTTCTTCTTTCTGGCGATGCCCATCGGCAGTTCTTACGCTGCGTTGCAATTGATCCTGCCCAATCAGGTGCGCGGACAGGTCGGCGCGTTGCAGGTCTTCACGCTCAATCTGTTCGGCCTGATCCTGGGGCCGTTCCTGCCGGGCTTTTTCAACGACTACATTTTTCACGACCCGAAGATGGTCGGCATCTCGGTCGCGCTCACCGTAGGGCTAGCGTCGCTGTTGTCGGCGCTTTTGTTTTACGCGACGTGGCGGCCTTATCGCAGGCACTGCGCGCAGATGCATGGCTAATTCCATTTCAAAAATGGATGAAAAAATGATGATTCGAATGGTGCTGTTCATTTTGCTGGCGACGCTTTCCGTGGCAGCCCAAACTCCTGAAGTCCCTTATGCCGCGCCGGACACGCCGCTTGGCACGGGGGCTTACAAGGCGATTATGGAAGTGGAGGCGGGCTTGCCTACGCACACGGTTTACCACCCTAAAGACCTCGCGGCATTGAAGGGCAAGAAACTGCCGATCATCGCGTGGGGCAATGGCGCGTGTGTGAATGTCGGCAATCGCTTCCGGCAATTTCTGACCGAGATTGCTTCGCACGGTTACTTGGCGATTGCCATCGGGCCGATTGGGCCAAAAGAGATGGAAGCCGCGCCGCAACCCGCTGCGCCGTCCGCGCCCGGTCAGGCGGCTGCGCCTCCGCCGAACAGACCGCCCGCGACACTGGCGTCGCAATTGATCGACGCGATCAACTGGGCGATTGCCGAAAACGCGCGCAAAGGCAGTCCGTATTTCGGCAAGCTGGATACGAAACACATTGGTGTGATGGGGCAATCGTGCGGCGGCGTGCAAACGATCAAGGCTTCGGTTGACCCGCGCGTCACCATGAGCATTGCCTGGAACAGCGGCGTGCTGCCCAACCCTACGCCTGCGATGGAAAACGTCAGTAAAGCCGATCTCGCCAAGCTGCACGCGCCGATCGCCTATTTCAACGGCGACCCCAGCGACGTTGCGCACCCGAATGCCAAAGACGATTTCGCGCGCATCAATCACCTCCCCGTGCTCTTCGCCTGGCGCGAAGGCATGGGACACAGCGGCACTTACCGCGAAGCCAATGGCGGCGAACTCGGCAAAGTCGCCGTCGCTTATTTGAACTGGCGGCTCAAGGGCGACAAGGCGGCGGCGAAAATGTTTGTCGGCGCGAATTGCGGATTGTGCCGCGATAAGAATTGGCATGTCTTCAAGAAGAAGATTGATTAACCCGTTGATACAGGAAAACCATGAACACCAACGATCTGATTGCGATTGACACACACGTACATCTTGAAACCGAACTAGAAGACAACGCCGCCAACCAAGCCGCGCAAAAATACTTCGGCAAATCCGGCGCGGGCCGCAACCGCTACGAATTGGCGGAGTATTACCGCTCGCGCAAAATCGGCTGCGTCATCTTTACCGTGGACGAACGGCTGACCGGCCGTCCGCCGATTCCGAACGACGAGATCGCGGCCTTTGCCGCGGAGAACGCCGACATCATGTTCGCCTTTGCCAGCGTTGACCCGATGCGCGGCGCGGAGGCCGTCGCCGAAGCCAGGCGGCTGATTGCAGCGGGCGGCATTCGCGGCTTCAAACTACATCCGCCGTTGCAACAGTTTCATCCGAACGATCAACGTCTTTATCCGTTTTACGAAGTCATCAACGAGGCCAAACTGCCCGTGATCTTTCACACCGGCCACAGTGGCATCGGCACGGGGATGCCCGGCGGCGGCGGCGTGCGGCTCAAGTATGGCAATCCGATGGACATTGACGATGTGGCCGTGGATTTCCCCGACATGCCGATCATTATGGCTCACCCATCGTTCCCCTGGCAGGACGAAGCCATCTCAGTGTGCCTGCACAAGCCGCAGGTTTACATTGATCTGTCGGGCTGGTCGCCCAAGTATTTCTCGCCCACGCTGGTGCAATATGCGAACACCTTGCTGAAACACAAGGTGCTGTTTGGCTCGGATTATCCGCTGATCGCGCCGGATCGCTGGCTGGCCGACTTCGAGAAAATCGCCATCCGCGATGAAGTCCGTCCGCTGATCCTCAAGGACAATGCAATGCGGCTTTTTGGGTTGGCTTGATCGCAGGCAATCACGTAGCAACAAAGAGTACGAAGCCACAAACAAAAGAAGAGAGTACGGAACAAACGGAAATAACGGAACAAGCAGAAAATATCATTCAAGTTAAGCTCTCTTCCGTCTGTTCCGTTATTTCCGTTAATTCCGTATTCTCTCTTCGGGGTTTTGTATGAAAACGAAAGGAAACAACGCGGGCAGTTTTGCACACGGGCTGCGCTTCCGGCCATACGCCGTTGACCACGTAGCGGACGCCGCCGGACATGCACACCTGTCGCTCGACCCGGAATTCCCGTTCGTCATCGAGGCTTTCTCCTACGAACTGCTCAGGTCTGAGGTGAGGCTGACCTGGCACAACTGGCTGGAGATATTCTTTCCTTACAAAGGCTACGGCAGTTTTCGCCTGGGCGAACAGGTGGTTGAGTTCAAAGGCGGCGACGTGTTGGTGATTGACAACATGAAGCTGCACGGAGTGATCAACTTCGAGGGGGCAGAGCGTCTTGCCATCGTCCTCTTCCTCAAGGCGGAGCTTTTCTATAACCTCGGTTCGCCGCTCTGCGATTTTGGCTACCTGGCTCCATTTTATGGTCTGGCTAAAGAGACGGTTCCCATCCTGCAGGCCGACAACCCGTGTGCGACGGCGGTGCATGAGGCTTTGGGAAGACTCTTCAAATGCTGGTTCGACGCGCCGCGCGACCAATATTTCAAAATCGGTTGCAAGACGTATCTATCCGAAGTTCTTTACCAGTTGTCGCGCGGACTGGGCGGGTCGGAATTGGCTCGCGCTGAATATGGGCAACGGCGTGAACAGGCGCAGCGGCTGGGCGCGCTGGTGGAATACCTGAACCATAATTACTGTGACAAAATCACTGTCCCGCAAGCGGCAGCCATGGTTGGCATGAGTCACTCCCACTTTATGCGGTTCTTCAAGCAGATTGCCGGTCGGACTTTTATTGAATACCTCACGCTCCTGCGCGTCACCAGAGCCAGGCAGTTATTACGCAACCAGACGCTCAACATTGCTGACATCTCTGCGCTGGTTGGTTTCGCCGACCAGAGCTATTTCGATAAACGGTTCAAGGAACACTTCGGCAAATCGCCGCGCGAATGCCGGGAGGCCGCAGAATCGTTGTAATAAAAAAGCCGAATCGTTCTAGCCTCGCCCGTCCACCATCCTCAATACTTCAACTTCAATGTGAAATCCGGTTCGGATTGAAGCTCGCTTTTCGATGAGCCTCAATTCGGCAAGCACCTGCCAGACCCAGGTTGGGATGTGATCGCAGTTCCAATGCCGGACTGCCGAAACCCACAAAATTGAATAGGAGAAAAATATGAAGATCAAGATTACCCCTGTCCATTGGTTAGTGATCGCCCTTTTCACGCTTTTCGTCAGCGCGCCGCTGGTGTGGGCGCAGGTCGGCAGCGGAACGATTTCCGGCGCGGTAACAGACTCATCGAGCGCTGTGATTCCAAACGCGGCGGTTTCGATCAGGAACACGCAAACGGGCATCGTGACGCAAGTCACCACCAACACCCAGGGACTCTATGTCGCGCCGGGTCTTGCCGTCGGAACTTACGACGTAGAGGTGCGGGCGCAGGGATTCAAGACGCAGGTGCAAAGCGTCGTCCTGAGCGTCGGCAGCCAGCTTGTCATTGATGTGAGCCTGACGGCGGGCGCCGTGAGCGAGACCGTCAACGTGACTGCCGACGCGGCGCAATTGCAGACCGCATCTTCTGAAATCTCGGCGCTGATCGGCCAGCGGCAGTTGCGCGAACTGCCATTGAATGGCCGCAACTACGAGCAACTGGTGCTGCTCGCGCCCGGCGTGCAGCGTTCGACCACCAGCGTGCAGAGTTCCTTTTACGGCCGTGCGCCCAGCTATTCGGTCGCGGGTTCTCGTCCCGTCGGACAGGCCGTCTGGCTGGATGGCGCGGACATTCAAGGGTTCTGGGAACATGCCAGCGGCAACGCCGTCGTGGGCACTTCGCTCGGCGTCGAAGCCATCGGCGAGTTTCAGGTGATGACGAACACTTACACTGCGCGTTTCAGCGGCAGCGGCAGCGTGGTCAACGCGGCTACGCGGTCGGGCACGAACGATTGGCATGGCTCGGCCTATGAATTCCTCCGCAACAGCGCGACCGACGCGCTGAATTTTTTCGACAATCCGGCCACGCCGCCCAGCCTTCGCCGCAATCAGTACGGCGGCACGATTGGCGGGCCGATCAAACAAAACAAGAGTTTCTTCTTTGTGAATTACGAAGGGCTGCGACAGGGGAGAGGGCTGACCGCGTTGGCGACCGTGCCCGACGCGAATGCGCGTAATGGCCTGGTGCCCTGCGCCAGCGCGCCGGCGTTGCCTTGCTCGAACGGGTTGGCGAATGTCGGCGTTAACGCCAAAACAAAACCTATTCTTGATCTGTTCCCGCAGGCGAACAGCGTCAATCTGGGCGGCGGCGTCGCGCGTTTCATCAGCGTCCAAAATCAGATTGCGAAGGAAGATTTCGTGACGACTCGTGTGGATCACACCTTCTCAAACAGCCACAGCGCGTTTGCCCGGTATGTCTTCGATCACGGCACGCTGCTCGATCCGACCACGGCCTATACAGGGCAGTTCCCGGGGCTGTTCCCCGAATTATCCAGGGGGCGCAACCAGTATTTCACGGTCGAAGACAAAAAGATCATCTCGTCCACGCTGGTCAATCTGGCGCGCTTCAGTTTCGTGCGCACTTATACGGGCGCACATACGGACGCGAACTATCCGGCGCTGGACTTCTATCCCGGCGAAAACCGCCAGAACGGACGGGTCGGCATCGGCCCGTTGGGCGTCTTCGGCCCCAGCCAGTTCTCGCCGTTTTTCTCGGTGCAGAACGGCTATTCCATAGCCGACGACGTGGCCTTGGTGAAGGGCAAGCACTCGCTGGAATTTGGCGTGGAGTTCCGGCGGCTGCAAAGCAATGTCGTGAACAATTTCTTCACCAGCGGAACTTACACTTTCACCACGCTGGTCAGTTTTCTGCAAGCCGCGCCCACCAGTTTTCAGGGCGCATTGCCGCGCCGCGCCAATGCCTATCGGGGCTTCCGCGAAAACAGAATTTACCCTTACGTGCAGGACACCTGGAAAGCATCGCGCAATCTGACGCTCAATCTGGGCCTGCGCTGGGACTTCCAATCCAATCCCGTCGAAGTCAATGGCTTGCTTTTCGCGTTCGTCAATCCGGCGCGGGACGCGGGCTTCACGCAGGTTCCACAAGCCTTCAAGACGAACCCCACATGGAAGAACTTCGCCCCGCGCGTGGGCGTCGCGTGGGATCCGTTCCAGGATCACAAGACGGTGATTCGCGCGGGCTTTGGCATGTTTTACAGCCTGTTCGGCACGCGCAATTACCAGCCCGCCTACCTGTTCGCCGGGCCTTATCAGACCGCGCTGCAAGTCTCGCCGAGTTTTCCGGTTCCGTTTCAGGGGAGTTCGATTCCGCTGATTACGATTTCCAACGCGATGACCTACGATCCCGGCGCAACGCCCTACGTTGCGCAATACAATTTCAACGTGCAGCGCCAACTGCCCGGCAACTTCATTCTGATGACCTCTTATGTGGGATCGCGCGGCGTCAATATGCTGGTGCCGGTGGATAACAACCCGGTGGTGCCGCGCAACGTGAACGGCGTGCAGGTTTATCAATCGGCCACCAATCCCGCCATCGGCCAATCAGCGCCGCGCCTGAATCCCAACACCTCAATCGGCGCGTTGTTGTTCAGCCGTCCGAACGGGCCGTCGTGGTACAACTCGTTGCAGCTTTATCTCACGCGCAATCTGGCGCAGGGGCTGCAAATGCAGGCGTCCTTCACCTATTCGAAATGCCTCGATCAAGGCTCGGTCTCTTACGGGCTGGAAGGCAACGCGGCTGGCGCGCAGCAGCTCAATCCCTACGACCAGACCACGGAAAGAGCGCTGTGCGGATTCGACGTGCGGCGCAACTTCACGGGCAACGTCATTTACCTGTTGCCGTTCAAGGGCAATCCGCTCATCAGCGGCTGGCAGGCCAGCCTGATCGCCAGCGCGCGCACCGGGCAGCCCTTCACCCTGAATGACGGTTTCGATCGCACCAGCATCGGCGGCGCAGCCCGCCCCGATCTGGTTCCGGGCCGCAGCGCGAATCCGATTCTGGGGCGAGTGGAGCAGTGGTACGACCCGACGGCGTTCGCGTTGCAAGCGCCGGGCACGTTCGGCACGCTGGGACGCGATACGCTGACTGGGCCGAGCCTCGTGAATTTCGACGTGGCGCTGGCGAAAACCTTCAAGATCTTCGAGAAGCTCAACGCGCAATTCCGCGCCGAAGGCTTCAACATTTTCAATCATCCCAACTTCGGCATGCCGAACCTGAATCTTTACACCGGCCCGGCCTGCGCGGCGGGGCAAACCGGCAATTGCGTGGGCGCGGGCATCCCAAATCCGAACGCGGGACGCATCACGACCACGATTACGACTTCACGGCAGTTTCAATTTGCCTTGAAACTTATGTTTTGAATTTGAGTGACGGGGTATATTGAGCCGCGGGCAACGAGCCTTCACACGCAAAACTCAAGGAGAAAAAGCATGACCAACAAAACCTTTCGTTCTGTTTTCGCCTTTGTCTTTGCCGCCACGCTGGCTGTCTTCGCATTGATGAGACAGCCGGATACCAGAGCGCAGGGCGGCAACCCTTTTGATACAGGCGGGCGCGATGACAAACCCGCCGGAGAGGTTTTCAAGAATATCCAGACTCTAAAGAATATGCCTGCCGGGCGTTTGGCTGGCGTGATGAACGGGTGGACTAAGGCGCTGGGCGTCAAATGCAACCATTGCCACACGCCGGGCGCCTGGGAAAAAGAAGATGTGCCCGCCAAACAAATCGCGCGCGAGATGGTGGCGCTCACTTCCAAGATCAACAATGAATCGCTCAAGGAGATCAAGAACCTGAAAAGCGAAAAACCCTCAATCAGTTGCTACACCTGTCATCGCGGCGCGGTGAAACCGGAAACCGCGCCGCCGACACCAACTCCGGCGCCCGCGCCACCCAAGTAAACATATGGAGCATTGAGCATGAAGACTCGAACGACATTCGCCCTCCTGGTTTTTGGGATGGCGATTCTGAGCGCGCAATCAGCCTTTGCCGACGGCGCGAAATGCGCGGCGTTGGCTTCTGCTTCCTTTGGTTCGGAAGTCAAAATCGAATCGGCAACGCTCATTTCCGCGACTGCGCAAGTTCCTGAGCACTGCGACGTGCGCGGCACGATCTGGCCGGAAGCGCGGTTCGCCGTCAAGCTTCCGGCCAACTGGAACAACCGGTTTTATATGGTCGGCGGCGGCGGCTACGCGGGACAACTTAGCTTGCCCCAAATGAATGCGGGCTTGCAGAAAGGCTTTGCCACCGCGACGACTGACACAGGCCACGACGCGCAGAAAGAACCATTGGGCACGTTTGCCGAACGTCGCGCGGATAATCCCAACGCAGACCGCAAGAAACTCGATTACGCCTACCTCGCGGTTCATCACACCGCATTGCTGGCGAAGCAAATCATCAAGGCTTATTACAGCACCGACGCGAAATATTCTTACTGGGCAGGCTGTTCGACGGGCGGGCGACAAGGACTGATGGAAGCGCAACGCTATCCCGAAGACTTCGACGGTTACGTCATCGGCGCGCCGGTGCTGAAACAATCTTACGAAGGCATGCGCGGCATCTGGAATGCCCAAGCCGTGTCGGAAGGCGCGGGTGCGGTGAGTTACGACAAGCTGCCGCTGCTGGCTGAAGCGGTTTATAAAAAGTGTGATGACGTTGACGGCGTACACGACGGACTGATTGCTGACCCGCGCCGCTGCCGGTTCGATCCCTTGAAAGATTTGCCGAAGTGCGCGAATGAGACGGACGGCAAAGATTGTTTTACCGCTGCGCAGTTGCAGGGCTTGCAAAAAGTTTACGGCGGTGTGCGCAACTCGAAAGGCAAGTTGCTTTATCCGGGGCAACCGCTCGGCGCTGAGGTTGTGGCGCCCGGCCCTGGCGGACAAGCCCGCAGCGGTTGGCAAGGCAGCATCGGCGGCGATGGCGGCGGCGGGTTGGGTTACGGCGAAACGTTCATGCGCTTTCTCGCCTTTGAACCGCAGCGCGGCAAGGCGTGGAGTTGGAAGCAATTCAATTTCGATACTGACCCGCCGCAGATGGCCGCGTTCTCCAAAGTGATTGACGCGACCAATCCCGACCTGAGCAAAGTCAAACAACGCGGCGGCAAGATCATTCATTACCACGGCTGGGCCGATGCGCTCGTCAATCCGCAAATGTCGGTGGAGTATTACGAATCGGTGCTGAAGAAGATGGGCCAACGCCAGACGACGGAGTTCTACAAGCTGTACATGATTCCGGGCATGTTCCATTGCCGGGGCGGCGTCGGATGCGATGACGCCGACTGGTTCACGCCGTTAGTGAATTGGGTGGAAAAAGGCGTTGCGCCCGGCGCGATCAATAGCTCGCGCGTGGAAAAAGGCGAGACTGTCCGCACGCGCCCGCTGTGTGTCTATCCCGAAGTCGCCCGTTACAACGGTCAGGGCGACATCAACAAGGCCGGGAATTTCACCTGTGTGAGCAGGTAGGCGCGTCCACACTATGCGCCAGATGTCAGCAGAGAAAACAAATGAATTTGTCCCGGTCAACTTCCTTCCGGCGAAAGTTGACCTTGAGCGGCGCGCGGACGGGACGCTCGTGCTGCGCTCGCCGGAGCCGCTCGGAGCCTACGCGCGCTGTCTTGGCGAGCATCTCGAACGCTGGGCGAAAGAGCGGCCAGAGACAATCTTTCTTGCTCAGCGCCAGAGTGTTGACTGGCGCAAGCTGACCTATGCGGAGGTGAGAAGGCTTGTCCGCGCGATTGCGACAAACCTGCTTGGCCGCAACCTCTCCGCTGAGCGCCCGGTCGCCATCCTTTCGGATAACTCCATCGAACATGCGTTGCTGGCGCTCGCCAGCATGCACGTCGGCATTCCTTATGTGCCGGTGTCGGCGGCCTATGCGCTTGTTTCGCGGGATTTCAAAAAACTGCGCACGGTTTTTTCATTGCTGACGCCGGGGCTGGTGCTGGTGGACGACGCGGAGCGTTTCATCCCGGCGTTGTCGGCATTGAACGATTTCGATTTCGAGCTTGTCGCGGTTCGCAACGGCGACAGGCTCCCGCGCGCGGCAACGGCTTTCGATTCGTTGCTCGAACGCGAAGACGCCGCAGTCGTGGCGCGTGCCTTTGACCGCGCCTTTGACCGAGTTGGCCCTTATTCGATTGCCAAATTTCTGCTGACTTCGGGTTCGACCGGCGAACCGAAAGCCGTTATCAACACGCATCGGATGTGGTGTTCCAATCAGCAAGCCCACGCGCAATGCTGGCCCTGGCTGAAGGAAGAACCGCCTGTGATCGTGGACTGGTTGCCGTGGAATCACACGATGGCGGGCAACAATGTTTTCGGCACGGCGCTTACCAACGGCGGTTCTTATTATCTGGACGAAGGCCGTCCCTTGCCCGGCTTGATTGAAAAGACCGTGCGCAATTTGCGCGAGGTTGCGCCGACCGTTTATTTCAATGTGCCGCGCGGGTATGACGCGCTGCTGCCTTTCCTGGAAAACGACGCGGAATTGCGGCGCAATTTTTTCTCGCGTTTGAAAGTTATGAGCTATGGCGGCGCGGCGCTGCCAGTCACCGTGTGGGAACGGCTCAATCGCGCAGCCGAAGCCGAATTGGGCAAACGCGTTCACATTTGCGCGGGTTATGGTTCGACCGAAACCGCGCCGGGCGTGACGCTGGTGCATTACGAAGCGGCGCACACCGGCGTCATCGGGCTGCCGATTCCCGGCGTCACATTGAAGATGGTTCCGGTCGGCAGCACGGACAAATACGAATTGCGCGTGAAAGGCCCGAACATCACGCCCGGTTATTGGCGACGCGATGATTTGACCGCCGCGGCTTTTGACGAAGAAGGCTTTTACAAGATGGGCGATGCCGCACGCCTGGTTGACGCGGACGACCCGGCCAAAGGCATAGAATTCGCCGGACGTGTTTCGGAAGAATTCAAATTGACCAGCGGCACCTGGGTTCACACCGGCGCGTTGCGCGTCAAGGCTATCGCCGCGCTGGCGCCCGTCGCGCAAGACATCGTCGTCGCCGGACAAGACTGCGATGACATACGCTTTTTGATTTTTCCGAATCTGGCGGGCTGCCGCAGCCTCTGTCCTGAGTTCGGCGAACAGACCTCGCCGAATGAATTGGATGAATTATTGGCAGACGCGCGAGTGCGCGAATGTGTGCGGCAGGGACTGTTGCACCTGAAAGCCGATGGCGGCGGCAGTTCGACTTATGCGACGCGGGCGCTGTTTCTGACCGAACCGCCTTCGATTGATGCGGGCGAGATCACGGATAAGGGCTACATTAACCAACGCGCCGTGCTCGAACGCCGCGCCGATTTGATCAACGAACTTTATGCGCCGTCGCCGTCCGCGCCTGTCATCTGCCTGTCATCTGTTTGACCGACGGGGCTGCGAAATGAAGCGAAGCAATTTCTGAGCAGGAGCGATCATGAATTTTGCAAACGAACGATTACTGGTGGTCAGCGCCCACGCCGCTGATTTTGTCTGGCGCGCGGGCGGAGCGATTGCGCTTTACGCCTCGCGCGGCGCTCGCGTGCGCGTGCTGTGTTTATCGTATGGCGAACGCGGCGAATCGCAGGGGCTTTGGAAAAAAGAAGGCATGACGATTGAGCGCGTCAAAGAGACTCGCCACGCCGAAGCAACCAAAGCCGCCGAAACATTGGGCGCGGAAATTCGCTGCTTCAACGCGGGCGATTACCCCCTGGGCGTCACGCCGCAACTCGTCGAAGATATGGTGCAGGAGTTCCGCGACTTTCAACCGACCTCGGTGATGACGCATACGCCGGTTGATCCCTACAACGGCGATCACGTCGAAACTTCCAAACTGACGATGAATGCGCGCGTGTACGCTCAGGCGATGGGCTATCCGAGCGAGCGCAAACATCTGGGCGCGCCGCCGGTGTTTTACTTCGAGCCGCATCAGACTGAGATGTGCCAATTCATGCCCGACGTGATTCTGGACATCACGCCGGTGTTTGAAACCAAAGTCGCGGCGATGCACTGCATGGACGCACAGGTGCATCTGTGGAACTACTACACCGATGTAGCCAAACGGCGCGGCACGCAAGGCGGACGCAATTCAGGCAACCCGGCGATTGTGTACGCCGAAGCGTTCCAGCGCGTTTATCCGCAAGTCACGATGGAGCCGCTGTTTTGAAACATAGAGTCGTCAAAAACATTCAACGCGCCGAGGCCGAAGTCATCAAAACGTTGGGCGAACAAGGCGTCGCCACCATTCACGAAGCGCAAGGGCGCACGGGCTTGCTCAATCCGTATATGCGCCCGATTTATTCAAGCGCCAAAGTTGCCGGATCGGCGATCACCATCTCGTGTCAGCCCGGCGACAACCTGATGATTCACGCGGCGATTGAAGTCTGTCAGCCCGGCGATGTGTTGGTGGTGACGACGACTTCGGAATCCACCGATGGAATGTTCGGCGAATTGTTGGCGACTTCGTGCCGGGCGCACGGCATAGCGGGCTTGGTGATTGACGCCGGAGTCCGCGACGTGGCCGACCTGACGGCGCTGGATTTTCCGGTCTGGTCAAAAGCGATTTCCGCGCAAGGCACGGTCAAAGCTACGCCGGGTTCGGTAAACGTCGAAGTCGTCTGCGCGGGCGCGTTGGTTCGTCCGGGCGATTGTGTAGTCGGCGACATTGACGGCGTAGTCGTCATCAAACGCGAACTGGCCGC
Organism: Acidobacteriota bacterium; assembly: GCA_043740245.1. GTDB lineage: Bacteria > Acidobacteriota > Blastocatellia > RBC074 > RBC074 > JACPYM01. The sequence continues at coordinate 3,152 of JAYUCP010000085.1, read as the reverse complement.
CGAAGTCGCCGCGCTTGGCCGAAAGAGAATTGAGAAAGAACAAAAGTCGCGCGAGCGATTGAAAGTCGGTGAACTCGGCGTGGATTTTTACGGCCTACGCGCGAAGCTGAAAGAACTCGGCGTTGAGTACGTCGAAACGGAGGAAGACTATGGGTGAGATTGTCACAGCTTTTGCGACGTGCCACGCACCGCAATTATTTACTTATCCGCCGGATGAAGATACGGCACAGCTTGACGCTTCCATTGCCGGGATGCGCGAACTGGGCAAGCTGCTCGACGAGACCAAGCCCGATGTCATCCTCTTTCTCGGCAGCGATCATCTCGAAACTTTTTCCATCGGTTGTGTGCCGACGTTTGCCATCGTGGCGGGCAATCGCGCCATCGCGGAATTCGCCGGACGCAAATTCGATCTGCCGATTCACCGCGCGATGGCGGAAGACCTACTCTACAAATTGGTCGGCGCAGGCTTCGATCTGGCTTATTCGGAAGACGCTGTACTCGGTCATACGTTCGCCGTGCCGTTTGAGTTTGTGATTGGCGGGCGCGATATTCCTGTCATTCCGATTCACACGAATGTGTATATGCCGCCGCTGCCGAGTCCGAAGCGTTGCGCGGCGCTCGGACACGAATTGGCGAACGTGATCGCCTCTCGGCCAGAACGAGTAGCCATTATTGCCAGCGGCGGAATGTCACATTATCCCGGCACGTGGAAATATCCGCAGCCCGAATTTGAATTCGACCGCTGGGTAATTCAGGAACTGGAAAAAGGCAACACTGATGTGGTGCTTGAGCTGACGACCGAACAACTTGACGCGGCGGGCAACACGGAATTGCTGCCCTGGGCGATTATGCTCGGCGCAATCGGCAACGTGCCGGGCGAACTGGTGCAATACACGCCGACGTGGCACCACGGTCACGCGATGATACGCTTCTTACCTGCGCGTGAAAAAGCTGTGGCAGCCTCGGCAAACGAATTGCCGAAATACGGCGGGCTGGAATTCAAGGCAGGCGGGTTCCAGTTTTACGCGCATCCGCCTGCCGCAGCGTACAACCTGAATAAACTGCTGTTTGATATGCGCCACGATGCCGCGCTGCGCCGCCGCTTGCTGACCGACCTCGCCGGCGTCACGGCAGAATATCAATTGCGCGAGGATTGTCTGGATGCGGCGCGCGCGCTGGCCGAAGTCGGCTCAAGCGCCAAAATCAGCGACAACGCCGGACGCATCGTCGCCGCCGGAGCGCATCCGCTGCACGCATTGATGACGCTGCACGCCGTCCACGGCGAGATGAAACGATTGCAGCGTGAATTAACGAACCAAAGCGAAACAGGAGAACCCACATGAGCCGATTGAAAGACCGAGTTGCAGTTGTTTCCGGCGCTGCGGCTGGCATTGGCAAAGCCGCTGCCGCGCGCCTGGCCGCTGAAGGCGCAATTGTCGAAATTCTCGACATCAAAGACGCCACCGAAGCAGTGGACGAAATCCGCGCGGCGGGCGGGCAAGCCAATGCTGAAATCTGCGACGTAACCAGCGAAGAACAAATTGCCAACGCTGTCGCCGCCATTGCCGCGCGCCACTCGCGCGTAGACATTCTGGTCAACAACGCGGGCATTCTCTCCGGCAAAACGCCGTGGCACGAACTCAGCTACGAAGAGGTCAATCGCTTCGTGCAGGTCAATTACCTCGGCTATTTCCTCGTTTCCAAAGCGATCTATCCACTGCTGAAAAAGAGCCAGCACGGACGACTCATCAACGTCGCTTCACGGACGTACTTCCTGGCGAATCCCGGACAGATGGCGTATGTCGCGGCCAAAGGCGCGGTGATGGGCATGACTCGCGTGATGGCGAGAGAGATGGGCGATGACAACATTTGTGTGAACGCCGTCGCGCCGGGAATGATTGCCACCGAAGGCACGATGGCGCATTCGGGCGAAGAGGCGTTCAATCGCGTGATGAATAATCAGGCGATCAAAAAGCGTGGTAAGCCCGAACACCTCGCAGGCTTGATCGCCTTTCTTGCCAGCGATGACGCCGAGATGATTACCGGGCAGATGATCCTGTGCGATGGCGGCGGGTATTTGCACTGACAGACTGAAACGGTGGCGGCAATCAACGAGAGGAATTGAAATGACCAATGAAGTCGCGTTCAGCGAACAAACCGGAAACTCGAACCTGCGCTATGCCTGGTACGTCGCCATCGTGCTGATGTTGTGCAATACGCTGTCGTTCATTGATCGCCAGATTCTGGGCCTGCTGGTTGACCCCATCAAGCAGGACATCGGTGCATCCGACACGCAAATGGGTTTGTTGCAAGGGCTGGCCTTCGGCATTTTTTATACGCTGCTGGGCATCCCGATGGGGCGCATCGTGGATCGCGGGAATCGGCGCAAGCTGGTCGCCGCCGGGATTTTTTGCTGGAGCCTGATGACGGCGGCGTGTTCGCTGGCGCGCGGTTTCGGGACGCTGTTTGCCGCGCGCATGGGCGTGGGCGTAGGCGAAGCGACGCTCTCGCCCTCGGCCTTTTCGCTGCTGTCTGATTACTTTCCCAAAGAGCGCTTGGCAACGGCGTTGAGCATCTTTTCAATGGGCGTCTTTTTTGGCTCGGGCCTCGCGCTGATTGTCGGCGGATTGATTATCGGCGCGCTGGGATCGTGGCGTTTGACGTTTGTGATTGTCGGGCTGCCGGGCTTGCTCGCGACGCTGCTGGTTTTCACGATCAAAGAACCAGAGCGCAAAAATCTATTGGGCGGGCAAGCCACCAAGTTGAGCCTCGCTGAAGTGATTGACCAGCTAAAACTGCGCTGGCAATCGGTGGCGGGAATTTGTTTAGCCTTCGCGTTTCAGGCGCTCTGCAATTATTCGCAACAGGCGTGGCTCCCTTCGTTTTTCATTCGCGTACACGGCTGGACGAAGCGCCAAGCCGGATTGACGCTCGGCATCATTTCACTTGTCACCGGTTTGCTGGGCGCTTATCTCGGCGGAAGGCTTTGCGATTATTGGCAACGGCAGGGCAAGACGGATGCGCCGTTGCGCGTCGGCGTATTGGCGACGGCATGCGCAGGCTTCTTTTTCAGTTTGGCGATGCTCGCGCCCGCGTTGAACTGGCAACTCGGTTTGTTGGTTCCCGCGTTCTTCTTTCTGGCGATGCCCATC
>JAYUCP010000084.1:0-2493 GCA_043740245.1 Acidobacteriota bacterium | reverse complement strand
GCGGGCTTGCGGTCAGAGCCAATCGGTCTTGCCTAAAGCCTGCCCTCCCTCACGGTCGGGCTACTGACACGGAGGGTTTCGATCAGAGCCTGAACAGATACGAGAACTTTACGAACAACTGTTTGCCGTCGTTGATAAACCGATTTGGGAAGCGCGTCAACTCCGCGCCCGTGGCGGTCGGAATCAAATCGCGATTTTGCAGGTTGCTGTTGTAGCCCGCATACAGCGCCGTCCAGGCGTTGACTTGATAGGTGACGAGCAAGTCGGTGTTGAAATTCTTGCGCGTCTCCAACGTGGTGTAACGCTGATTCGCCAGCAGCGTGTCGTATTGGAAGATCAGCCGCAGCGAGAGGCGCGGGTCGAATTGCCAATTCCATTTCGAGCGCACGATGTGGTTGTTGAAGATGGCCTCGCCGTTGTAGCGATTCAACAGCCGCGACATCAAATAGGTATTGGTGATCTTCAAACGGTTCAGCGGCCGGATGGTCATATCCAATTGGGCGCTGCTGCGATTGCCCAGATGCGGCGCTTGCCCGGCGGCGGGCGAGAAATTGATGCCGGCCCAACGCGAGTATTCGCCGCTGAACGTGACGCTTTTGAAATAGCTGGATTGCACCGAGACGCTTTTGAAATTGCTGCCGAAATCCAAGCTGTCTTTCAGCACCGGGTAATCTTGCGGGCGCAAACGCTCCCGATTGGCGCCGTTGAACACGGCCAGTTGGGTGCGCCCGATGAACTCCGCTTGAAAGCGCGCGCCCACGGTGCCGTCCAGCCGCAATCCGGCGTAATCCCAGAGGTGGTTGGTGAACATGCTCGGCCCCCACGAGATCAGATATTTTCCTTCGGGGCGAAAGCTGTAGCCGAAGCGTTGATTGATTGCGCGCGCGTCGGTGCGGCGCACAAAGCCGGTTTGCGTGCGGAAATTCGGGCTCACGTCTTCGTACTGCGCGTTGTAGTTGAATTGCCGCCCACTGCGATAAATGTAGCCGTTGTACGCGGGCCCGGTGAGTTCCGTACCGTCGAGCGCACGCGTCTTGCTGGCGACCGCTTGAAAGCCCGTCACCCAGTTTTGATTCAGCTTGATGCGGCCATCCACGCCGCCCACGCGATTGTAGCTGTCCAGAAATTCGCGGCCCGTGTAAATCACGCCGATGTTCGATTGCTTCAAGATGTCGCGCCGCACGCGGGCGATGGTGAACAGCGCGCGCTTGTCTTGATAAGGGCTATTGGCGGCGACCTGGCGGCCCGGCGCTTGATCGTCCATCAACAGCGCGCCGATGGCATAAGGCCCGGCCTTGCCCGTCAGCCGCGCGCCGAATTGCGGATCGGCGATGCGGCGCGTGAAAACCAGATTGAGCGGCGTGCTGAAAAAATCCGAGTTCTCCAAAAAGAACGGGCGGCGTTCGGGAAAGAACACCTCAAAGCGTTGATTGGCCGTAATCTGCGGCTGATCGGATTCGACCTGGCTGAAATCCGGGTTGACCGTCACGTCGAGCACGAAGTTGTCCTTCACGACGAACTTGGCATCGAGCCCGCCGTCGAGTTGCGTGTCGTTGACGAAGTGCGGACGGCTGGGTTCGCTGGTTTGATCCAAAGCGCGATAGCGGCGGAACGAACCGTAAGGAATCAATTGAATGCTGCGTCCCGGCGCGATGCGCTGCAAACCGTTCACGTCGTGTGACTGGCTCAAACGGCCTTCCTTGCGCGCCGAAGTCCGCGGCCAATAGGCCCATTCGTTGTTGCGCGGAATGACGCGCAGCAGCGTCAGGCTCCACAACTGTTCGTCCAGCGTTTTGAAGCGCAGGCTCTTGAAGGGGATTTCCATCAGCACGACGTACCCGTGTTTGGTGCGCTGGCCGTGCGTTTGCCAGAGCGTATCGAAAGACCAATCCGCCCCGCCTTGTTGTTCCGTCCAGATGCCTTCGGCCTGAATGCCGAGCGGGTTTGACCAGAACATGTAGCCGCGCCGCCGGTCGTGATAAGTGTCGAGCGTGACTTCGACAAAGTCATCGTCAAAGGCATTTTCGCGCCGATCCAGCCGCGCACGAATCTTGTCAGGCTCGCTGTCGAAACAGACAAAGGTGATGTACAGATGCTTGTCGTCGTAGCCGAGATAGGCTTCGGTGCGTTGCGTTGCGGGCTGGCCGTCGCGCGGGCGTTGCTGGATGAAGTCTGAGACCTTGGTCATCTGGCCTTCGAGTTCATCGCTGGGTTGCATCTCGGCGAAATCGGCGAGCGTGGGCGCTTGTTGCATGCGGGCAATGCGCAGCGGTTTGGGCGGCCCCGCATTTGGGTCGTCGAAGGGTTCGGCGAATGTGAAAAGTGAAAGAGCGAGTGTGATAAATAAAAGCAGCGGAATGCGCACGGGCATTTAGATTACTTCCTTCGCTTTGGTGCTTTGCTGGAAGCGCGATTCTGTCAGATCGGCGGGCGGATTGCACCTCGAATTCACGCCAAGCCTTTGGCGAATTCGCAACGAATTCTTTATTATCC
>JAYUCP010000083.1:0-6099 GCA_043740245.1 Acidobacteriota bacterium | reverse complement strand
TCCGCGCTCTCGGCGTAATGCTTCAAATCGCGGTACAGCCCCAGCGTGAACAAGTCCCAGCCCGCGCCCTGATCGCGCGTGAAGATAAAATTGCCCGGACGTTTGAGCGTGTGTTGATAGGCGTTTTCCATCTCGCGCTCTTTGTAAAGTTCGGCGTGCTTGCCCGCCAGCGCCTGAAAAATTTCGAGGTGATAAAAACCGGCTTTGGCCGCCGCTGCTTTCAACTCAGCCAACGGCGGGCCGTATACGAACAAATCCTCTTGCCAGGCAATCAACTCTTTTAACTTGGCGGCAAACGGCTGCGCGGCTTGCTGGCGTTTGGCGCTGCGCGCGGCCTGATAAAATTCGCTGTAACTGCCCAGCGGATACAGCATCAGCAAATCCCACTTGTCGCCTTGCGTGTGGCGGATGACGAACGGCGCTTCGTCGCCGCTTGCCGCATAACTCGGCAGACGTTGTTTGTGCAGTTCGATCAAATCGAGCAGTTTGCCCGGCGCGGCCTGCACGAACTTGGCTTGGTAAAGATAGCCCGGCTCGGCGGCCCACACCGGCGCGGTCAATGCTATAAAAAATGTTGCGAGTAAGAGCGTGCGCATGTCGTTCTCCTTTAACGGGTAGTGGCTAAATCGAGTGGGACGGCGTGTCAGTAGCCCGCGCGTAAGCAAAGGCTGACTTCCGCCAATCAAGCCCTTGCTTACGCGCGGGCTACTGACACGCCCCCACCTGATTTAACCACTACCCTTTAACGTGTGTATCTGCCATTCGGCATTCTGACTGGCCCCGGATGAAAGAACTTCTCCGGCGTCATCACGCCATCCTGTTTGAAAACCCCACCGTTTTTCATCACAAAGCGCACCTGCCGCAACGCATCAATGTCGCTGAGCGGATCACCCGCCACCGCGATCAAGTCGGCAAACATTCCGGCTTTAAGCGGCCCGCGTTCTTTGACGATGTCGGCGGCCTTGTAACCATTGATCGTCAGCGCGCGCAAGATGTCGGCGTTCGGTATGCCCGCCGCTTTCCACGTTTCCAAAAAAGCAATCGTCAGGTCGCCGCGCGTCAGCCATGCGCCCGTCTTCGCGTCCTTCATACGCTCGTTCCAATAATCGAAGTCGGTCGAATAGGTCAGCGGCACCTTCTTTTCCCAGGCGTCGCGCAGCTTGGCGACCGTTTGTTTGAAGGCCGCTTCGCTGCCGCGATAGTTGGTGAAGGGCGTGTCGGTGCCGGCCAGATAAATTCCCTTCTCGGCCATCTGGCGATGGTGTTCGGGCGTCAACGCCTGGCCGTGCGCGATGATGTGAATGCCCGCGTCAATCGCGCGTTGCGCGCCTTCGGGCGTTTGCACGTGGCCTTCGACCTTGCAGCCGCCCTTGGCCGCTTCGCTGATCGCCAGCTTGATGTCTTCGACCGAATAGCCCCAGGGTTTGCAATCAATGCAGAGCTTGATGGTGCGCGCGCCAAACAGCATGTTCTCGCGCACGGCGCGCACGATCTCGTCGTGGCTGTTGGCGTCCAGGTATTCGGGGTAAACGAGGTTGTGCTGCTTGTACATCTCCGGCGTAGGCCACAACTGCCCGCCCGTGCCGCCGATGATGATGCCCGACGGAATCACCGTTGGCCCCGGCAACCAGCCTTGTTCGATGGCCTGGCGCAACGCCGTGTCGGCGTACATCCCGTTGTTGCCCACATCGCGGATGACGGTGAAGCCCGCGTTGAGCAATTGAATGCCATTCGACGCCGCCTGAATCGCGCGCAGTGGTGTAGATTCCATCACGTAGGTCAAGTAGTAATAATTATTCTCCGGCTGCTCTTTGTACGTCATCGCCATGTGCGTGTGCGCGTCCACCAGACCGGGCAACACAGTGAGCTTCGACAGGTCAATGACGGTCGCGCCCGCGGGGATGGCGAGATTCGCGCCGATGGCTTTGATCTTTTCGCCTTCGATGAGGATGACTTGGTTGGCGGCGGCCGTGCCGGTTTCAGGATCAAGCAGGCGGCCCGCTTTGATCGCTGTGATGGTGGGTGATTGTGCGACGGTTGCGAAGGCCAGCAACGCGGTCAGCAACAGACCGAATGCAACAGTTTGTTTCGTCATAATCTGCTCCCTTGGAGAATCTCCCACGAAGGCACACGAAGCAGCACGAAGAAAGACAGCCATACCGTGCCTTCCTTCTTCGTGCTGCTTCGTGTGCCTTCGTGGGAGAGATTTGATCAAGCCTTGGGTTTGAGTTGCGCCTCGCGTTTCGCTTTGAACTCCGTGCCCGGCTTCCACTCAGGCCACTTGTCACCTTGCGCGACGCGATAGCCGACTTGAAAGAGCAGTTGCACATCCTCGACCGCGCCCGCCAAATCCCAATCCGGTTTCACCTCATCCGAAACCTTGTGATAGTCCCGCTCGGTGTATTCATCGCGCTTCTTCATCCCATACCCTGCCGGCTTGCCGATGTAATCCGTGCCCGAATCAGTATCGAGCGCGGGCACGCCCTGTTTGGCAAACTCGAAATGATCGGAGCGGTAGAAGAAGCCCTTCTCCGGTTCGGCGTCGGGTTTAACGGTGCGGCCCTGCGCGGCGGCGGCCTCGGCCAGCAGATCGTCAAGCGTTGAATTGCCGTAACCGATGACGCCGATGTCCCTGGTGTGGCCCCATTGATTGAGGCCGTCTTTGTTGATGTTCGCCAGCGTGCGTTCGAGCGGATAAAGCGGATTCAGTGCGTAATACTTCGCGCCGAGCAAGCCCTTCTCTTCCGCCGTCACGGCCAGAAAGATGATCGTGCGTTTGGGCGGCGTGGGCAGTTTCGTATACGCCTCGGCAATTTCGAGCAGCGCCGCCGTGCCGGAGGCGTTGTCAATCGCGCCGTTGAAAATCTGATCGCCCTTCAATTTCGCATCGCGGCCCATGTGATCCCAATGCGCGGTGTAAACGACATATTCGCTCTTGAGCTTTGCATCAGAACCTTCGAGCTTGGCGATGACGTTGCGCGAATCAACCTCGCGCAGCGCGCTCTTGATCGTGATGTTGGCCTTGGCGTTGAGCGCGACGGGTTTGAAATCTTTGCTCAACGCGCCTTTCTTCAGCGTGTCGAAGTTTTGCCCGGCGGCGGCGAAAAGCTGTTTGGCCTTCACATCGGTAATCCACGATTCGACCGCCACGCGGCCCATGTTTTTATCGGGCGTGCGGATGTCGAAATTTTCGAGCCGCCAATTGGCGAGCGCGGCAAAGGGATAACCCGCCGGGCCGGTTTCGTGCACGATGATCGCCGCCGCCGCGCCTTTCTCCGACGCGATCTCGAACTTGTACGTCCAGCGCCCGTAATAGGTCATCGCCTTGCCCTTGAACATCGCGTCATTCAGCTTGTTCGGATCGCCAGCGCTGGGAATCGGCGGATCGTTGATGAGGAAGACGACCGTCTTGCCTTTGACATCCACGCCCTTGTAATCGTCCCAGCCGTATTCCGGCGCGACGACGCCGTAGCCGACAAAGACGACATCGGAGTTTTCGACCTTCACTTCAGGCACATAGCGCAGCGAACGCGCAATGTAATCAGTCGAATAATCAAACGCCATCGGTTTGCCGCCAGCAATGAACGACATCGTGGGGCTCGGCGTAAACCCTGCCAGCGGGACTTTTTGAATGTAAGTGCCATCGGGATTGCCGGGCTTCAGGCCGAGTTTCTGGAATTGCGTGGTCAGATAATTGACGGTCATCTCTTCGCCCGGCGTGCCCGGCGCGCGCCCTTCAAACACATCCGAAGCGAGCGTCTTGATGTGATTGAGCAGCTCTTCGCTCTTGATGCTTTCGAGCGCGGCCTGTGTGTCCGCTTTGGCAGCGGGCGCGTTGCCAGCATTCGGTGGCGGCGCGCAGGCGAGCGTGAAGGCCGCCACAGCAGCCAGCAATCCGAAGTATGGAAGATGTTTTTTCATGTTGTGTCCTTGTGTTGATGTAAACCGATGCAAGCAGCGCATTCGTCATTCTCAATTTGTCATTCTCAATTCTTCGCAGGAGGGTCTGCTTGGCAAGCTGCCCTCTGCAAAAGAATTGAGAATGACGAATTGAGGATGCCTGCGGCCTTAACCTTTTTGATCTGCGTTAGCGCGCGTTCTTGTAAACCCGCCCGCCCTTCATCACAAACACCACGCGCGTCAACGCCGTGATGTCGCGCGTCGGGTCGCCGTCCACCGCGATCAGATCAGCCTCGAAGCCGGGCGCGAGCGTGCCGATGCTGCTTTCCAGATTGAGCGATTTCGCCGCCAGCGAAGTCGCAGAAATGAGCGCGTCCATCGGTTTCTGTCCGCCCTCGCGCACACGCGCCAGCAATTCATCGGCATTGCGCCCGTGCGCGCCCGCCACGGCGTCGGTGCCATTGACCAGCTTCAGTCCCGGCGTCGCCAACGCACGGTTGATCATCGCGTTGTTCAGTCCGACGGCTTTTTCCATATAAGCAAAACCTTCCTCGGTGTAATTGCCGATGCCGAGGAAGCGCGCCTTGTTGCGCAGATAGTTTTGCAGCACCAAGCCGATGTTCGGATCGAAATAAACGCCGCGTTCGGCCATCAGCTTCAACGCTTCGTCATCCACAAACACGCCATGCTCGATTTGCCCGCAACCGGCACGCACAGCGGCCTTGATCGCCCCAGCGGCGTGCGCGTGCACCAGCGTGCGCAAGCCTTGCGCTTTGGCCTCGCCGCAGACGGCCACGAGTTGTTCGTCGGTCATCGTCTGGCCGCCGCCGTCGCGGATGCTCTTCGACGCAAAGATTTTGACGACATCGGTGCCGTCGGCTTTCAGCTTGCGCACCTGTTCGCGCAATTGTTCAGGCGTGCCGCTGGTTTCGTTGAGTTGGCGAATCGAAGTGAGAATGCGCGGGCTGGGCAATTGGCCGCGCGCGCTGGCTTCGCGCAACGCCACGTCTGCCGCCGCGCCCACGCTTTGCACGGTGGTGAACCCGGCCAGCAAAGTCGCGTAGGCGTTCTCTGCCGTATACAACGCCTCCTGCGCCGCCGTCTCGCCGCGATTGCTGGCGCGGCCATCCGCGCCGAAGTGGTAGCTGATGTGTACGTGCGTATCAATCAAGCCGGGCAGCACGGTCAGCGCGCGCAGATCGTAGGCCGGCGTTTCGCTCGACGCGGCGATCTTCACGATCTTCGTACCTTGCACGACGAGATTGGTGTTGCGCGCCACGCCGCCTTTACCATCCAGCAACAAACCGGCGCGAATGATGATGGCGCGCTCTTGTCCGAGCAGTGGAATCGTCAAGAGCAGGCACAGCGTGGTTAAGAGTCGAAACTTACGCATGGTCGCCTCCAGGATTTTGTCATGTATAAAATATGGAAAAGCGCGCGCAGTGTAGCATTCATGCGCGGGCTCGGCTATCCAAGGCAGGAAAGCTGTTTGCGAGTGGGGCTGGGCGCTAAACGGCAAGCGCCATTCGCCCTTCGACAATCTCAATTCTTTTGCAGAGGCCGCCTTTGACAGGCTTTTCTCGGCCAGGAATTGAAATTGTCGAAGGGCGAATGGCGCTTGCCATCTCACAGCAAAACTCAGCGCGTCACGCCTCGCTCAGCGCAACTTGACTTCAAACGGCACATTGGACGGATGCTGATTATCCCGGCCCGTTTCGACGTTGCGCGGCATGGCCTTGCCGTTGATTTCGAGCATGAAGCGCAAGGCCGTGACATTCTTGTCTACTTTGAAATCGAAGCCGTCAATGTCGTCATCGGTGCGCGCTGAAAATTCGATGCGGTGGTCGCCAACCTTTTCGTATTTGTCTTGCGTCTTTTCGGCGATGACGGGCGGCGCGCCGCCCCGGCGATAGACGCGCCCGCGCGGGCCCACAGCGATGCGCGGCGCATGGCCCGGGCGAATGACTTTGCGTTCGCTCTCGACATCAATGCGTTTGAGCGATTTCAATTCGCCGCCTTCGGCCGTCACGTGGCCGGTGAAATGCCGCAGGCCCCGGTCGTCGTCCAGCGCAGCTTCCAGGTGTCGCCTTCGCGCCAGATGAAGTAGGCCATGTCTTTGCCTTCTTTGAATTCCGGTTTGCCGTCGAAGGGCGCGGTTTGCGCCAGCGCGGCGGGCGCGCACAAGACGTAGCACACACA
>JAYUCP010000082.1:0-6117 GCA_043740245.1 Acidobacteriota bacterium | reverse complement strand
GGTTGAGCCGGTTGAGCCAGTTGATTACTGGTCTGGGCGATCTTGATCAACAGCCGCAGGGCTTCGTTGACCGCCTCGGCATCTCGAAACACCGTCGCTACATCGGGCGCCAGCCGCACTATATTCTCGCCGAACTGTTGCCGCCCCGGCCCCAGCCGGCGCACCTGTAGCTCGCTCAAGTCGTATTCCGAGCGCAACTCATCATTCAACTCCGTCTCAATGTTGACCTCGTTCATACTTCCTCCGCTCTGCCGGTGTTAACTCGCGGGCGCTAATCAAACGAATCGCGTTGCCGCGTTCAGTATACGACACCATTAACAAGCGCCGCTGTCGGGATTGTCCCACAATGATGAAGCGGTGTTCGCCATAAGAGTGGTCAGGATCATAGAAATCCATATACAACGGATCATCAAACACGGTCTTTGCCTCATCGAACGAAACACCGTGATCGGCAAGGTTGCTGGCGGCCTTCTTGTCTCCCCATTCAAATTCCATCGCCCAATGGTTCGGTCAATACTCCCCGCCTTGCGCGCGCCCCAACTGCTCAGTCACAGCGCGCACGACGTTCTGCACGTTGTCCTGCTCGTACAGCCGCTCGCCCTCAGCCCGCTGCTCGGCCAGCAGATCAATCAGCGATTTGACGAAGTGTCGGCGATGGCTGGTCGAAAGCAGCGCCGCGCAAGTGTCGGCCAACTGCGCAATGTTCTGCGCCTGCAATTCGTGGTTGAACGTCACGCCATAAGCCAACTCGAAAATTCCCAAGAGCTTCTCGCCGATCCTCCGCAACAACTCCTCGCCCGGATAATCGAGTTGATCCAAGCTGATCTGCACGCTGAACGGATTCTTGCGCGAGAACTTCACTTTGGAACTGATGCGCTGGCTGAGCGCCTCGTACTGCGGCGCGATGTTCGTGACGAAATAGGGCGGCACCGCGTAAGCAAACAGCGTCGCCGGCAAACTCTCGCCCGCGCAGCGGTCAATCACTTCGCGCAGGTTGTCGCAGGCCACCTTCTCCGTCCGCGACGAACCGATGCTCACCATCCGGTCGCCCTCGTCAAAGAGCAGCACCAAGCCCGCGTAACCAAGCTCGTGCACCAACTGCGACAACGAGCGCAGCATCTTGAACGCGACCGAACGATCAATGCGCTCGCTGATGCTGAAGGCGCGCACGTCCTTGAGCGCGACCATCTCGCCGCGCAACCACGCGCCGATCACGCGCTTGTTCGCCTCGTTCTCTTCCGCCGCCGCCTTCAGATAAAAGTAGACTGCGTGCCGGTACGACGGGCTTTCGACCTTGAAGCGCAAGATCGTGTCCAGCCACAACTCGACGCGCTTATCCAAGCCGAGGCTGGTCAGCATCTGTTCGATGCCCAGCATCCGCATCGTGTGGAAGAAGTGATTTTCCAGGAAGGCTTCGATCCCTTGCGTATCGGCAATCTGCGGGTCGGGATCGTGGTAGATCAGGTTGCCGATGACGGCCTGATAGACTTTCAACTGATTGTCATACGGGCATTCCTTCGGGCTGAGTTCGGTGCGGCTGACGACGTAACCGTTCTCCCAGGCCAGGTCGCGCAGCCGGAACAGGAAATGCGATTTGCCGCTGCCATACTCGCCGACGACCAGCTTGAAGCTCGACCCGCCGTCGCGCAAATAGCCCTTCAAATACTCGCTCTCCAGCGTCCCCAGCACCGAATCCATGCCGACGGTATAAGCCTCAAGTCCTCGTGTCGGCGGGATGCCCGATTCACCGAGTTTGCGCACGATGTGCTGCGCTTCTTGTTGTGTCAGTGTCATTGCTCTTCTCAAAAAATGTACCGTAGACTGTCAGTCTGCGGAGGTCGTCGCCAGCCGGAACAGTGAAAGAAAAGGAGGTCTTTACCAGACAGGCATAATTACCCCAATGTCCCCGATTTGAGAGTCAGCCGCAGACTGACAGTCTACGGTACAGCTATTTTTCCGCCGTGAAATACAGGTCTTTGATGAACGCCCCCTCGGTCGCGCCTGTCGCCAGAAACATCGCCTTGGTCGTATCCGAACCAACGTCAATCGTCGCCGTGCCCAGGTTGAGCCGATGCCCTTTGTGCAACAAGCTGTGGTTGCGCCGCAGTTGCAGCATGTCGTAAGCGAAGTGCGTTTTCGGATAATCCACGAAACTCGACTTCGACGGTGTGCGGCGAAAGCCGAGCGGCTGCCGCACCAGCACCAACTCGCGGTAACAATCCACAATGACCATGCGCGCGCCCGCCGGTTTGCCGTCCAGCTTGAGCGTGCGCTGATACGCCTCGAACAACTCGCCCAGCAAACCGTCGTAATCCACCCGGCGCTCGCAAATTTCCTTGCGCGCGCGCTGATAGGCCGCCACGACGCGCTCCACATCCAGCTTGATCGCGCCCTTCGCCACCGGCTGGCGCGAGAAAGTGATCTGCACCTGCCGCTTGCGCAGGTCGGGTTTGATGACGAACAGGTCGGCGATCAATTCGGTCGGCGGCCCGGCCAGCTTGACGCCCTGCTCGGCAAAAGCCGCGCGCAGGTCACGGGCAAAGGTGAACTCCAACTCCGCCAGGTTTTCATCCGCAAGGCCGCGCGTCTGCTTGACCAGCTTGCCGTAACTGTTCGGCAAGGCCAACTCGGCGGGCGGCGCTTCGAGCAAGAGCGCAGCCTCGTGCAAGGCGACGGCGTTCTTGTGCGGGTCTTTCAACGCGCGCAAAGCCCCATCCAGCGGCTTGAGCACGGCCTGCCGCAGCTTCACCTCGCCGGTCAATTGGCGGCGCACCTCGGCCAGGCCCGTACTCAGCACAGCGGTATCGGCATGCTCGTTCGTAACGGCCATCGTCGGTTTAATTCTCCTTGTGGTTATTGGTGGTGTAAAACGGGGCACAGTCTAATCGCTCACTCACGAAATGCGCAATCCATTTGCGGCCTGCTGATCGTCACTCAACAAATGGTGTGCTAGGATGCGGCCCTCAATTCAGCATCAGATTCCGCAGGGCAACCGCAAGGAGGCAGCATGCAACTGGAAGACTATTTCGATTTTCTCGCCCCGGACGACATCCGCGTCAAAGGCACGCGCATCGGCATCGAAAGCATCCTTTACGAATTCATCCACCGCGCGCAAGCGCCCGAAGAGATCGTCCAGCGTTTCACCTCGCTCAATCTGGAACAGGTCTACGCCACCGTCCTCTATTACCTGCATAACCAAGCCGCCGTCTCGCAGTACCTGACCGATTATCTGGTCTACTGCCGCCAAGCGCGTGAGGATTATGAACAGGATTTGCCGCCCGTGGTCGCGCGCCTGCGCCGGTTGAAAGCCGAGCGCGCTGTGACTGAGCCAGTGCACGCAAGCGTCAGTGTGGCTTGATTGGCGGAACCGTGATGATCAACTACCTGATGGATGAACACGTCCCGCCGCTTTATCGCGCCCAACTGTTGCGCCGCGAACCCAGCCTGACCGTCTGGAAGATCGGCAATGAAGGCGCACCCACCACAGGCTCGCCCGATCCGGTTTTACTCTGCTGGTGCGAAGAGAACGATTTCGCGCTGGTCACCAACAATCGCAAAAGCATGCCCGGCATTTGGCCGATCATCTGGCGGCGGGCCGGCATATGCCCGGCATTCTCATCCTGAATCTGGCGGCGCCGATTGGTTTGGCGCTGGACGACTTGCTGCTCATTGCCGCAGCTTCTCAGCCGTATGAGTTCCTCGACCGTATCGCACACGTCCCGCTATCTGGC
This sequence comes from Acidobacteriota bacterium, assembly GCA_043740245.1. Classification (GTDB taxonomy): domain Bacteria; phylum Acidobacteriota; class Blastocatellia; order RBC074; family RBC074; genus JACPYM01. Next base: position 2,386 of record JAYUCP010000082.1, on the reverse strand, counting down.
TGAGCTTCCGCTTTTTGATGAGTGAATCGCCCGCAGAATTTTGTTGAACTGTGGCGCTGCCGCTTCACAAACGGTGCGGGCTGTTTGTTATAATCCGCGCCGCCATGACGCTCTACACTGTCGGCCACAGCAACACAGAGATTGGCGCTTTCCTCGACTTGCTTCGGCGGCACGCCATTGAACTGCTCGTGGACACGCGCAGCCAGCCGTACAGCCGCTATTCACCGCAATTCAACCGCGAAGCCCTGAAACTGGCGCTCGCCGAAGCCGCCATCGCCTACGCCTTTCTCGGCGCGCAACTGGGCGGACGGCCCGCCGACAGCATTTATTATTTCGCCAACGGCAAAGTGGATTACGACGCCCTGGCCCAAGCGCCGTTTTATCTGGCGGGCATCGAACAGTTGCTGGCGCTGGCCGAAGACTGCCGCGTGGCCTTTCTGTGCAGCGAGGCCGATTACAAACATTGCCATCGCTATTGGCTGATTACGCGCACGCTCGTCGCACGCGGCAGCGCCATCGAACACATTCTGCCTTCGGGCGAACTCGCCGCTTCCACGGCGGCGGAATTCGTGCCCGAACAACCAAGCCTGTTTTAGTTTTCAGCTTTGAAAGGGAGATCGGTCGTATGACGATTTACACCATCGGCTTCACCAAAAAGAGCCTGCGCGAATTTATCGAAACGCTGCGCGCGGCTGGCGTGCGCTGCGTCGTAGACGTGCGGCTGCGCAACACCTCGCAACTCGCGGGCTGGAGCAAGCAACCCGATTTTGAATTCTTGCTCACCGAAGGCTTCGGCATCGCGTATGAACATCATCCCGAATTCGCGCCGACCACCGAGCTGCTCGATGAATACAAACGCGCTGGCGACTGGCCGCGTTATGAAATGCGTTTCAACCAACTGCTGGCCGCATGCCAACCGCCGCCATTGACGCAAGACAGCCTCTGTTTGCTTTGCACCGAACCAACACCGGAGCACTGCCATCGGCGGCTGGTGGCTGAATACTTGCGCGCGCTCGACCCGCGCGTGGAGGTTAAACATCTGTGAGTGTGACGAAGGACATCACGATTCTGGCGCTGACCAAAATGCACGGCGGCGTCTGCACGGCGGGCATTGACGCCAGCGGGCAATGGGTGCGCCCGGTGCGCCCCGCGCCCGCGCGCCAGCAACCATCGCACCAGCAGTCGTCACACTCGCCCACCGATTATTGCCTCTTGCCGCTCGATTTCTTTCACGGCGGCCAGTCGCATCTGGTTAATCTCGGCGTCACGCGCTGCACGCTCGACGCGCCCGCGCCGCAAGCGCCGCACAGCGAAGACTGGACGCTCGATTTGAAACACAAGCCGCTGTTCACCAGGAAACTGTCAACCAGTGAACAAACTGACTTTCTCGCGGCACACGCCGAAAGCACTCTTGCGCTGGCTGAGGCAGGGCGTTCATTGACGCTCATCAAACCCGCTGCCTACAGCTTCACCTTCAATCGCAATCAAACCGGCGATGACGTGGCAGTGCGCGCGTCATTCACGCTCGGCGCAACAAAGATCAACGACATCGGCTGCACCGACCTGCGCATGCGGGCACTGGGACGCAAACTGCTGGCCCAATCAAACAACGCGCCCTGCACGCTCGACCAAGCCGGTTTCGCGCGGCAAGGCAAAGCGGCCACGTACCTGGCGGTCGGCCTGTCGCGGCTGCATCAGGGCAAGCATTGGCTGATCGTGGTCGGCGTGCACACGCTGCCCGAATTGGCCGTCGAGATTGATTACGCGAAATTGTGAAGGCGGATGGATACGCGGATGACGCGGATGCGGCGGATTTACGCGGATTTTTTCTGATTATTGGGGATGATTGAAATGTTGACACGACATAATCGAAAGCAAACTATCCGCGTAAATCCGCCGCATCCGCGTCATCCGCGATCTATCGTCATTCTGGAGGAGAACCTATGAAAGAAAACGAAGAGCTATTACATCGAGATTTGACCAAGAAAATCATCGGCGCTTTTTACGAGGTGTATAACACGCTGGGCTATGGCTTTTTGGAAAAGGTCTATGAGAACGCCCTGGTGCTTGAATTGCGCAGCTTGGGCTTGCGCGTCGTGGCGCAAAAGCGCTTGAGTGTCTATTACGGCGATCAAATCGTAGGCGATTACTTTGCTGATCTGATCGTCGAAGGTTTGGTCATTCTGGAAATCAAAGCGGCAACCGCGTTGCACGAAGCATTTGTCGCACAACTCCAAAACTACCTCAAAGCAACCGATGTCGAAGTCGGACTCGTCCTGAACTTCGGTCCCGAACCGGCTTTCAAACGCAAGGCTTTCTCCAATAGTAGAAAGAACGCCCATCACAAAACCATTGAACGCGGATGACGCGGATGCAGCGGATCAGC
>JAYUCP010000081.1:0-6145 GCA_043740245.1 Acidobacteriota bacterium | reverse complement strand
GGGGAACACGGGGAAGAACAACCACAATTGACTGGCTTTCCCCGTGAACCCAGTGGCCCCCGTGGTTTGGCAGGGTTATTTCCAGGTCATTCCTAAGCTGGAATTGCGCAAGTACGAATAACCGGCCTGAAAGACCGGTAGGACAGACTATAGTCTGTCCTACCCGAAATTCATTACGATTTGAATCACGAACGTCTGATTGACATTGAAGCGCCCAGCCCGCTATAAGGTGCATCGTATGGTCAAGCGGCATACCACAATTCTTTTTTTGCTGGCGCTAATCGGCAACTCACTGGCCGCCTTGCCGCCGCATCAGCCGAGCACCGGCGGCTGTGATGAAGCTTGCTGCGAGACCGCGCGCCTGACCGGGCCAGCCGCGACGATTGCGGGAATCTGCTGCATCGTCGAATGCCCTCAACCAGCAGAGACTCCGCCGCTCACGTTAGATAACCCAGTACCACCATCCGCGCAGGCGTTGCCGCTCACTTCCCTTTCAGCGCCTGAGTTTACTGCTTACCTGCAACAAACAAACTTTCCGAGCGCGCCCACGCGCTATCTGCACGGTTCATCCAGCCGCTACCTCGACTGCTGTTCCTTTCTGCTTTAAGGGTCGTAGTGTGCCCGCTCACCGCTAAATCAAACTCAACGGGCCGGCCATAACCGGCGCGCATACATCTGTAACTTCGAGCATCTGGCTTTTCAGCTAAAGGCCAAGCTTAATTCGTTTGGAGGTGTTTATGAAGAAGACAGGAACCACCGTCTTTACGCTGCTCTTACTCACCGCAACTTTGTTCAACGCCGCCTGCCACAGCGCCGCAACGCCCGGCAGCGACCAAGTGCTCAAGTCCGCCAAGTCCGGCGAGATGACCGTCACCCTTTCAAACGCTGGCGGCCAACTCAAACGCGGCGAGAACGAACTGCTGCTCACATTCGCCGATGCCGCAGGCCAGCCAGTGGATGTCGGCGCGGCCTCGCTCAATTTTCACATGGCCGCGATGGGTTCGATGGCTGAGATGAACGACCGCGCTACGCTGACAACGACCGCGACACCTGGCAAGTACCGCGCGCAGGTCAATGTCGAGGTGGGTGGTACGTGGGAAGCGCAAATCGCCTGGCAGGGCGCGCACGGCACGGGCAAGGTCACGATGAACGTGCAAGCAAAGTAGTCAGTAGTCGGTAGACAGTAGTCAGTAGCCGGCCATCTACTGACATCTACTGACTACCGGCTACTGTCTACTGTCTACTGTCTACTGTCTACTGTCTACTGTCTACTGTCTTCGTATGATTAACCGTCTCATCGAATTTTCGCTGAAGAACCGCTTCATCATCATCGCGGCGTATGCGCTGCTCGCGGGTTGGGGCTATTGGGCATTGGTGCATACGCCGATTGATGCGATTCCTGATCTGTCAGACAACCAGGTCATCGTCTTCACCGATTGGGCCGGGCGTTCGCCGCAGGAAGTTGAAGACCAGGTCACCTATCCGCTCTCAACCGCGCTGCAAGGAATGCCCGGCGTGCGCGTGGTGCGCGGGCAATCGGCCTTTGGGTTTTCGATGATCAACGTGATCTTTGAAGACGCGATTGAGCTTTATTGGGCGCGGACGCGCGTGCTCGAACGTTTGAACCTGGTCACCGCGCAACTGCCCGAAGGCGTCAAACCCATGCTCGGCCCAGATGCTTCGGGCGTCGGCCAAATCTTTTGGTACACGGTCGAGGGCGCCACGTCTGAGGATAAAAGCCAGAGCCTGCGCGATCTGCGCACGTTGCAGGACTGGTTCATACGCTATCAACTCACCGCCGTGCCCGGCGTGGCCGAAGTCGCTTCGGTCGGCGGCCACGTCCAGCAATATCAGATTGACGTTGATCCGAACCGGCTGCGAGCTTACGCCATCCCGCTTTCGCAGATCGTCGAAGCCGTGCGCCGCAGCAATTCCAACGTCGGCGGCAACGTGGTGGAGCAGAACGGGCAATGGTCGGTCGTGCGCGGCGTCGGGTTGATCGAATCCATGGCCGATCTCGAAAACATCGTCATCGGTGCGCAAAACGGCACGCCGCTTTACGTGCACAACGTGGCGGCGGTCAAGCTGGGCAATGCCTTCCGCGTCGGCGTGCTCGACCGCGACGGCAAAGAAGCGGTCGGCGGCGTGGTCATTGCGCGCTACGGTGTCAACGCGCTCGAAGTCATCAACGGCGTCAAGGCGAAACTCAAGTCGCTCGAAGCGGGTTTGCCGAAGGGCGTGAAGATCGTTCCTTTCTATGACCGCACCGAACTGATTCTGCGCGCGACTGAAACGTTGAAGCGCGCGTTGATCGAAGAACTGCTGCTGGTGACGCTCGCGCACGTCATCTTTCTCTTTCACTTCCGCTCGATTCTGATCGTGACGATTCCGCTGCCGTTGGCGGTGCTCGTCGCGTTTTTGTTCATGCGCTATCTGGGCATCAGCTCGAACCTGATGTCGCTGGCCGGGATTGCGATTGCGATTGGCGTGCTGGTGGATGCCGGCATCGTCGTCACCGAGAACGCCTTTCGCCAACTGGAAAAGAATGGCGTTGATCCGCGCGACCGGCAGCGCGTCTGGCAAACGGTGCTCGCGGCCACGCAACTCGTCGGACGCCCGATCTTCTTTTCGATGACGATCATCATCCTGGCCTTCGTGCCGGTCTTCGCGCTCACCGGGCGCGAGGGCAAGCTCTTTCATCCGCTCGCTTTCACAAAGACCTTTGCGATGGCGGGCGCGACGATCATCGCCGTCACGCTGGTGCCGGTGCTCTGCACACTGCTGCTGGGCGGGCGCTTTCACGCCGAAGACTCGAACCTCGTGATGCGCGCGCTGCATCGCATTTATCAGCCCGTGCTCAGGCTCGCGCTGGCGCAACGCGCGCTCACACTGTTGCTGGCCCTGACGCTCTTCGGCGGCGCGCTTTATCTGGGCAGCCGCATCGGCAGCGAATTCATGCCCGAACTCAACGAAGGCGACATGATGTACATGCCGATCACCGATCCGGCGATCTCGATTGACGAGGCGCTGCGCGTGATGCAAATGCAGGACGCGACGATCAAGTCTTTCCCCGAAGTCGCCTGGGTCGTCGGCAAAGCTGGTCGCGCCGAGACTTCAACCGACCCCGCGCCGGTCAATATGAACGAGACCATCGTGCATCTGAAACCGCCCGCCGAGTGGCGGCCCGGCATGACGCGCGACAAGCTGCAAGCCGAGATGGACGCCAAACTGACCATGCCCGGCGTGCAAAACATCTGGACGCAACCCATCATCAATCGCATCGAGATGCTCACCACCGGCATCCGCACGCAACTCGGTCTCAAGCTTTACGGCGGCGACTTGAACGAGCTTGAACGCCTCTCGCACGAAACAGCCGCCGCGTTGCGTCGCGTGCCCGGCGCGGCCAACGTCTCGCCCGAACCGCTGACCGGCACGCCTTACATTGACATCAAGATCAATCGCCAGGCCGCCGCGCGCTACGGCATTGACGTGCGCGCGATTCAGGACGTGATTGACATCGGCATCGGCGAGACCAACCTGACCCTGACCATCGAAGGGCGCAAACGCTTCCCGGCCCGCGTGCGTTACGCGCCGCAGTTCCGCACGAACGCCGCCGCGCTGGGGCAATTGGTCGTGCCGGCGCCGAACGGGGCGCAACTGCCGCTCGCGCAACTAGCCGACATTCGCTCGCTGCAAGGCGCCTCGATGATTCCCAGCGAAAACGGCTTGCTGCGCGGCACGGTGCTGCTCAACGTGCGCGGGCGCGACGTGGTTGGCTTTGTCGAAGAAGCAAAGAAGATTTTGAATGAAAAAGTCGCGCTGCCGCCCGGCTATTACTTTGAATGGAGCGGCCAGTATCAGGATCAGCAACGCGCCCGCGCCCGCTTGCAAATCGTGTTGCCCGTCGCGCTGCTGGTCATTTTCGTGCTGCTCTATTTCACCTATCACTCGCTGATCGAAGCCGCGCACGTGCTGCTGGCCGTGCCCTTCGCGCTGACGGGCGGCGTCTATCTGGTCTACGCGCTTGGCTACAATTTTTCAGTCGCGGTCTGGGTCGGCTTCATCGCGCTCTTCGGCACGGCGGTGCAGACGGGCATGGTGATGGTGATTTACTTGAACGAAGCGGTCGAGCGGAAGCGGGCGGAACTCGGCGGCCAGCTTACGCGCGCGGCCTTGCAACAAGCCGTGATCGAAGGCGCGGTGCTGCGGTTGCGGCCCAAGGTGATGACCGTCTCGACCGTAGTTGCGGGGCTGCTGCCGATTATGTGGAGCACGAGCGCGGGCGCCGAAGTGATGAAGCCGCTCGCCGCGCCGGTGCTGGGCGGGATGGTTTCGTCTTTGCTGCACGTGTTGATCGTGACGCCAGTGATTTTTTCTTGGCTGCACGAGCGCGCAATCAAACGTGCCGGTCACGCTGATGAACCGGCGACGGAAAGAGGTTGAATGATGAAACGAAAAGCGTGTTTTAGACTCAGTGACTTCCCCTTTGATTTCGTGCTGTGGCGACCACACAACGTAGGGGCAGACCTGTGTGTCTGCCCCGGTCGCGTTAGACGGAACCGAAGACGTCAGACACCACCGGGGCAGACACACAGGTCTGCCCCTACGTTGCGCCGCAGTTTGCGATTTGCGCTAGCTTGCTTGCTAACCTTGGCTGTGAGCGCACTTGCACAGACGAGCGAAATAACGGCGGAAGCCGCGCCCGTCTCAACCTACAACCGCTTGGTTGATGCAGCGCACGGGCTGACGGCGGATGAACTGGTGCGTTATGCCTTGCTGCACAACGGCGAACTGCTCGCCGCGCGGCAAATGATTGCCGAAGCAAACGGGCGCTGGCAGCAGGCGGCGCTCAAGCCCAACCCGATGCTGGAAACAAGCGGCACGCAAGCCGTCACCAGCGCCGACAACAATCAGATGATCGGCGTTGAATGGCCGCTCGAACTCGGCGGACGGCGGCAGGCGCGCGTGCTGGTGGGACAGCGCGAAGTCGAATTGCGCACCGCCGAAGTGCGCGAATTCGAGCGCAAGCTGGCAGCGGACGTGCGCCTGAAATACGCCGAGGCGATTGCAGCCGCGCACAACCTCAAATTCACCGAAGAACTGCTCGACCTGACGCGCGCTTCGCACCGGCTGGTGCAGGCGCGCGTCGAATTGGGCAAGAGCGCGCCGCTCGAAAGCAGCGCGGTGCTGGTCGAAGCAGAGCGCGCCGAGGTACTGCGCATCAACTACGAGAGCAAGGCGGAAGTCGCGCTGCTGGCCTTGAAACAAGTCTGCGGCATGCCGCCCGAGGAGTTGTTGTCTTTGCGCGGCGAGTTCCTGGCAGAACGCGCGTTGCCGCCGCCCGCCGAACTCTTGCGCACGGCGCTCGCCGCGCGGCCTGATTTGGCGGTCTTGCGCGCGGCGGAAAGTTTGGCCGCCGCGCAAATCGAACAGGCCCGGCGCGAAGGCCGCGTGGACGCCAGCCTGTTTGCCAACTATCAGCGGATGAGTTCCGGCTACGACGTGCGCGGCTTCAACGCGGCGGGCCAGCTCGCGCCGGTCAGTGGTGTCTTTCACTACGCGACCTTTGGCGCGCGGCTGACGCTGCCGGTGCGCAACAAGAATCAGGGCTTGATCGCGGCGGCCACGGCGGCAGCCGAAGCGGCCCGCCAGCGGCGTGAGTTTGCCGAGTTGGTGACGCGCAACGAAATTGCGGCGGCGCTGGTGCGCTTGGAGAAAGCGCGCGCGGCGCTGTCCGTTTACCGCGACAAGGTGCGCGAGCCCGCGCAGCGCAATCTGGATTTGGTGCGGCGCACTTACGCGGTGGGTTACCGCACGGCGCTCGATTATCTGGCCGAACAGCGCCGCTTCATCGAGATCGAGACCGGCTACACCGAGGCGCTCAAAGAATCATTCATGGCGTTGATTGAATTGGCGCGCGTGACCGCCCAGCCCTTGCCGGCGGCGGGAGAGGAGAAGCAATGAATCCGAAACAGCGCAAATACGGCTTGCTGATGCTGGCCTTGCTGCTGCTGAGCGCGGCGGGCTGGTGGCTCGCGCGCGGCAATCGCGGCCAGAGCCAAGCGGGCCGTCCCGTGCCAACACCTGATTTCGCGGCCTTCCCGGCTGACACACCGGAAGCGAAGACGAACGCGGCGGCTCCGCA
>JAYUCP010000080.1:0-37953 GCA_043740245.1 Acidobacteriota bacterium | reverse complement strand
GTCGCAAATCTTTTTGACTGACGCTCTGACTTTCATTGGTGTCCTCTTTCGCTCTTGGCCTGTGTCAGTAGCCCGACCGTGAGAGAGGGCTTGCTGCGCGTGTCCGCCCTCTCTCACGGTCGGGCTACTGACACAGGCAAAGAGCGAAAGAGGACAACAATGAAAGTCAGAGCGTCAGTCAAAAAGATTTGCGACAAGTGCAAGGTCATTCATCGCCACGGCGTCGTGCGCGTGATCTGCACCAACCCGAAGCACAAACAGCGGCAAGGGTAGTCGCCCGGTTTTTTGCCAGATATTCGGAGGAATAGTGTAATGGCTCGTATCGCAGGGGTGGATTTACCACCGCAAAAACGCGCACAAATCGGTCTGACATATATCTACGGCATTGGCCGTTCGCGCGCGACCAGCATTCTCAATGAAGCGCAGGTTAGCACGGACAAGAAAATCCGCGAGTTGAGCGAAGAAGAGTTGAATCGCATTCGCGGCATCCTTGATGCGCAAGGCGGCATTGAAGGCGATTTGCGCAAGACGATTCAGTTGGACATCAAACGGTTGATGGACATCGGTTGTTATCGCGGCATACGCCATCGCAAGGGTTTGCCCGTGCGCGGCCAGCGCACGCATACCAACGCGCGCACCCGCAAAGGCCCGCGTCGCGCCACGGTGGCGAAGAAGAAAGTGGCCGGTAAGAAATAAGGCTCTGGCCGGTTGCTTTTAAGCGGCAACCGGCCAGGCAATGGCAAAGCTGAAAAGGGATAAGAATGCCAGCTAAGAAAGCAGCGACGAAGAAGAAAGTCTTCAAGAAAAAAGAGAAGAGGAACATCCCGCAAGGGGTTGTTCATATTCAAGCGACCTTCAACAACACGTTAATCAGCATTACCGATTTGCAGGGCAATCTGGTGTCGCAATGCTCATCCGGAGCCATGGGCTTTCGCGGCTCGCGCAAAGGCACGCCTTTCGCCGCGCAACAGGCTTCGAGCAAAGCGGCCGGCATTGCGCGTGACGCGGGCATGCGTTCGGTTGAAGTGCGCGTCAAAGGCCCAGGTTCGGGCCGTGAGTCGGCTGTGCGGGCGATCCATTCAGCGGGCATCGAGATCAGGTTGATCCGTGACGTGACGCCGATTCCGCACAATGGCTGCCGGCCGCCGAAACGCCGCCGCGTCTAAATCAAGAACGAACTGTAGGACAGATTTTAGTCTGTCCGGCTGTATGCGAAAAGACGCAGGACAGACGTAGGACAGACTAAAGTCTGTCCTACAGTTGTGTGAATAACGGAGGGATAATTGGCAAGAGATAGAGGCAAACAGTGTCGCATGTGCCGCCGGGAGGGGATGAAGCTCTACCTCAAGGGCGAGAAGTGCTACAAGCCGTCGTGCCCCATTGAGAAGCGTGGCAAACAGCCGCCCGGCCAGCACGGCCCGACCATGCGGCGCAAGGCCCTGGGCGGTTATGGCGAGCAGTTGCGCGAAAAACAGCGCGTCAAACGCATCTACAATCTGCTTGAAACGCAATTCCGCAACTACTTTGAAAAGGCCGCCCGGCAAAAGGGCGTCACGGGCGAGAACTTGCTCACGTTGTTGGAGCGCCGCCTGGACAATGTGGTTTACCGGCTCGGTTTTGCGATGTCGCGCCGCCAGGCGCGCCAGTTCGTGCGGCACGGCCACGTCAGCGTCAATGGCCGGAAGGTGAACATTCCGTCCTTCCAGGTCAAGATCGGCGATCAAGTGCAGGTGCGCGAAAAAAGCACCGAGAATGTGCACATTCAAGGTTCTTTCCAAACCTCCGGCGGGCGCGGGCGCCCCGGCTGGCTTGAGATCACGAGCGCCGACAAACTGGCGGGCCGTGTCGTTTCGCTGCCGCGCCGCGACGACATTGATCCCGAAATTCGCGAACAGCTCATCGTCGAGTTGTACAGCAAATAAGCAATTAAGTAATTTGGGCGTGCCGGGCGTTATCTCAACTACGCTGTTTGCACAAACGCCCGGCACGTTGCATCAGTTGGGAGTCAGGGGAAACACCTAATATGTGGACTGGATTCCAAAAACCGAAGCGCTTGACCTGCGAAACCATGACCGAGCGCTACGGGCGCTTTTCTGCTCAGCCGTTTGAACGCGGCTTTGGCACGACCATTGGTAACAGCCTGCGCCGTGCGTTGCTTTCTTCTATCGAAGGCGCAGCCATCACCGCCGTGCGAATCGAAGGCGTCTTGCACGAGTTCTCTTCGATTCCCGGCGTAGTCGAGGATGCCACCGACATCATCCTCAATCTGAAGCGCGTGCCTTTTCAATTGCACACGGGTGAAGTCAAAACCTTGCGCATCACGCGCACCGAACCCGGCATCGTCAAATCGGTGGACATCGAAACCGATGAAGACATTGATGTGCTCGACGACGATATTCACCTGGCCACCGTCAGCGAAGGCGGCAGCCTGAATATCGAGTTGCGCCTGAAAAAAGGCCGCGGCTATGTCTCGGCTGACCGCAACTTCGACGACGACTTGCCGGTCGGTTACATCCCGGTGGATTCGGTGCATTCGCCGATCACCAAGGTCAACTTCCTCGTCGAAGCGGCGCGCCTCGGCCAGGATACCGATTACGACAAGCTGCTGATGGAAGTCTGGACGAACGGCAGCGTCACGCCGGAGCACGCCGTCGGCCTGGCCGCGAAGCTGATCAAAGATCACATGCAGATCTTCATCAACTTCGAGGAAGAGGTTGAACAGCAACCCGAACCAACGCTGTTATCCAGTAAGCCCGCCCAGACCAGCAACGAAAATCTCGATCGCTCGGTGGATGAACTCGAACTGTCGGTGCGTTCATACAACTGCCTGAAGAATTCGGACATTCGCACCATCCGCGATTTGGTGTTGAAGAGCGAAGCCGAGATGCTCAAGACCAAGAACTTCGGGCGCAAGTCGCTCAACGAGATCAAAGACATCCTGACTTCGATGGGCTTGGGCCTCGGGATGCGCATTGACGAAAACGGCACGCTGGTCAAAGTGCCGGAATAAATAGCTGGTCAGTAGCCCGACCGTGAGAGAGGGCTTGGCTGCGTGAGTACGCCCCTCCCTCACGGTCGGGCCACTGACACGTGGCCCGTAAGAGGAAAGATCAATGAGACACCTGGTAGCACATCGTAAATTGGGGCGCACCTCGTCGCATCGCAAGGCGCTGTTGCGCAACCTTTGCGCCTCGCTGGTCGAGCACGAACGTATCGTCACCACGCTGCCCAAAGCGAAAGAATTGCGCCCGTTTGCCGAGCAGGTCATCACGCTGGGCCGCAAAGCACGCCAAGCGCGTGAGGAAGGCAAGCCGGAAACCGCCTTGCATTTGGCGCGGCAGGCGGCGAATGCCTTCTTCCCCGGCAACTCGAACTGGGATAGCAAACAGCATGACCCGAATGCCGAACGCACCGCCGGTGTCGCCGCCGTGCGCAAAGTGACCGGCGAACTGGCCGAACGCTTTGCCGAACGTCCTGGTGGTTACACGCGCATTCTCAAGCTCGGCAAACGCAAAGGCGACGGCGCGGAACTCGCGTTGATCGAATTTGTGGACGCCAAACTGAAGCAGCCCGTCGAAGCGAAGAAGTAGGTTTAGTAGAGAGACGCTTCCCTCTCGCACAGTTTGCACAGGCGCCTCAACCGTGCGGGTTTCACGCGGTTGAGGCGTTTGCTTTAGCGGCAACCTGCGGGCCCGCGCAACGACATTCATCATCCCAATCCTTATGAAAAAAACGGCAAGTCCGAAAGCTGCGGCAAAACCGTCGAAGCCTACCGCGAAAGTTGCTGGCCAACCGGCTGCGAAACCGCAACCGGCTGAGGCCGAAAATCTCACGCTCGACCAGATCAAAGAGCTGATTCATCTGATCGCCGAAAAGCAGTTCACTGATTTCGAACTCGAACGCGGCGCCTTCCGCCTGCGGCTCGGACGCGGCAGTACGACCAAAGTCGTCACCGAAACCGTCTCGCACAACTTTGCGTCGGAAGCAGTGCCCGCGCCGGCCGCTGTGCCAGCCGTTGTCGCACCCGCACCTGCATCGCCCGAAGAAGCGTTGCACATCATCGCCTCGCCCCTCGTCGGCACGTTTTATCGCTCGTCCTCGCCGGCCACCGAATCCTTCGTCAACATCGGCGACCCTATCACCAACGGCGAAACGCTCTGCATCGTCGAAGCGATGAAGCTGATGAACGAGATTCAAGCTGACACCGACGGCATCATCGCCAAAATCTTCGTCGAGAACGCGCAACCCGTCGAATACGGTCAACCCCTGTTTGGAATCAAAGTATAGGCAGTAGACAGTAGTCAGTAGCATTCGCGTTGACCTACTACCTACTGCCTACTGCCTACTGCCTACTGCCTACCAGCGCCTATGTTCAAAAAGATTCTCATCGCCAATCGCGGCGAAATCGCCTGCCGAGTCATCTGGGCCTGCAAAGAGTTGGGCGTCAAAACGGTCGCCGTGCATTCCGAAGCCGACCGCGACGCCTTGCACGTGCGCTTTGCCGACGAAGCCATCTGCATCGGCCCGCCGCCCTCGCCGCTGAGTTATCTGAACATCCCCGCGATCATCTCCGCCGCCGAGATCACCAACGTAGACGCGATTCATCCCGGCTACGGCTTTCTTTCCGAAAACCCGCACTTCGCCGAAATCTGTGACGAATGCCAGATCAAATTCATCGGCCCCTCGCCGCAGGTGATGCGCACGATGGGCGACAAAGTCACTGCCAAACAGGCGATGAAAGCCGCTGGCGTCCCCGTCACGCCCGGCAGCGCCGGCTTGCTCGATGAAGAAGAGGACGCCATCCGCGAAGCCGAAAAGATCGGCTACCCCGTGCTCATCAAAGCCACGGCGGGCGGCGGCGGACGCGGCATGCGCGTCGCGCACAATCGCGCAGAACTGCTCAACGGCTACCACACCGCGCGCGCCGAGGCCGAGGCCGCCTTCAAAAACAGCGGCGTCTATCTCGAAAAATACATCGCCAACCCGCGCCACATCGAGATTCAAGTGCTCGCCGACGAGCACGGCAACGTCGTGCATTTGGGCGAACGCGAATGCTCCGTCCAGCGCCGTCACCAGAAGCTGATCGAAGAATCGCCCTCGCCCGCCGTCAGCTACGAACTGCGCCAGGAGATGGGCCGCGTCGCCGTCAGAGCCTGCCAGGAAGTCGGCTACAGCAACGCGGGTACGATTGAATTCCTGCTCGATGAAGACGGCAGCTTTTATTTCATGGAGATGAACACGCGCATACAGGTCGAACACCCGGTGACCGAATTCGTCACCATTGCCGATCTGGTGGCCGCGCAAATCCGCATCGCCTACGGTGAACCGCTCGGCTTCCAACAAGAAGATGTCTTCTTCGTCGGCCACGCCATCGAATGCCGCATCAACGCCGAAGACCCCGACACCTTCACCCCCAGCCCCGGCCGCATCACCACGCTGAATCTGCCCAGCGGCCCCGGCGTCCGCGTAGACACCGCGATTTATGACGGCTATTTTGTGCCGCCGCACTACGATTCGCTGATCGCCAAACTGATCGTGCATCACCGCGACCGCCCGCGCGCCATCGCCCGCATGCGCCGCGCCCTGGGCGCGATGGTCGTCGAAGGCATCAAGACGACGATTCCCATGCACTTGAAGATTTTGGACGAGCCGGATTTTGTGGCGGGGAATATTTCGACGCGGTTTATGGAGCGGTTCTTGAAATAGCGCCGGGTAAAAGATTCATGAGGCTTTCTTCTGCCCGATCAATTCTTTCTCGACGAGATTGGCAACATCCATATCCCTGCCAGCGGCGCTTGACGTTAGGCGCATGACCTACCGTACGTCACTCACTTTTCATATCGGTATTAAGGCAGCCAGAGTTGTGCGGCCTCGACCCACGAGATCAGTACCGCCGTAATGCCAAGGCAGTGCGCGGCGATCTCGATCTCAATTCGTAATGCGAGCCAGTGAGGATTTCCAGAGAAGCAAGGTTGAGTAAGACGAGTATGGCTTATCAGAACGAGCTGACCTGTTCTGAGAGCTTCTGGGTCAGTAAGAGAATTTGCTCGAATTTATTGCGGTCATCCATTGTGTCAACCAGCTTTTCGATCAGAAATCTGACAGGAGCCAGTGGTAAAAGCCCTTGACTTAGCTGGTAAGCCAGAATAGGTTCAGTTTTCGACAGATGAGAAAGGGCATCTGCTAACTCAAGCCGATTCTTTTCAGCGTTTGGCTTGATAACTTGAAGAGCATCGAAGATTTCCGCTGTCAAAATATATCGCCCCACGATCACACGTGACGATGGGTCAGCATTTACGGCCTTGCTCACATCTTTCGACACCCTACTTTCTATCGTTTGTACTCTATATAGCTTTTTCCTTTTATCAATATTTTCGGCCAGATGCGCAACACCATAGAAGTGGACATCTGGCCGCTTAACCGCTATTGGTTCTGGGTTCACTGCAAACATAGGTTTTCTCACTCGCTGATATTCTTTGACCATCTCCTTTAGCGCCCTCTTGGAAGGATCAACGTCATTTGGAAAGATGACAGCAAATGGCTCGTCGGCTATTTCACCTTGCGCCACTTGCACTGCGTGCCCAGGTCCCAGTTGCGGCTCCTGAACAATGGTCTTGATTCTGAGATTTGGAAATCGCGCCTTCAGATTTTGTAAGAGCAAATTAGGAGGTTCTTGCGCTACGACAGCGATGATTTCGCTGATGCCGCTGTTGGCGATCTCACCAACGGCGTGCATTATAGTGCGCTCAAGTGTCGGAAGAGATAAGAGACGTGGCTGCCACCCTGCGATTGGCAAAATGGCTTTTTTGACATCTTTCCTCCTTGCCCCTTTCTTCCGTTTCCAGGCTTCGACAAAACGTTGAATCTCGCTCGCTAATTCTTCTTTATGCTCTTCCCCAACTTCAGAATCATTGAAGAGTCGGCGAATGTATTCCACTGTTGACTCCCTGGCCTCTTCGGAGATTGGCTCGTAACCCGCAGCCAACAGTAGTTCATTCCATTCTTCTTGATTCAAACTGAGCGCGTTAGCAAGCGCGTTGATCACGTATTGTCTCGGTCTACGTCCATAATCATTTTCCAGATAATATAGGTAGATGACCGATATTCGCGCGGCGATAGCCAATTGCTCACGGCTTAACTTCTCCCGATCTCTATAAGACCGAAGCCGTTCCGAGAATTTTTTGAGATCCATCTTTGTCACTTTCCCCATCGCAAAACTCCATGAATTTGTGTTTAAGGCTTTGAATCCACGCACACTCACTCTGTAAAAATAGCAGGTCATCTATTGACTCACAAGTGAAGAATATAGTATTCAGAGAGCGCGAGAAATAAAAGGGCTGCGGATTGACCGCGTAACTTTTACGAGAAATATATGCCGCAAAGCGTTGTAAAACCATTTTTCCTCGATCTGACTGAAGACGAGATTGCCGAATTGCAGTCCTGCCTCGCTGAGATACTGCTCTCAGGTAATCTCATACTGGGGCATTTCACCGAGCAGTTCGAAGACGAGTTTGCACGGTACGTCGGCTGCCGATATGCCATCAGCCTTAACTCCGGCACGTCTGCGCTGGAAACGTTGCTGCGCATACACGGCGCTCAGGGGAAGCAAGTTGGAGTTCCAACAAACACGAATTTCGCAACGCCAGCAGCAATCATCCGCGCAGGCGGCAATCCCGTTTTCCTCGATATGACCCCGGAAACTTTTATGCCCGACCTGCGAATCTTGCAGGCCGCTTATGACCAAAACGAATTGTCCGGTGTTGTTTGGGTGCATATCGGCGGTTTGATCTCGCCGGATTTCGTGAGGGTTGCAGAGTTCTGCCGAAAGAACGGATTATTTCTGATCGAAGATGCCGCACACGCACACGGCAGCAGGATGGCGGAAAAGCACGCAGGGACTTTCGGTGATGGGGGGGCTTTCTCGTTTTTCCCGACGAAGGTGATGACCACATTCGAGGGCGGAATGATTGCCACCGATGATGCAGAGGTGGCCTCGCTGGCCAAGTCTTATCGCAATCAGGGGAAACCAGCGAATCAGAAATTCGGCTGTGAACATCACGTTCTCGGCAACAGTTGGAGAATGCTTGAAATTTCGGCGGCGATGGGTTTGATCCAGTTGCGAAAGCTTGACGAAATGGTGGCTCGAAGAACTAAAGCCGCGAGCGCCTTCAAAGAAGGATTGTACAATGCAGGCATTTCTTATTGCGATTTCGGCCACATGGATTCAGCGAGCAACTACAAATTCATCATCAGATACGATGAGGATGCTTCTGTGGATGAAATGAAAAGCCGCTTTCAAGCGGAAGGGGTCATCCTTGGAGCAGGGGTTTACGAAAAACCTTGCCATCAACAACCGGTTTTCGCTGATATCCCGATTCCGCCGCAGGGTCTGCCGGTGGCGGAGGCTTTGTGTCCCAAGCACATTTGTCCTCCTCTGACTTCCGGGATGACTGACTCTGACGTCGAGAGAGTTGTACTGGCTTTGAAAAAGTGTTTACCTTTCCGAAATTGATCCGGCGCCAACGGAGCCAAAACAGGAGTGCGCAATGATTCAATTTTGCTGTTTCAGCCCGATGCCCTGGCCGCACGTATCTGAACGCCCGCGTGTCTGGCCATATCCGAATTATCACTTCGACCCGGAACGTGCGCATGGCTATTACAAATCATATATCGAGCAGCTTGTTTTCGCTGAGGAATGCGGCTTTGACTGGGTGGCTGTCGGAGAAGACCACTTCACTGCATACAGCCTGACTCCAAATCCCAACTTGATTATTTCAATTTTGAGCCAGCAAACGAAAAGGGTGAAACTGGCGATTCTTGGTGTCCCGTTGCCGCTCCTCAACCCCATCAGGGTCGCGGAAGAATGTGCGATGCTCGATGTCCTCAGTAGAGGAAGATTGATCGTTGGTTTGATCAGGGGCGTCCCGCAAAATTATGCGGCTTACAATGTTGATCCCAACGAATCACGAGGCCGCTTTGAGGAAGCCAGCCAGCTTATTCTCAAAGCTTGGACTGAGCCGGAGATATTCAAATGGCAGGGGGATTATTACAGCTATCCGACAGTCTCGCTCTGGCCGCTTCCGCTGCAGAAACCGCATCCTCCGCTGATTTACTCAGCAAACAGTACCGCTTCGGCTGTAGTGGCAGCCAAACATCGGGTTATAACTGGCGCGATTCACATGTACAATCGAAACGCGCTGCAACTCGTAAAGGAAGCGATTACGGCATATAAGGGGCAGGCTGCAGCGGATGGATGGGAGCCTGCTCCTGACCGATTCCTGATCGGTTTGCAAACCTGCATCGCAGACACGGATGAAGAAGCGCAGAGCCTGCTCGCACCCGCGTTGGACTATCAGTTCAACATTTTGTCGGGGACTTTCAACGCTCAAAAGAGAGAGATAGCCAAGACCACTGGATATGGGCTCTCACCGGTTGAAGAGAATCCACCCACGCTGACCGAAAGACTCTCGCACCGAATCGTTTTGTGCGGCTCGCCGCAAACAGTCGTCACGCAGATTGAATACCTGCGTGATTATCTTGGAGTCGGAACAATCAGTCTGCACTTTCAAGTCGGCAACATCAGCGATGCTGTGGTTCGCAAAGGAATGCAACTTTTCAAAGACAAGGTGTTATCACGTTTTCGATGAACGTGGGCAGTGTGAAGAGAATACAGGCATGGCAGATAAAGCTAAACAGGAGTCGTTAGATTTGCGAAACCTTGTAGAAGAGGTCTTCAGCTTTGACAGTGAAAGATTCCGGCCTGTCAGAAACGCCATGGCCTACTTATTTACTTCCAAGCGCGAGATTCTTCGTTATCAGGGGTTGGCCTTTGAAGTCATACTTAACAGCGGGCGGTATGATTACATCGCAGAAACTTTAAGAAAACTCTCCCAGATAGAGCAAAATAGTCAACAGTCGCAGAGTATTGGCATTAGCCGAGAAGGGGCTTTGATGAACCAAACGCGGCACAAGAAATCTTTACTCCCTCATATGCCCCCGCCTGGCGAGACCAGGTGCCCACTGGATGACCTCGAACGCAATCCTCTCCTCATAGGACGATTGCATTTTAACCAGAGAGAATATGGTCTAGTGGTAAATAATTGCCCTTGGGAGCATAACCACCTCATGCTCGTCACATTTGAGCATGATCCACAGTCTATGACGGAGAGAGAATTATTAGCCGGATTTCAACTCCTACGGCGATTGGGGCCTGATTACGAAGGTATCTTCACTGGTGTCCTCGCTGGGGCGAGCGTTTATCACTTTCATCTGCAAGTTCTCAAGAGAGCGACAGCGATCTGGCAAAACCTTGAATGCGGCAGTGTTTACCGAAAACAGTTTTACTCGTCAAAAAATGTAACCGTGAGTTCGGTAGAAGGATGGCCTGCCCGCATGTTTATTTTTGAAGGCGCAGATAGCAGCAGCTTTTCCAGTGCGGTTCACCGAATGACTGAGGTGTTGGTTGCAGGTGACAACGATTTTCCGTACAACCTCGGCTTCCGCTGCCGAGGCAATCTAATCCAGCTAATTCTAGTTCCCAGGTCAGGGCTAGGTGAAAAACCCACTTGTCTCAATCATCACCCTTATTCGTGGGGCCGTTTTGCTTTTGGGGATATGGGAGGTTCGATCATAGTGTTGACACCAGAAGGGTATGAAGCAACGATCAGATCGCGCCAAGGGATTTACGATGCAATCGCTGAGATGTCGATCCAACAGCATGAACAGGACACCTTGATACGTGACTTTCTGGCCTGACAACATTGTTTCCAGCATCAGTTGGTCGAGGGCTATTAGCGATGGAAAAAAAAGATAAGACATTGGGGGAACAACTTGGCTGGTCACTTGTTCGATCTTCATATCTTTATGAAAGTCAGTGGTTCAAGCTTCGCCAAGATGAACTCGTTCGTGAGGGCGAGGGGCAAGGAACGTACACATACATAGAGCACCCCGGATCTGTCTTCGTGGTACCACTAACCGAAGGTGGACTGATACTTTTGATTCGTTCCTACCGTTTTACTCTTGACTCGTTGTGTTGGGAGATTCCTGCCGGTACTATGGCCGGCCGTAACGATCTAGCGCCAAAGGAAGTCGCTATCCAAGAATTGCAGGAAGAACTCGGTGCGAAGTGTCGGAGCCTTCAGCCCCTTGGCAAATATTACCTTGGCAACGGTCACGCCAGTCATCCCGCTTATTTCTTTCTTGCGCTCGACGTGCAGGTGTCATCTAATATCAAGCTTGATGCTTTTGAACAGATCATCGAAGCAAAGGCGTTCTCATTCACAGAGGTCGCACGGCTTATAGAAAACGGTATCATAAACGACGGAGATTCGGCCTTTGCTCTGTTGCTGGCGCTGAACTCTCTCGCCAACAAAGCTTTCTGTCCAGAACCTGAGCACTGCCACGATATTGATGACTCACATAAGGAGGCCCTATGTCTGAAGCACAAGTAATCAGATGCGATGCTTTGATAGTTGGAGGTGGGATCGCTGGTGTCGCCATTGCTGAAAGAATGGCACGAGAGGCACGGCGCCAAAATAAGTCCGCCCGAATTGTCTTGGTTGAAAGGCGGGATGAACTAGGAACAGGCTCGTCAGGGTCTCTGGAGGGATGGCACCACACAGGCACTTTGTATTCGAAGTACTATGACCCGCTGTTTTTCATCAATTGCGTAAATGCCTTCGAAGATCTTTACAACTGGTACTTTTTCGACCCGATGTTTGCTTTGGGGAAAGAGCACTGCAATCTGAAAAAAATTGATAGAGTTTTGCCGCAACCTCAGCACGAATTCAATGACCGTAAGGGAAACTGGTTCCTACGCCCTATCGCGTACATTCTGTCTCTGGATGCAGAATCAACCGAAAGTTCATATGACACCAGATACATCTCCGATTGGAAAGAAACCTGTGACAGGATAAAGCACCTAGCTGCCTGGACTTTCTTCGGCAGCGACTTCCGAAACACCTTTGGCTCCTGCCAAGTACCTTACGTTGGTAAGGACTTTCCACTCAGACCTTCTGAGGGCAGGAAAGGAGCGGCTTTTACAAGCATTCTGTTCGATGACATAAAAACAGCATACTCCAAGAAGAAGGTTCGGGAGGCATTGAACTTTGCGAGTAAGTTTCAGTCTTCACTTCTCTCTAAAAGAAACTTTGAGGTCTTACTATCGCCAGATTCCGTGATGGATACCCGACAGATTTTGCACGACCTTGCAACTATGGCAGTAGATCATGGCGTAGAGATTTTGTATGGGTATGAACTTGAACCTAAATCTGTTCACATCTCTCGATACTGGAATTCAAGACGCATAACTGGAGTAACTCTCAGAAACACAGAAAAGCCAGACAATACGCTTCACGTCGTGGCCGACCAGTATGTTTTTGGTCTTGGCCTTGGGTTTGAGGAGAATGAGATGCTTCGAGATAGGCTTGATGTCCGTGTTAAGGTGGAGAAAAGGCTGAGTGTAATGGTTGTGGCAGAACCTGCGTTGAGCGATCAGAGTTTTGTAGTAATGGACTCCGAGAACGATTTCAATCACATTTACCGCCCATGGAATGATAAGAACGGTGGCTATTCGATAATCGCTGATTCGAATGGCTTGTCTCCTGATGCAAGCTTGGATCAGATCGCAGAAGCGGATCAGGAACTAATAAGAAAGGCAGAGATGTACTTTGGTGTAAAGAGAATCAAAGATCGGGGGCGGACGATGTTCCGGTACGTTTGCACCAAAACGGAATTCCCATCTGAAGAGGGTAAGCGGCGTTATTACAGTTTTTGGTTTGGGCCAAAGTATGAATGGGACAGAGGAAAGTGGCTGACTGAGAAAGTTAATGATCGGAAGAAGACCCAGGAGGACATCAGAAACTACGTGAATGATCGAGGGCAGTCTGTGCTGGCTGATGACATTAGGGAAAGTATGTGGGCCTTGAAAAAAAGGATTCACTTCACCCTCCAAAGGATCGCGTCAAAAAGCAAAAATGGTCAGGAATGTGCAGAGTCACTAGCCGATCTTGTTAAGTATCGCAATGAGGCTATCGAGTGCTTGCAGGCAAACATAAAAAGTGAGAGAGGGGAGCAGCCAAACTTCCTTTGTGTTGTACCTGGGAAATTCTCTCTGTTCCCAACCTTAGCTCATCAAGTTTATCAAGAAATGGAAGTACGAGGATTCTTTGAGAATCTAAGCAGTGATGTGCCGAAACGGGAGAGTAAGAAAACCGAGGTGAAGGTCGCATTGCCGCACGCTGAGAGAATACTTTCGGAGCTTAAGAAACAGAAATCGAAGGTTTAATCGTGCAATGTTGCCCGCGCTGACATTTTTCAGATGAGGGTTTGATCGTGCGAGTGATTTTGTTAGGAAGGAAGCCTGTTGCGTGTGAAGCACTGCGTTATCTGATCTCGACAGGTGCTGAGGTAGTCGCAGTATCTACCCCAGCAAAAACTGAATCTGACCCATATCCTGAACGATTGGTAGATGTGGCAGAGACATTCGGGATTCCAGTAGTTCAAGATCAACAGTTGTACGATTGCCTTGAAGGTAACCAAACATCATCGTCGCTACGATTGGGGGATGTGGATATGGTGATTTCACTTCTTCACCAGAAACGAATACGAAGGCCGCTGATCGAATTGGGGCGTATCGGTTGCATCAACTTCCATCCCGCTCCACTGCCCGAATATCGGGGATGGGGTACATATAATTTAGCAATCCTCGAAAACGTCAACCGATGGGGTGCTGCGGCACACTTCGTTGATGAAAATTTTGATACCGGTCCGCTAATCCGTGTGCATTACTTCAACGTAGACGCATCAAAAGAAACTGCCTTGAGCCTGCAAATGAGAACCCAGCCAGTGCTGCTTGCTTTGTTCAAGGAAGTTGTTGATATGGCTTTGCGGGACGATGCGCTGCCTTGCGTTATGCAAGGTGACGGAAGAAACATCACAAAAAAGGAGATAATGGCTCAGCGTTACATTACCCCAGACGATTCTCCAGAAATGGCAGAGCGGAAGGTGCGAGCCTTTTGGTATCCACCAAACCCCGGTGCGCAAGTCGAGGTTGCGGGCAAACATTACACGGTCATTGATCAAGCAATATTTGATGAAATCACGCCCTTGGTTTGCAGACAAAAGTGGCGCCAACCTACAGACTCTGCATCAACTACCAGAAGCATAGGAGGATAGCTTTTCCTCTCACGCCTTTGGTCTGTTCGCGTCCTTGATCATTCAGGAATCTGCCCTTACCAAATCACAAGTGAGCCGCACTACTGTCCGATCACTGCCATACTGTTGCCCGCCTTGCTCAAGCTCAACGGATAGTCCTACTTCCTCCAACTATAGGCTGTAAATCAAAATCAAATTCGCGCGCTCAACTACTGGCTTGAGACGATCAATCAGTACACGCGGAGGTATAACGCGCATTTGGCTCAGCAAACGCCACGTGCTCAGGCCGCACGGTCAACCGGTGATATTCAACCCTGGCGAAACGATCTGCTCCTGTTACGCTTGAAGATTCCGCCCCGGCCTGTTTTGATGGCGCGCAATCTTCAAAATCTCAGGAGCACCGATGACGCTTGAACCAAGCCCTGCGCAGGCTTTCAACCTAGAGACAGCGGCGCGGCTGGCAAAAGAGCTTTACGGCTTGAACGCCACTGCCAGCGCGCTGCCCGGCGAATACGATGACAACTTTCACCTGCTTGCGACAGACGGCGCGGAATACGTGCTGAAAATCATGCACGCCGGCCGTGAGCGCGCGCTGGTCGAGATGCAATGCGCGGCGCTGCGGCAGTTGGCCGAACGCGCGCCCATGCTGGCATTGCAACGCGTTTGCCCAACGTTGAATGGCGAATTGATTGCGACGGTGAAAAGCGCAACAGGCACGGAGCATCTGGTCTGGCTGCTCAGCTATGTGCCCGGCCGCTTACTGGCACAGGCCAATCCGCACACGCCGGAGTTGTTGTTCAGCTTGGGCGCGTTGTTGGGGCAGGTGGATGCGGTGTTGATTGATTTCGAGCACCCGGCAACAGCGCGTGAGATGAAGTGGGATTTGGCGCGCGCGGGCTGGATTCGCGCGGCGCTGCATTTCATTGATGATCCCACGCGGCGCGCGTTGGTTGAATGCTTGCTCGGCCAATATGAAAGCGAAGTCGTGCCCGCCTTGCCCGCACTTAGACAAAGTGTCATTCACAACGACGCCAATGATTACAACGTGCTGGTCAATGATGCGCGCGCCGAATTGCTGGCGGGCCAGCGCGTAGCCGTTAGCGTGATTGATTTCGGCGATATGCTGCGCACCTGCACGGTGTTTGAAGTGGCGATTGCGGCGGCCTATGCGTTGCTCGATAAACCGAATCCGTTGGCGAGCGCGGCGCAAGTCATCACCGGCTATCACAGCGTTTATCCGCTGACCGAACAAGAACTGTCATTGCTCTATCCACTGATTTGCGCGCGGCTGTGCGTCAGCGTGACCAATTCAGCGCAGCGCAAAATCGAAGACCCTGACGATCCTTACATCACGATCAGCGAACGGCCCGCGTGGGCGGCGTTGGAATCGCTCGCCGCCATTCCGCCACCACTGGCGCATTACACGTTTCGCCAAGCGTGCGGCTTGCCGCCCGTGCCGCAGTGCGAACGGGTTGTGAATTGGTTGCGTGCGAACACCGCTCAGTTCGCTTCTGTGCTGGACGTGGATTTGCGCAGCGCGCCGAGTCTCGTGTTTGACCTTAGCGTCGGCAGCCTGTTGCTCGGCGCAGACCCGGCGGCGTTTGAAACCGAAGCGTTGACCGAAACGATTTTCGGCGCAATAAAACGCGCAGGCGTGGCCGTCGGCATCGGGCGTTATGACGAAGCGCGCGCGCTTTACACCACGCCCGCGTTTGCCAGCAGCATGCTTGGCAGGAGTCAGCCCACCGCTGAACATCGCACCGTGCATCTGGGCATTGATCTGTTCGCTGCGGCGGGCGCGGCGGTTTACGCGCCATTGGACGGCGTCGTGCAATGCGTCGCCAACAACACCGCGCGGCTCGATTACGGGCCGCTGCTGATCTTGCAACACGCGCCCGCTGACCGAGAGGATGATGGGTTGGCGTTCTTCACGCTTTACGGCCATTTGGATGAAGAGGTCTTGACCGCGCTCAAGCCGGGCCAGACGATTGCACGCGGTCAGCGCATCGCCCGCATCGGCGCGCCGCCGACGAATGGTGATTGGACGCCGCATCTACATTTCCAGCTCATCACCGACCTGCTTGGTCTCGACCATGATTTCCCCGGCGTCGCTTACGCCAGCCAGCGTGAGGTGTGGAAGAGTTTGTCGCCTGATCCCAACGTGATCCTCGGCATTCCGGCGGAACGTTTTCCGCAGCTTGAAAAATCAAAAGCCGAAACGCTCGCCGCGCGTCAGCAGCGCATCGGTCACAACCTGAGCATCTCGTATCGCGAGCCGCTGAAGATCGTGCGCGGCTGGCGGCAGTACCTGTACGACGAAACGGGACGCGCGTATTTGGATGTTTACAACAACGTGCCGCTCGTCGGGCACAGCCATCCGCGCGTTGTGAAAGCCGCCCAACAGCAATTGGCGCTGCTCAACACGAACACGCGTTACTTGCACGACAACCTCACGCGCTACGCCGAAGCCTTGACCGCGTTGCTGCCCGCGCCGCTCAAGGTTTGTTACTTCCTCAATTCAGCAAGCGAAGCGAATGAGTTGGCGTTGCGGCTCGCGCGCGCGCACACGCAGCGGTACGACATCATCGTGCTGGACGCGGCTTATCACGGGCACACGACCGCGCTGATTGACATCAGCCCCTACAAGTTCAACGGCCCCGGCGGCACGGGCAAAAAAGATTGGGTGCACATCGCGCCGCTTCCCGACGATTATCGCGGCCCGTACAAACGCGGCGACGCCGAGGCCGGACGCAAATACGCGCAACACGTCGCTGACATTATTGCGAATTTGCCAGCGGGCTTTGCGGCCTACATCGCCGAAACGCTGCCAAGCGTCGGCGGACAACTCGTCTTTCCGCCGGGCTATCTCGCCGAAGTGTACAAGCACGTGCGCAACGCGGGCGGCGTGTGCATTGCCGATGAAGTGCAAGTTGGTTTCGGCAGATTGGGCACGCATTTCTGGGGCTTTGAAACGCAAGGCGTCGTGCCCGACATCGTTGTTCTCGGCAAACCCATCGGCAACGCATTTCCGCTCGCGGCGGTCGTGACGACGCCGGAGCTTGCGGCTTCGTTTGATAACGGTATGGAATTTTTTAGCACCTACGGCGGCAACCCCGTGGCGTGCGCGGCGGGGCTGGCGGTGTTGGAGGTGTTGGAGGAAGAGCGCCTGCAAGCGAATGCGCTGCGCGTTGGCAATCATTGGCTGGCGGGCCTGCGCGCGTTGCTGCCGCGCTATCCCTTGATCGGCGATGTGCGCGGGTCGGGATTGTTTTTAGGCATTGAACTGGTGCGTGAGCGCGTGACGCTGGAACCGGCGGATGCCGAAGCGTCTTATGTCGTCAATCGGCTGCGCGAATACGGCATTCTGGCGGGGACGGATGGGCCGTATCACAACGTCATCAAGCTGCGGCCGCCGCTGGTTTTTAGCGAGGCGGAGGCGGATTTCTTTGTGGAGGCGTTCGCGCGCATCCTGGCTGAAGATGCAGTGCGGTTGTCCTCGCGTTAAGGGAGAAGCTGATATAGCACTACTGCGTTTTGTTGAAAGACAGGTTTGAAATGTGCCGCGAAAAATTCGTCGCGCGCCAGCGGTTTGAGTTGCGGGTTGTCGTCCACTAAAAAATACTCCGCGCCCAAGTGCGTCAAAACCTGTAACAAAGCTGCGCTGTTACTTTGATTTTCGAGAATGATGCGATACGCCGCCAGGCCAAAAAGGTCTCCCATCACAACACCTTCCGCAAAATATGTCAGCCGCTCCTGTCCAAAGGCATAAAGCACGTAATTGCTGCCTCGTTCACGATTGAGCCATTGATAAGCTCCATAAGCCGGATGCAAAGCGCTCAAATAGGCGGCGCGCTGTTCGGCCGTAACCGGCAACTGTGTCGCAGGCCAGGACTGTTGCAAGCGCCGCGCGGCGTAAGGCCAGCTTATCAGAAATAACAGTGCCGCAAAGCCGACCAGCCAGCGTTGCCGCTGGCGCAACCAGGGCCGTTGCATAATCCAGTCCGCTGTTTGCCCCGCCATTAAAGCCACCAGGGGAAGAATAACTAACAAGTAACGTATTTGCGGCGCCAGCAGATACACAAAGACCAAATAAGCGTAAACCAGCCACCACAGCCAGGTAACTTGTTTTCGTAACAAGGTGAAACATAACAACAGCGGGATGGCGCAGAAAAAAGGCAGCGCCAGGCGTGATTCGGTGAAAAAGCTGCCCGGCTGAAAGGCGAGCTTCCACGGCGCTTGCCAGAGCGCGGCAAACCAGCCGAGTGGATTGCCAGACGGAGACGCGATGCCTAAATCAATCTTGTATTCCGCCAGCCAGCGCGCCTGGCCAAACCAGGCGAAAAAGGTTGAATTGAGAAAAGGGAAGACCGGGTTATGCGTGTAATAAAAATTTCTGGCATACCAGGGCGCGCCAACTAACATCGCTAAACTTGCGAATCTGCCCGCGCACTGCCAAAGCGCCTTACGTCCGAAGCGTTGCCAGCCAAACCAAGCCACCGCAAAGGTCAGCATCAGCACAACAAATAACGCTGTATATTTCGTCCCCGCCGCGAAGCCGGCAAAAATACCGGCCAGCATTAACCAACGTGGTTCGAAGGAGCGCCGCCAGATTTCAACCGCATAACAAGCCAGAAAGCAAAAGGCCGTCAGTCCTATATCAATATAAGCTGCGCCCGCCAGCCAGATAATCAAAGGATTGAATAACAAGTAAGCGCATGCCCAAACCCCTGCTGAGAAACTAAGAAAACGTTTTCCCCAGCCCAGTAACCCGCAAGTTGCTAAGACGAGCATCAGCGTCTCGATCAGTTGCGCCAAAATATCATCATAAAGTAACAAGGCGAGGGTGAATAACATCTCCACATTTTGCGGGAAAACAGGCACACGCAGATATTCGCCATAAACCAACTGATGTTTGCGCGCATAAAGCCCGGCCAAGGGCAAGTGATAGACCGTGGCGTCAAAGGCCGTCGGCGGATACAACGGTATCTGCCAGAGTTGCTGAAACCACCAGCCTAAAAACACTGCCAGCCCAATCCACCCCAGCCAAGGCCACGCTGCGCGGGCGGCCAGCGGCTTAACGCGGGCAGCGATTTCTTGCGGCCACTTACGCCAGACGGAGTAACAAACGAGCAGTCCCGCTAACAACGCAACGAATAACAACGCCGGATAAAGCGCACGTAACAAACCCAATAAAAATACCGCCAGCGCAATCAAGCCAAGCCCCAGCGTGGTCGTAAAAGCGATGCGTTCATAGGCATTGGCAAATTGAAAATTACACAACACGCGGCGACCGAATATGTAGGCGCACAACGCCAAACCAGCCAGCGCGCCATAGTGTGAGAAGGCAAAAAACAATGCGGCTTTGTTCATAAACTTAGGTCATTTGTTTTAGAGCTGTTTAGGGTTTTGAAAAGATTTCGGATATAGGCATAGCTAACGCGCAACTCGATAGAGTTGCGCCAAGCGTTGTGGCGCCACGCCCAGCCAATACAACACCTGTAAACACGACCACAGCGCAAAGGTGCGGATGAAGCGCCCTTCAAAGCGCCGTGATGAAGTCGTCGCGCAGGCGGGCAAATGCACAAAACGGCCCGCGCGTTTCAGCCGCTTGAACAAATCCACGTCTTCAAACAACGGGATGTCGCGATAGCCACCGAGCCGTTCAAATACTGCGCGCCGCACGAAGAGCGCCGAATCGCCGTAACACATTCCGCCGAGCCGCAAGCACGGATAAAGCCGCGTCAATAGCCGCGCCGCGCGCGTGCCGCCGTCAAAGCGTAAACTGAAATTGCCGCCGCAGACAGTTGGGTCAGACAAAGCGGCTTCGATCAGCGTTAAAGCTTTATGCGGCAAGCGCGTGTCGGCGTGCAGGAAGAGCAGCGTCGCGCCATGCGAAGCCTGCGCGCCGGTGTTCATTTGCGGGCCGCGACCGCGCGGGGCGCTGATGATGTTGAGTCCGCAAGCGCGCGCGATGGCCACCGTGTCGTCGGTGCTGCCGCCGTCAACGACGATGACTTCGATTTGGCTTTGCCAGTGGGCGAGCGCGTCCGCCGCCGCGCGGATGGTGGCGGCTTCGTTGAGGGTCGGGATGATGATCGAGAGCGGCGCTGTTGTCATGAACGTAGCTTGAGTTACAGTAAGCTGCCGGGCGCGGCCATTATAGTCGCGCCCGCCAATTCGCAGGAGGAAAGCAGATGGTTACGAAATTGATGCAGGGAATTTTGTGCGCCCTGTTACTGGCGCTCAGCGCGCAAGCGGCGCACGCGCAGAATTATGCCGAGTATGACCGCTTGCTGCGCACCTATGTGGACGCGCGCGGTTTGGTCAATTACGCCGGACTGAAAAAAGAGATCGGCGCGCTCAAAGGTTTTGTGGATCAGTTAGGCGCGGTTGATCCGCTGGCGATCAATGATCCGGGCGAAAGGTTGCGTTACTATCTGACTGCCTATAACGCCTGGGTGCTGTATCACGCGGCGAATGCTTATCCGTCCAAGAACGAGATGTGGAATTTCGCCGGGCTGTTCCGCAACCACGAGATCACCATGGGCGGACGCAAATCGTCGCTCGAAGACCTGGAGCACCAGATCATCCGTCCGCAATTCAAAGACCCGCGCGCGCATTTTTATCTGAACTGCGCGGCCCGCAGTTGCCCTGGTTTGTGGCAAGGGGCGATCCCGGCGGGCCAGACGTTGGAGGTGTTGGAGAAGTCGGCCAAACGCTTTCTCAACGATCCGCAGAACGTGCGCTATGACGCGGCGACGAAGCGCTTGACCATCTCGAAAATCTTCGACTGGTTCGCCGCTGATTTTTTGACTTATTTGAAAACGCAGCAGGGCATCGCCCAACCGCACATCGCGCAATACATCCTGCTTTATCTGGATGGCCCGCAGCGTGAGGCGCTGGCCAAAACGCCGCTGCACGAGGTCAGCGTGAAGTATTTCAGCTACGACAAGAGCCTCAACGAACAGCGTTGACGATTGGCCGTGCCAGCGCGCTGGAAGGCGTGGGGGCGGGCCTAGATTAATCTTTCAGATTCAGAAACTTCGCCGCCCTCCGCGCACATTAATTCGGTGGCCCCGCTGCCTGTTTCGGGGTATATTCCCACCAGCCCAAATAACTCCGTGTCCGTTTAATCAAATCAGGTCGGTTCTTTCAGAGCAGTCGTCATACGCCTACCCCCAGTTCGCCCTGAAGCATGACTGTTGAAACCCCCGCGCTGCCCCAATGCGAATTGTTATTTCAATCCTTGAATTCATTTTGAAAAGTTGTTTTGAGGAAGGAGTTGTCTCCTATGTTTAACGTGGTGAAGCACGCGCGGCCAACGGTGTCGCCGAAATTGCGCCTGGCGCTGGTTGCCGGGTTGTTGAGTGTTTTGGCGCTGCTGAGTGGCGCGCAGAAATTCGGTATCAATCCCCAGGCTTTGGCGGCCTCGACGGTGAACGGCGCGTTGCGCGGGGTGAATAGCTTTTTAGGGCGCAAGGCTGAGCTTGCACCGTTGCCGCGCGCGCGCGCGCTCCGCGCAGCGTCGCAAGACCAGCGGCAAATGCGACTGGTTTCGACCAGCGCCGCGCCCGGCAGCCAGGTGACCGTGCCGGTCGAATTCAACGCCGCGGGCGGCGAACACAGCATCGCTTTCAGCTTGCGTTTCGACGCGGCGGCGCTTGGCAAACCGCAGGTCACGCTGACCGCAGAGACGCTGGGCGCGACGCTCAACGTCAATGCCGACGAAATCAAAGCGGGCCGGCTGGGCGTGCAGCTTGTGCTGGCCGAAGGGCAACAACTCGCCGCCGGTGTGCGCACGCTGGTCAACCTCGAATTTAGCATCTCAGCAAAACTGAACGTCGCCACCTTGCCGCTCGAATTTGACGATCAGCCGGTGGCGCGTTATGTGACCGATGCCAAAGCGAATGTCATCTCGACCGGTTTCATCAACGGCTTGGTTGCGGTGCAGCCGGGTCTGGAAGCAGATGTAGCGCCGCGCACCGATGGCGGCAATGCCATCTTGTCGGTGGCCGATTGGGCGTTGCTGGGCCGCTTCGCCGCGCAGTTGGACACGCCCAGCATTGGCAGCGAATTTCAGCGCGCCGATTGCGCGCCGCGCGCCACCTTGGGCGATGGGCAAATCACAATCGCCGATTGGGTGCAGGCTGGGCGTTACGCCGCCGGGCTGGATGCGCCGGTGGCGGCAGGCGGGCCGAGCGCGCCGGTGGCTTTATCGAATGGCGCGGGCGTGTTGCTGGCGCAAACCGTTTCGCCCGATCAGCAGGCGCGCGCCGTGCGCGTTTTGCCCGCCACGTTTCAGCGCGGGCAGAACGGCTCGACGCCGGTCGAATTGACGGCGCTGGGCACGGAGTTCGCAGTTGGTTTCACGCTTAATTTCGACGCGACGCAATTGACCTTTGTGGATGCGGTCAGGGGGGCTGATGCAGCGGCAGCGACGTTGGTCGTCAACGCCAATGATGCCGCCAATGGCCGCGTCATCATCAACCTGGCTTTGCCTTTCGGCCAGAAATTTGCCGCGGGCACGCGGCAATTGCTGACGCTGACTTTCAATGTGCCGGGCGCGAGCACGCTCAATTCGACGACCGTCGGGTTCAGCAACGGCGCGGTCGTTGATGAACAAGCCTCCACGCTGCCTTCGTCATTTACAGCAGGCGTCATCACGCTCAATCCGCCGATCACCGGCCTGCCGCCAACGCTCACAACACTCAATCCGGCCAACGTGCTGGTGGGCGGGAACAGCTTTTCGCTGACAGTCAACGGCACGAACTTCACGAATGGTTCGACGGTGCGCGTCAACGGTTCGGAGCGCTTCACCGAATTCGTCAGCGCCACGCAATTGCGCGCGACGCTGCTGGCGACGGACATTCTCGAAACGGGCACGCTCAGCATCACCGTGCGCACGCCCGAAGCCCTGACCAGCAATGCCCTGACGCTGAACATCAACAACGCCGCCCCGACGCTGACCAGTTTGACGCCGGCTTCGGTGGCGACCAATACGCCGGGCGTGACGCTGACGGTGAATGGCACGAATTTCGTGCCGGGAGCGGTCATCAAATTCAACAACGCTGACCGGCTGACCTTCTTTGTCAGCAGCACGCAATTGACGACGCCACTGCCTGCTGCGGCGCTCAACACGGCGGGCACGTTCAACGTGCTGGTGACCAATCCCGCGCCGGGCGGCGGCGCGTCGAATGTGCTGACCTTTGCAGTCAACGCGCCCAAACCGATTCCGCGCGTGACCAGCATCAGCCCCACCACGACGCAAGCGGGCGGCGCGGCCTTCACGCTGACGGTCAACGGATCGGGTTACGTCAGCGAATCGGTTATTCGTTGGAACGGCGAAGCGCGCACAACGACCTTTGTCAGCGGCACGCAACTGACGGCGCAGATCACGGCCAACGACATTGCCAACGCAGGCACGGCCAGCGTCACAGTGTTCAATTCACCGCCGGGCGGCGGCGTTTCGAGCGCGCAGCTTTTCACCATCGCGCAACCGCCGAACCCTGTGCCCACGTTGACCGCGTTGAATCCGGCCACGGTGACGGCGGGCGGACAAGCGTTCACGCTGACGGTCACAGGCACGAATTTCGTGCAAGCTTCGGTCGTGCGGTTGAACGGGCAAGATCGCCCGACAACCTTTGTCTCAGCGACTGAATTGCGCGCGGCCATCACTGCGGCAGACATCGCCAATGGCGGCACGGCGGCAATTCGTGTTTTCAATCCAGCACCAGGCGGTGGCCTTTCAACCGAGCTGCCATTGACGATCACTTTCGCCGCGCCGGCGATCACGCTCATCAGTCCGAATTCAGCGGTCGCGGGCGGCCCGGCCTTCACACTGTCGGTGACGGGGACGAACTTCGCGGCCAATTCGGTCTTGCGCTGGAACGGCGAGAACCGCGCGACCACGGTCGTCAGCGTGACCGAACTGACCGCGCAAATTACAGCGGCGGACATCGCCAATGTGGGCACGGCGAAACTCACAGTGTTCAGCCCCGCGGCCAACGCGGCTTCCAACGAATTCACCTTCACGATCAATCAGGCGACGCGGCCGTTGCCGCGCATCACGGCGCTCAGTCCGGCGACGGCGACGGCGGGTGGCGCGGCCTTCACGTTGACGGTGACGGGCGTCAATTTCGTCAGCGATTCGGTAGTGCGCTGGAATGGGCAGCCCCGCGCGACGACCTTCACCAACAGCACGCAACTGATCGCGCAAATCACGGCGGCGGACATCGCCAATCTGGGCGCGGCCAGTGTGTCTGTGTTCACGCCGCCAGCGGGCGGCGGCGAATCGAATCCGCTGACCTTCAACATCACGCAAGCGCCCAACCCCGTGCCCGCGCTCACTTCGCTCAACCCGGTCAACGCCACGGCGGGCGCGAATGGCCTGGCGCTGACGATCAACGGCAGCGGCTTCGTCGCGGCTTCGATTGTGCGCTTGAATGGCAATGGCGAGACCCGGCCTGCCACGCTGGTCAATGCCAATCAACTGACTGTGCAATTGACAGCCAACGACATTGCATCCGCCGGCACCTTGACATTGGCCGTCTTCAATCCCGCGCCGGGCGGCGGCACGTCGAATAGCGTGACGCTCAACATCATCAACGCCGTGCCCGTGCTGACCAGCCTGACGCCGAACATCGTGGCCGAAGACGCCACCGGCGTGACGTTGGCCGTGACTGGCACCGGCTTTATTCGCGGTTCGCAAATCGTCATCAACGGCAATGCGCGCACGACGACGTATATCAGCGCCACGCAATTGACCACGGCGCTCACGGCCAATGACCTGGCGACGGTCGGCACTTTGCAAGTGCAAGTGAGCAATCCCGCGCCGGGCGGCGGTCTGTCGAACGCCTTGCCGCTCGAAGTGCGTAAACGCAATCCGTTGCCGCGCATTGCGACGCTCAACCCGACCACGGCTGTGGCGGGTGGCGCCGGCTTCACGTTGATCGTCACGGGCACGGGCTTCGTGCAAGGTTCGGTCGTGCGTTGGAACGGGCAGGATCGTCCGACCGACTTCGGTTCAGAGACGCTGGTCGTCGCGCAGATTCCTGCCAGCGACATCGCGGCGGGCGGCACGGCGCAAGTCGCGGTCTTCAATCCCGCGCCCGGTGGCGGTTCGTCAGGCGGCGTAGCCTTCACCATCACCAACCCCGCGCCGCGCATCACCAGCATCAATCCAGAAGCTGTTGTCGCGGGCAGCGGCGCATTGTCGTTGGTCGTCAACGGCTCCGGCTTTGCCGCGAATTCGCAAGTGCGTTTCAACGGCAACGACGTGCCGACGACATACGTGACCAACTCGCAACTGAGCGCGCAATTGCCCGCCATAGCCACGGCCACGGGCGGCACATTCGCGGTCACGGTCTTCAACCCCGCGCCGGGCGGCGGTCTGGCGGGCGCAGTGAATTTCACCGTGACGAATCCCGCGCCCGCGCTGGCGCTACTCGTGCCCAATACGGCGGCGGCAGGCAGTCCCAGTTTTGTGCTGACGTTGATCGGCACGGGCTTCACGCCCGCGTCGGTCGTGCGTTGGAACGGGCAGGATCGGCTGACGACTTATGCCGGTCAGACGCAATTGACGGCGGTCGTCAACGCGCAAGACGTGGCGCAAGTCGCCACCGCGCAAGTCACGGTCTTTACGCCCGCGCCCGGTGGCGGCACGTCCGGGGCGTTGGCCTTCACGGTCAAAGACGAACCGAACCCAGTACCCGCGATTGCGTCGCTCAATCCGAATCAGGCGTTCGCAGGTGGCCCGGCCTTCACGCTAACGATCACCGGCACAGGTTTCGTCGCCGGTTCGCGCGTGAATTGGAATGGTGAAGCGCGGCCCACCGCTTACATCAGCACCACGCAAATCGTCGCGCAGATCACGGCGGCGGACATCGCCAACGCGGCCACGGCCAACCTGACCGTAGTCAACCCAACGCCCGGTGGCGGCCCGTCGAATGCGCTGCAATTCAACATCGTCCCGCCGCCCAATCCCGTTCCGGTCATCGGCAACCTTACGCCGAACGCTTCGTTTGCAGGCGCAGCGGGCATCACGCTGACGGTCAACGGCACGGGCTTCGTCAGCGATTCGGTCGTGCGCTGGAACGGCGCTGAGCGTGCGACCGCGCGTGTCAGCGCCACGCAACTGACCGCGCAAATTCCGGCGGCGGATTTGGCGCAAGGCGGCACGGCTTCGGTTACCGTCTTTACGCCGCCTTCGGTCAGCGGCGGCGGCGGCACGTCAAACGGCGCAGCCTTTGCCATCCGCCAATTGCCAGCGGCGCAAATCGCATTGACGCCGAATGCGCCAACAACCAACGACACGATCACCGCGCAGCTTTCCGGCATCTGGCCGGATGGCTGCATTCCGCAAAATCCGCAGGTTTCTATCGTTGGCAACGAAGTGCGCATCAGCACTTCCAACGCGAGCCAGGTCTGCACGGCGGTCATCACGCCTTGGAGTTTGACCAGCAGCTTCGGCCCGTTGCCCGCGGCAGGGAATTATCTGGTGCGCCTGTTTTACACCTCGCCCATCGGCACGGCTGAAATCGGCCAAGCCAATTTCACCGTCGTCAACGGTCGGCCTACGCTGCTCTCGCTCGCGCCCAATCAGGCGTTGGCGGGCAGCGCGGGGCAAGCGTTGACGGTGAATGGCACGGGCTTCTTTAACGGCGCGGTGGTGCAAGTCAACGGCGCCGCGCGCGAGACGGCCTTTGTCAGCGCCACGCAATTGACCGCGCAATTGACCGACACCGATTTGGTCAGCGGCGGCGTGCTCAGTATCACGGCGGTCAATCCCGCGCCGGGCGGCGGCCTGTCGAACGCCTTGCCGTTTGCTGTGAACAATCCGCAACCGCTGCTCTCGGCGATCAATCCGGCGTCTGTGCAAGCGGGCGGCGGCGGTTTCACACTGACCGTGACCGGCGCGGGCTTCGTACCCGGCGCGGTCGTGCGTTGGAATGGCGCGGATCGGCTGACGACGTTTAGCAGCAACAACACGCTGACGGCGGCGATCCCGGCGGCTGACGCAGCCACGACCGGCGCGGCCAACATCACCGTCTTCAACCCCGCGCCCGGTGGCGGGTCTTCGACGGCGGTGAGCCTGACGATTGACAACGCGCCGCCCTGCCAGGCGGTCTGCTTCCAAGCGCCGCAGTATTACGTGTTGAACATGAGCCGCTTGCCGAACGGTTCGATCCTGATCGCGGGCGTGAATTTCAATCAGCCGGTTTCGATTCAAGACAATCTGGCCGATGTAAAACGCGCGTTGCAGGGCGGGCGCTCGACGCTCTCGCAACTCAATGCCGAATACGTTGCCGCGCAAATCAGCTTGCTCGCGGTTTCCGGGCCCTTCGGTTCGGCAGCCGTGCTGAACGGTGTCTTGCGCTGTTACGGCGTCAACTTCACGCCGGTGCAGTTGTCGAACGGCTTCACCGTCAGTGTCAACACGACCATCGGCGATCTGCTGAATCAGGTGCGGCTGGCGCTGACCGAAAACCGCGCGGAGGACATGGGTAGATTGGCAATCATCCTCGACCTCATCAACGGCAACGATCCGAACAATCGTTGCAGTGGTTTCACGGCTGTGTCGAGTAATTGAACGCCGTCGCGTTGAAGGTCTGAAATGAAGAAGACGCGGGAGGCCGAAAGGCTTTCCGCGTCTTTTTTATTTGCGGCACAACTCCAGATAGCATAGTTTCTATTGAAGGAGTATCGCTATGATCAGGTAGCTTGGCTTTTATTGAAGGAGTACTGCTATGCATAGACGCTTCCATTTCATCTTAGCACTGAGCCTAACTCTGACGCTGTTCACCTGCGTCTCGGCCTTCGTGCTGCTGCGAGCAAACGGAGCCGTCAGCATCAGCACACCACCGACCATGACAGCCAGCGGGAAAGTCACTTTGCAAGCTGCCGGGCGTGGCAATCCCTGGATCAATCTGCGTGACGGCATTGACTTGCCAGTGACCTACAACGGAGCGGCCAATCTCACCCACAGTCTGGAAAAACAATTGGCTCAACCGCTGGCGCTTGCCGCTGATGATTTTGATGAGGATGGGGTTCCCGACCTGGTTTGCGGTTACGCAGACGCAACCGGAGGCATCTTGTCGCTTCATCGCGGAAATGTGGATGCGATATATCCCAACGCTCCTGAAGCCAAACAACGCAAGGCCGAAGGAACGTTTACCGATTCTCCCTTTCTTTATCCCGCTCTGGTTTTCGATGTGCCAGAAAGGATTGATTTCCTCGCGACAGGAGATTTCGATGCCGATGGCCACTGGGACATCGTAACAGCGGCGCGTGGAAGCGATGCGCTCTACCTGCTCTCAGGCGATGGGCGCGGCAATTTCGGTCAGGCACAAAAAGTTGCCCTGGCCGGGCACGTGACGGTTATGACCTGCGGCGACATCAACCGGCGGGATGGGTTGAATGATGTAGTCGTAGCCGTAGCAGGGCCACAAGGGCCACAGGCTTTGGTCTTCGAATCGCCCGAAGGAGCCTTGCGCGGCAAGCCTGAAGCCATCGCTCTGCCCGCGGATGCGCGCGCGCTTGCCATAGGTCAGTTGGATGAGGATTACGCTTATGACCTAGCCATAGCAGCAGGCAGTGAGTTGGTGATCGTGCAAGGCCGCGACCGGCAGTTGTCGCTCGACGAGACGAAGCGCACTGAAGTCGCTCCAGCAAAAGTTACCGGCATAACCCTGCCAGCGGGGATCAAAGCGATGGCGATAGGAAATTTCGCCAGCAACAATCAGGCGGGAATGGCCCTGCTAGACGAAGAAGGTAAAGCCCACCTCGTAAGCAGGAAAAACAGGAAGTGGGCAGTTGAATCATTTTCCGATGGTACCTTTGATCCAGCATCTCGCCTTGTTCGTGCAAAGGTTTCAAGCCTACCGCAAGACGACCTTGTCTTAGTGGATCAGGCCAGTCATCAACTTCACATTCTAGGCGGTGATAAAGAACAAGAGTCCTCGAAGAGAGTTGCTATATCTCTTGATATAGCAGACGAGCCAGTAGCAGTGTTGCCGATGCGATTGAATGTAGATGTTTTGAATGACCTTGTTATATTGAAGAAAGGGCAGCATGACCTGACCGTAGCAATGACAGCACCAATGTCCACTTTCGTAGTCAATTCAACAGGGGACGGAAACGATTGTGATCCGAATGACGGTATCTGTTCTACTGGTACGATTACCCCCAATACCGGTCAATGCATATTGACCGGTGAATGCACACTACGAGCGGCGATTCAGCAAGCCAATGCCAGCGCAGGCGCGGACACAATTTCATTTTCAATCGGCTCAGGAATAAAGACAATCACGCCTTTGTCAGAGCTGCCGCCTATCTATTCTCCTGTAACAATTGATGGCACAACTCAACCCGGTTTTTCTGGCACTCCGACTATTGAATTGAATGGAATCAGTATACCGGGGGATGGGCCAAGTGGGCTGTCCATCGCATCTAGCAATAACACTGTCAGAGGGTTGGTCATCAACCGTTTCGGTAATTACGGTATTCTTCTTCATAGCGCTTCTGGTAGTAGCATTACAGGAAACAAGGTGGAAGGCAATTTCATTGGCACTGACGTGAATGGTACGGCTGCTTTGAGCAACGGCAGCAATGGTGTACAGGTATATGGGTTCAATAACACAATAGGGGGGACTACTATTGCAGCACGTAACATCATTTCGGGAAACAACATATTTGGACATGGAGTTTCTATCTCCTTCAGCATTCCAGGCAATGGATCAGGAAACGAAGTGCTAGGCAATTTCATCGGCACGGACGTAATCGGCACCGCCGATTTGGGCAACTCTCTGACTGGCGTGCTAATTGGCACGGCTAATAACACAGTCGGGGGAACGAGTGCTGGAGCGCGCAACATCATCTCGGGAAATGGTAGCGGAATCAGTATCGGTTCAAGCAGCGCGACCGGAAACGCAGTACAAGGAAACTACATTGGCACTGATGTTAATGGCACTGCTAGTGTGGGTAATACTTATGATGGCATAATCATTGGTGCGCCCAACAATACAATAGGTGGAACTACTGCTGTGGCGCGCAATATTATTTCGGGAAATAATAACAATGGGGTTGCAATTGGTGGCAGCGTAGGAACAGGAAACGTATTACAAGGCAACTATATTGGCACAGATGTGAATGGTTCGGCTGATTTGGGTAACACGCAAGCCGGTGTGTTCATCTATAATACTGGAGCCAATAACACGATAGGCGGTACATCTACCGGAGCACGCAATATCATTTCAGGAAATGATATTTATGGAGTCCAAATCAATATCAACTCCACAAGCAACACGGTACAAGGAAACTACATCGGTACTGATGTTACTGGGGCTTCTGCTTTGGGTAATTCAAGCCATGGCGTGTTAATCACTACAAGTGCATTCAATAACAAGATAGGCGGTACAGGCAGTGGTGAAGGTAATACCATAGCCTTTAACGGCGGCGACGGAGTGTATGTCAACTCTGGCATCGGGAACGCAATTCTCTCTAATTCCATTCATTCCAATACAGGCCTGGGGATTGATCTTGGTGCAAACGGAGTGACGCCGAATGACCCCGGCGATGGCGATGCCGGCGCGAATAATCAGCAAAACTTCCCTGTTTTGACGGTGCTCCCCGACAACAACACGCAGGTTTCGCTCAACAGCACGCCAAATTCCAGCTTCAGGATCGAGTTCTTCACGAACTCTACCTGCGACGCTTCTCAAAACGGCGAGGGGAAGATGTTCCGCAATGCGGTAACAGTAGTGACTGATGGCAGCGGCAATGCGACATCCACAACCCTTTCGGGCCAATTTCTTACTGCCACGGCAACCAGGCT
This sequence comes from Acidobacteriota bacterium, assembly GCA_043740245.1. Taxonomy (GTDB): domain Bacteria; phylum Acidobacteriota; class Blastocatellia; order RBC074; family RBC074; genus JACPYM01. The sequence goes on along the minus strand of JAYUCP010000080.1, from coordinate 6,968 downwards.
GGTGGGTGGTATACCTACAGATACCTCAGAGTTCTCCAAATGCGCGGATGGGGATAAGGATGGTGACGGTTTATTGGACTCTTGGGAGACAAACGGCATTGATATTAACGGCGATGGAACTATTGACCTTGCCCTCAATCAGCCTCCCTTTAATGCCAATCCCAACCGTCATGACCTCTTTGTCGAGATAGATTATATGGAGGGGACGCATAGCCACCGTCCTGAAGACGCCTCAATAACGGGTAGCGCCCTCAATCAAGTCGTTAATGCGTTTGCGGCAGCGCCTGTAGCTAATCCCGACGGCACGACCGGCATCAGTCTGCACATCTTTGTTGATGAGCCGCTTCCCGAAATTGCTTCTATCCTCTTTGAGAGTCGGGGCCCGGGAGCAGCCGATGACTTCAACGATTTGAAGGAGGGCCACTTCGGAAAACAAGCCGATAGAATGTCACCCAACTCCGTCAACATTCTCGAAGCTCGCCGCCAAGTCTTCCGCTATTGCATCTTCGGACATAAGTTGGCTGGGCTTGGCGACTCGTCAGGCATTGGAGAACTACCAGGCAATGACTTCATGGTTACACTCGGGTCAAACCCTGGACCCAACAATGACTTCGAAGACCGAGCTAACACTGCGGGTGCTCAATGGGGGGTAACTTACGCGGCTGAGTGGACTGACATAGTGGCAGGTACCTTTATGCATGAATTAGGCCACACGCTCGGCCTCCGCCACGGTGGCAGCGACGATGTACATCACAAGCCGAATTTCCTGAGTGTTATGAATTATTCGCTCCAGTTTAATCGGTCTGGTCGTTCTGTAGGACTGCCCAGTGTCGCTGATAATACCTTGGTTCGCGTCAATCGCACATTGGATTACTCGCGCAGCCAGCTTGCTGCCTTGAATGAAAGCAGCTTAAACGAGAATAACGGTATAAGCGGACCGCTAGGACTACGAACATTATTTGGGATCAATCGCGTTGCGGCAGTAGGGCCCAGTAGCGGTCGTATAGATTGGAACTTTGATGGTATGTTTGAAAACTCTGTCGCCAGCGATGTTAATTCGATAGAAGGTTTCGACAGCGCGCCTCCAAGCCCAGGCCAATCACTCACCGGCTGGAATGATTGGACAAACATCGTCTATGACTTCCATTTCTCGCCCGATTTCATTGACAGACCTACTCGGACATCAGTCGCAGTGGGGACAACTGCGCCTTTCACAACCCAACCCGAGTTGACTCCCACTGATTATATTAACGGCACGCTTGGCAGCCCTGACTTTGACGGCGATGGAGTCCCCAATGCTACAGATAACTGCCCGCTCGTCGCTAATCCCAGCCAGGCGGACCTTAACGGCGACGGGCTGGGTGATGCCTGCGCGCCGGTCGCTTCCACCGATTTGCTTATCGCCGTAATTGCTTCACCCAATCCGGTAGCGGCTGGTTCAAATGTCACCTATACGATCAACGTCACAAATAACGGCCTGATCGCCGCCACCAGCTTTACTGTCCTAGATAACCTGCCATCTTCGGTAACATTTGTCTCGTGCTCTGCAGCGGGTGGAGGCGTCTGCGGCGGTTCGGGCAACAATCGCACTGTCACCTTCAACTCGCTTGCGGTTGGCGCGACCGCAAGCGCAACCATCCTAGCCACGGTGAATTGCTCGGCCATCAACGGAGTTGTCATCGCTAATACCTCGACGGTCAACTCCACAACGCCAGACTACACACCTGGCAACAACACGATGACCGTTGCGGCAACTGTGACTAATATCAACACAACGACCATTTCACCGACGAGCCAAAGCTTCGCGGCGAGCGGCGGCACGGGCAGTGTCAATGTAATGACAATAGGTTGCCCCTGGGGCGCAATCAGCAACGATCCTTGGGTCACGATCACCTCTGGGTCGAGCGGGAGCGGCAACGGCACAGTTGCATATTCGGTGGCGGCCAATATCGGCCCGGCGCGCACTGGGACGATGACGGTAGCGGGTCAGACTTTCACTGTGACGCAGACGAGCGGCTGCACATTCACCATCAATCCCACTTCGCAGAACTTTGCGGCGAGTGGCGGTAGCAATTCAGTTGCTTTGACCGCTGCGGCGGGCTGCGCCTGGACGGCGACGAATAACGCGGCCTGGCTCACGATTACCTCCGGCACGCCGGGCAGTGGCAACGGCACAGTCAATTACACTGTGGCGGCGAACAGTGGCCCGCAGCGCACTGGCACGCTGACGGTTGCGGGTCAGACCTTCACCATCACACAAAGCTCTGGCTGCACATTCACCATCAATCCGACTTCGCAGAACTTCACGGCGGCGGGTGGCGGCGGTTCGACCACTGTCACGGCTGCGGCGAGCTGCGCGTGGACGGCGACGAGCAATGCCACCTGGCTCACCATCACTTCTGGTACGCCAGGCAGCGGCAACGGCACGGTCAATTACACCGTGGCCGCCAACACGGGCCCCCAGCGGACAGGCACGCTGACGGTCGCGGGGCAGACCTTCACCGTCACACAGAACTCCGGTTGTGCCGTCAGCGTCAATCCCGCGACGTTGCCCAACGGACAAATCGGCGTGGCTTACAGTCAGCAACTCACGCAAACCGGCGGCACCGGCACCATTGCCTGGAGCAGCACCGGCACGTTGCCGAACAACCTGACGCTGAACACTTCGACCGGTTTACTCGCGGGCACGCCGACGGCGGCGGGCACGTTCAACTTCACGGTGCGCGCCACCGACGCCAATCAATGTTTCGGGGAACGGGCGTATACGCTGACGATCTGCCCGACCATCACCATCGCGCCTGGCTCGCTGGCCAACGGCTTCGTCGGCACGGCGTATGCACAGGCCTTCACGCAAACCGGCGGTGTCGGCGCGATCACTTGGAGCAGCAGCGGGACGCCGCCCAATGGCTTGACGTTGAACGCCGCGACGGGCGTGCTCGCGGGCTTGCCGGCGATACAGAACACCTTCACCTTCACCATTCGGGCTACCGACGCCAACGGTTGTTTCGGCGAGCGCACGTACACCTTGATAGTTAGCGGCAGCGGTTTGCAGTTCTATCCGCTGGCCGCGCCGGTGCGCTTGCTGGAAACACGTGCGGGCTTGACCGGTTGCACGACACCCGGCGTGCCGATCAATGCGAATGGCACGTTGACGCTGCCCGCCCGCACGACGTGCGCGGGCATTCCGGCGAATGCGGCGGCGGTCACGGGCAACATCACTGTCGTGCCGGCGGCGGGCGGTTTTCTGACGTTGTTTCCAAGCACGGCGACGCAACCGACGGTCGCCAACTCCAACTTTGGCGCGGGCGAAATCACCAACAACGTCTTCACGGTCGGCCTGGGCGCGGGCGATGGCGCGTTCAAGATTTTCAGCAGCGCGACCACGCACGTGATCGTGGACGTGACCGGTTACTACGCGCCACCGAACACCGGCGGCTTGTACTTCCACGCGCTGGCGACGCCGGTGCGCTTGCTCGAAACGCGCGCGGGCCTGACGGGCTGCATCACGCCGGGCACACCGCTAGTGGGCACGGGCAATCCGAATGCGGATCCGAATTTGGATCTGTCGGTGCAGGGCCGTGCGCCGGTGGCTGCGCCGTGCAATTCGATTCCCGCGACAGCGCAAGTGCTGGTCGGCAACGCGACGAGTGTGTTGCCGAACGGTGGCGGTTACTTGACGATTTATCCGAGTGGCGGAACGCGGCCCACAGTGGCGAGTTCAAACTATGCGGGCGGCGATGTCATCAACGGGCCGTTCGCCGTGAAGCTGGGCGCAGATGGCAAGTTCAAGATATACACCTTTGTGACGACGCATCTGGTGGTGGACATCCTCGGCTATTACAGCGCGGATGTGAACGACGCGAACGGCGCGGGACTCTTGTTCAATCCGCTGCCGAGCCCGGTGCGACTGCTCGAAACGCGCCCCGATCTGCCGGGTCTCACGCTGACGGGCTGTACGCGCACGAACGCGCCGATCACGGGCAATCTGACGATGGCGACGCATACGCAGATGGCGGCGAACTTCTGCACCCTGCCCGCCGCCGCGCAAGCCGTCGCCGGCAATGTCTCGGTCGTCAACACTACGGGCGCAGGCTTCCTGACGCTGTTTCCAGCGAACCTGGCGACGGCCCCGCTGGTGGCTACGTCGAACTATCCGGCACCCGCGACGTTTGGTTACAACCGGCATTACTTTGTCGGCTTGAGTCCGGCGGATGGCAAGTTCAAAGTGCTGACGCAATTCACGACGGATTTGATTTTGGATGCGTCGGGGTATTTCGCGCCATAGGGCGTGCGGGTGAGCGATTGTTTGCCGCTCGTTGGGCAAATGAAAACGGGTGCAGCCAAAACACGTGTTTGGCTGCACCCGTTTTGTGCAGGCGGTTGCGCCCAAAACAAAACGGCGGCTTCCGTTGCGGGAAACCGCCGAGAGGTCAAGGAGGTGAAATGAGATGGAGGCGCTGGTAATTCGTCGGGAACTTAAGCTTGCAACTCTTTGCCCGGTTTGAAGCGGATCGTTTTGCCTTCCGGGATGGCGACTTGGGTGCCGGTGCGCGGGGTGCTGAGTTGGCCTGTCTTTGCGCAAAGCCGGCTAATTCCGATTCTCGCTTGCCAGCAGCATCCGTCGTCACTTCCTGCTTGCCGCAGCTACTTCCTGCGCCGTTGCCGCGCGCCAAACCCGCACCACCGGATCGGAGGAAGTGCCCACCAGCATCTGTCCGCCCGGTGCGAAGGCGACTGAACTGACGCTGCCGTTGCCCGCTTTCAACGCGATGACTTCCTGTTGCGTAGCCACATCCCACAACCTGACCAGCCCTTCGGAACTGCCGGTGACGAGCCGCTTGCCATCGGGCGAGAAGTTTAAACAGCGGACGTGACCGGCGGGGCCTTTGAAGACCGCCAACTCGCGGCCCGTCGTGACCTGCCAGAGCTTGACGGTGATGTCGGCGCTGCCGGTCGCCAGTGTCTGGCCGTCCGGCGAAAAGGCGAGTGTCAAAATCGGTTTGGTGTGGCCGCGCAAGACGGCGAGTTCCTGGCCCGTGGCCACCTCCCAGAGCCGCGCGGTAGCGTCGTGCACACCAGCGGCCAGTCGTTTGCCATCGGGTGAGAAGGCCACGGCGCGCACCAGACTTGGATGTTTGAGCGTGGCGAGTTCGTGCCCTGTCGCTGCCCGCCACAACTTGACGGTCGAATCATTACTGCCAGTCGCCAGTGTTTGGCCAGCGGGTGACAAGGCGAGGGATTCAATGTTTTTTGTGTGGCCTTTGAAAGTCAACAACTCTTTGCCGCTGGCCGCATCGCGGACGCTGGCCGTGCCGTCAAAACTGCTCGTGAACAGCCGCTTGCCGTCGGGCGAGAAGACTGCCGAAGTGACGGCTCGATTGTAGCCGGCACAGGTTGCGAGAACACGGCCAGTGGCGGCCTCTACAACATCTACCGCAGTTCCTCGTCCTAGCGCCAGCTTTTGGCTGTCAGGCGCGAAGACCGCAAAGATATTGTTGGGGTAAAGGTCGTGCGTGCGCGCAGTGAATTCCAGCGCGGCGGACAAGTCCCAGACCTTCACCGTGTTCTCAGTGTCGCTGGTCACGAGGCCTTTGCCGTCGGGCGAGAAGGTGACCGACCAAACCTGTCCCGTGTGTCCTTTCAGCGTGGTGATCCCCTCGCCCGTCAACGCATCCCACAATTTGACCGTGCGGTCGGCGCTGGCCGTCGCCAGCAGCTTTCCGTCAGGCGAGAAGGCGAGTGATTTGATTTCATCGCGGTGGCCTTTGAAGGCGGCGAGTTCTTTGCCGGTGCTGACCTCCCACAAATATGCAATGCCGGTTTTGTAACCCGCAGCCAGCGTCCTTCCATTTGGGGAGAACGCGATTGACCAGATTGCGTCACTATATTTATCCAGCGCGCGAATCTCACGGCCCGTGGCGGCATCCCACAATTTGAGCGTCGGTCTTGCGGCGTGTCCCGTTGCCAGCCAGCGGCCATCGGGCGAAAACGCGACCGTATTGACCCAACTGGCAGTGGCTTGAATAGTGAGCAGTTCGCGGCCCGTGGCCGTCTCCCACGCGCGCGCAGTGCCATCGCGGCTGCCGGTGGCCAGCCTTTTCCCATCGGGCGAGAAGGCGACCGCGTTGACTCTGTGGTGCGTGTGTCCTTTGAAGACAACCAACTCACGGCCCGTCGCCGCCTCCCACAACCGCGCTACGCCATCTCCACCGGCAGTGGCGATCTGTTGTCCATCGGGCGACCAGGCCACGTCAAATATGACATTCGTGTGCCCGTTGTATTCACCCAGCATGCGCCCCGTCGCGGCGTCCCACACGCGCAGCTTGCCGTCGTCACAACCCGAAGCGATGCGCTGGCCAGCGGGCGAATAATCCACCGCCCAAACTTCTTGCGGATGCGGCAGGCTGAAACGTTCGCCGTTGTGGTGCGCCAGCCGCCAGAGGTAGTACCACTCGAAGCCGCGCAAATCCTCTTCGCCGGGTTGCGGCGCGGACTGTTCGATCAATTCGCGCAATTGGCCGATGTTCGCCAAATCCCAAGCCAGCGTCGCCATGTGCATTTGTCCGGCATAAGCCAGCCGGCGATTGGCGCGCGCCTGCGTTTGCGCCACCCGCGCCTGTTGCAACGTCGTCGCAATCCCGCCCAGCAATGTGACCAATACCAGCGTCGCAGCAAGCACCAAGCCCCGGTTGCGTTTGACGAAGCGTTGGACGCGATACCCCAATGTGGCTTGCCGCGCGAAGACCAGTTCACCGGTCAGATGACGGCGCAGGTCTTCGCTCAGTTGCTGCACGGTGCGATAACGCCGCGCTGGCTCTTTCTGCAAAGCCGTCAGCGCGATGTTGTCCAGATCGCCTTTTAGCTCGCCTGGCAAAACAGCGTAGGGGCAGACCTGCGTGTCTGCCCCGGTCGGGTTGGATGCCTTCGGAGTCCGTCTAATGCCATCGGGGCAGACACGCAGGTCTGCC
>JAYUCP010000079.1:0-15420 GCA_043740245.1 Acidobacteriota bacterium | reverse complement strand
TGCGTTGCTATTTTTATCTTTGCTATTATTGTTTTGGCAGCGTGTAATGATAGCAAACAGAAAGCAGAGGAAAACCCTTCGAGTAAAGTTGCGGCCTCTACAGTTGTAATAGCACAAGGGAGCCTTGACCTTGACCGTTATAACATCGCCAGTTCTGCTACTTGGATCGTTGGGGATGACACCTTTTTAGGTGCATTTATCGAAACCCGGAAGAATCTCGCTGACAAAATTTCCCCGCCCTCCCGGATTCTGATCAAAAACTTGTCCTCCAATGCGACGCTTTACCAGCGCGACATAGAAGGGTTGCCGCTCAGTATGTATGTGCGCAATGTCACCCCTGACCCTAACCCAGAGTTGATTGTCAGTTGGGATATTGCCGCCGCTTCCAATCAGTTTCAGATATTTGCCGTATCCCCTGCTCAGGCAAAGCTGATGTTTGACGAGAATTATCGCCTCGATGCGACGCTGCTTGATCTTGGCGAAGATGAGATTGATGTGCTGCTCACAACCGGCGAGGGAGGGAGCGGACCTTTTGTGACAACTCTTTATGGATTTCGCGGTGGCAAGTATGAGTTGCTTGGTGAAGTCCCGTATGAGGCGTTTATTTCTCCGCTTCGGAACCTCGCCACTCAGTCGAAAAAGCCAACTTCTGTACGCTGAGCCGCTGGTTGCCAAGCCTGACAAACACGGACAATGTCAATCCCGTCGCCACGAACAACAACATCCGGTTCCCCCATTTGACAAATCTGCGCGCCGTTAGCTCTGGATAGAGAAGCGATAATCTTAGTCCACAAACTCAACCGTCACTTGCCGCGGAATCACGCCCTTACGGAAGCCTTCCTCCAGCAACAACCGCACGCCCTGTTTATCGCGTTCGGTATAGCCCAGCGTGCTCTTGTTGACCCACATCGCCACAAACTTATTCGCCGTCTCGACCGGCATATCGCGGGCGAATTGCATGGCGTAATTGAGCGCGTCTTCGCGATTGTCCATCGAATACTCAATCGAACGGTGCAACCAGTATGAGACCTGTTTTTGCAACTCCGGCCCCAGGTCGCGTTTGATGGCGTTGCCGCCCATCGGCAAGGGCAAGCCCGTTTCCGCCAGCCACCACGCGCCCAGGTCTACGATCTTGTCCAGGCCCTGTTCGTGAAAGGTCAATTGGCCTTCGTGAATCAGCAGACCCGCGTCGTACTTGCCTGCCGCGACCAATTCGATGATGCCGTCGAAGGGTTCGACACCGTATTCAAACTCCGGCGTGTGCAGCCGCAAGGCCTGAAAGGCGCTGGTTAATTCGCCCGGAATGGCGATGCGTTTGTTTTTCAATTCGCTGGCCGCGAACGGCTCGCGCGCCACCAGCGGGCCGTAGCCATCGCCGATGCTCGCGCCGTGCGGCAACAGCGCGTAATGGTCGGCGATGTAAGCGTAGGCGTGAAACGAGACAGCGGTCACGTCGAAGCCGCGCGTCGTGATCGTCAACGAGACCATGGCCAAACGCTATTGGCCGGCGGAAGCCGCCCTCGGCAAACGCCTGACCCTCGACAATCCGCGCGACCGCACGCAGCCGGTGCAATGGCTGACCGTGGTCGGCGTCGCCAGGGATATTAAGTAAGATAGCTGGACTGACGCGCCCACGAACGAAATCTATTTGCCCTTTCAACAAGACCCGATCTTTTACGCCGGAACCGCCGGGCCGTTCACCGCGATGACGTTGGTTGTGCGCACTTCAGTCGCGCCGCAAACACTCGCCAGCGTTGTGCGGGGAAACCGTCAGAACACTCGACCGCAATGTGCCCATCTCTGAGGTCGTGAGCATGGAACAAGTCGTGTCGGACACGCTCTGGCAACCACGCTTCAACTTGCAACTGATTGGCCTGTTCGTCGCGCTGGCCTTGCTGTTGGCGGCGGTCGGACTTTACGGCGTGATGTCCTATGCGGTCACGCAACGCACGCACGAAGTCGGCTTGCGCATGGCACTGGGTGCCGGACACCGCGATGTCATCAAGCTGCTGGTCGGGCAAGGCATGCGGTTGGCGCTGCTGGGCGTAGGGCTGGGCTTGCTCACCGCCTTGGCACTGACGCGCTTGATGACGAAGCTGTTGTTTGGCGTGAGCGCCACCAACCCACTGACCTTTGCCGGGATCGCACTGTTGTTGACGCTGGTGGCGCTCGCGGCGTGTTGGATACCGGCGCGGCGGGCGACGAAAGTGGATCCGATGATTGCGCTGCGTTGTGAATAGGCCGGAAAATTCGTTGCCAGCTATTACCAGGCGCGGTTTCAGCAATGACGCTGCGCAGAACTTGCCAGCGGTGATCTGGCTAAAAATTGGCTCCTGGTCAAAGCCAGTAGTGCTGCCAGTGCGGAATTGTTATAGTTGCCCGCGACGGCAGTAACATTGATGTCTTGGCAATTGAAGCAGCGCGTTTTATCTGGAGACAAGTTTGACTACTGAGAATACAAATCCAACCCCCGCCGAAGCAGACAGCATGCTTGAGAATCTGATCAACGAGACGGTGAGCGGCAAACTCCGCTGGGGCTTTCAGCCGCCCTCGACGGCGCAGGCCAATCGCGGCGTCACGCATTATGTGCTGCGCTTGCGGCGCAAGGTGTACCGGCTGACCGCGCGGCGCGACGGGCGCAAGCAGGTTGATTTGACGATTGAACGGGCCGAGCCGGAAGGCGGTTTGATGACCAAACTTTTCGGCCTGGCGACGGGCACGGGCGCTTGACGGCGGTGGCGCTGGATTTCAAGAAAAAGGGTAGTGGGTCAATGGGGAGAGAGCCAGGCCGCAGATCAACGCAGACCCACGCAGATCAATTGAATGACTAACAGGTTTGATCCGCGTTTTTCAGCGTCCATCTGCGGCAAGACCTCTCCTCTTTGAGCCACTACCTCCGAACGATCTTGCTTGGCGCCTATCCGTTTGTTCCGCAATCTCTCTCCCCATTGATCCGCTACCCCCTTCAGTTTGTAGCGCGCCCCTCTGCCGCAACTAACCCAACTGTCGCAGCAACGCCCCGGCTTCGTCGTAGGCGGCTTTGTAGGTGTAATCAGGCGGGCCGTCGCAGGTGGCGAGTGTGTGGGCTTGTTGGGCGTGGGCGCGTGCGCTCACCCGGTCGTGGCGGGCCAGGGCGAGGCGGGCGAGTTCCAGGTGGGCGTCCGCGCCTTGCAGCACGTAGCCGCTGCGCTCGGCGATGAGCCGCGCCTCTTCGGCCAGCCGCTGGGCCTCGTCCACCGCGCCCGTGGCGGCGCTGTGCCGCGTCAGGTCAATGAGGATGTCGGCTTCGTGATCCACCATGTTGATGCGGCGGCAGCGTTCCAGCGCCTCGTGCAGGTGGCGCTCGGCCTCGTCCGGCTGGTCGGCGACGCGGTATGCCGCGCCCAGTAGCCAGTGGGCGCGGATGTAGTCGCGCTCGACGGGAGAGTCGGTGCGGGCGTCCTCGTCCGCCAGTTTCAGCGCGCGGCGCGCCGCTTCAATTGCGGATTGCGGATTGCGGATTGCGGATTGCGCGGTGGTGCGCATCCGCAGCAGTTCGCGCTTGGCGCGGTAGGCCCAGACGATGCCTTGCGACTGCACGTTGTTTCGCTTCTCGAACATCTTCAGCGCCGTCGCCAGTTCCGTTTCCGACTCGGCATACGCGCTGCGGTAGGCCAGGAGTTGGCCCAAATCCTGGCACCCAATCGCCTCATTGAACTCGTCCTTGATCTCCCGGCACAGCGCGATGCGGCGGCGTAGGTTGGCCTCGGCGGCCCGCAGCGCGCCGATGACGAGTTGCTGCGACGACACGTTCCCCAAGCCGACGGCGAGGTTGTCCTTTCTGCCCTGCTTCTCTGCGAGTGCATACGCCTGCTCAGACACCGGCACGGCGCGACGGGGCTGGCCGCTGAGGCTGTAGGAAGTCGCCAGGATGTTCAGCGTCCAGGCCTGGGCGCTTTCGTCTTTCAGGCGCGGCGGGCGGTCTTCGCCATCGGGGAAGAGCGGGCGCAGCAGGTCAATGATCAACTGGTAGGCGCCGAGTTGGAAGTAGAGCGGGTTCGGGCAGAGGCGGTCGCGGAAGAGCGTGCGTGCCTCGTCCAACTGCCCGGCGCGGACGGTGTGGTGATAGAGTTCGATCACTGGGGCGAGGTCTTCCAGGCGCGTCACCTTATCCGGCACGGGCACGGCGGCAAAGTAATCGCGCAGCCGGATGTGAGCGGCAGCGCGGTCGGGCGCGGCCAGCCGGTCGTAGGCGTAGCGGCGCACGATGGGGTGCAGGTCGAAGCGCCCCTCCCGCGCATCGTGATGCAACAGTCCACGCGCGACCAGATCGCGCAAGTCGGCGTCGAGATGCTCAGCAGGAGAGAGAAAGAAGTCACGCTGGCGAGGCCGAAACCAATTCCCCACGCGCTGAAGTAGCCCTTGCTGTTCTGCCGCTGCGTTGTTTGCCGCGCCGGTCACAGCCAGACTTTGCAGAACGTCGTGCTTCACGGGACTGCGGAAGCAGGCGACGCGGCCCAGCAACGCCTGCCGCGACGGCGCGAGGCTGTCGTAGGCCGTTTCGAGCACGTGATGCTGGCGCTGGATCAGGTCGCCGCTCACGTCCAGCCGCTTCGCCGCCGCACTGTCGCCGGGCTGCTGGAAATCGCCCACGATCAACCCGGCCAGCAGGCGCAGGCTGAGCGGATGGTAGCCGTATTGCGCGCACGCCGTTTCGATCTCGGTGTGCGTGCCGCGAATGCCCTGGGCGTGGAAGAAGGCGACGGCATCATCGGGCTGCATCTGCCTGAGTTCCGCTTCGCGGCAGCCGGCCAGCAAGCCGCCCCCTTTGACCTCGAGCACGCGCGGACAGAGCCGCGTGGTGAGCAGCACCTTTGACCGAAGCTGCGGTTGCAGGGCGGCGTTGTGCAGGAACACTTCGGCCAGCGGCGAGATGCAATCGCGGTCGTTGCCTTCGCGCTTCGCCTCATCGCCCTGATACGCCGCGTCCAACCCACCGAACGCGCGCAACACGCGCTCAAAGCCATCGAGCACCAGCAGCGTGCCGGGCGCGTGAAGCATTTGCAGCAGCGCCTTGATTGCGTCTTTGCCGGAGAGCCTCGTCACGTCAAGCCTGCCGCCGCTGAGGTACGCGAGCGTCTCGGCCAGGAAGCGGTCGAAGCTGGCGTCGCCCTCATAAAAGCTCCACCAGACGACGCGCGGCCAATCGGCGGGCCGCACATCGTGGGTGAGCCAATGCCAGACGAGCGCGCTTTTGCCGAAGCCGCCCAACGCGCGCAGGCCGAGCAGCGGATGCGCGGCGTCCGCGTCCAGCCAGTGGTCGAGCATGGCCCGCTCGGCGACGCGCCCGGTGAAGTTCGGCGGCATGGGATAGGGATGGGCGAGGAACCACCCGGCGTGCGCCGGTTGCTGCGCTGGCTCCGGCTCCGGCGGCTTGCCCAACGCTGTGAGCAGTTGCCGCCAGGAATTCGCATCTTCTGCCGGGTCGGTGAAGTAAATCGGCGTAAATGGTTTGATGCGCTTAGGTATCTCACATTCGGCCTTGTAGCACGGGATGAACTTGAGATTGCGATTTGAAGGGTCTTCGGTCTGGAGAATCAGGGATTCGAGTTTTGTCCACTCGCTGGCCAAGTAGTTTGGAGTGAAAATGAGGAGCGTCTTGCGGCTCGTTTCGATTGCACGCTCGATTTCGGTCAAGATCGGCGCGCCGGGTATGAAGCTCTCTTTGTCGGTACAGACTTTCAGACCAGCAGCTTTCAAGCGATTGAGCAATTCGCCGCGCACCCACTCCTTGTCCTTGCTGGAATAGGAAATGAAAACGTCGAATTCGAATTGATGTTCTGTGGTCATAGGCAGAGTGAGTTCAATTCTTGCGGGGCAAAGTTTCGCTCGACACCGTTTGGCTCCGCAATCAGCGCCTGACTGCGCTCCCAGGAATTACGCAGAGGCTTCAGCGAATTGCAATTTGAGCTAAGCCGCCAGCTTCTCCAACCGCGTTTGAAACGCGCGCGGGCGGAAGAGGAATTCCACGATGTTGCCTTCGTGCGGCTGCAGCCAGTCGAGTTGAATCGTCGGCACCGGCCCCAGATTCAGCCGGTCAATGTGCGTCGCCTCCACCAATTGCCGCTGGAAGCGTTCGTCATTCGTGATCGCGCTGCCCACCAGCGTGCCGCCGATGCGCGCGAGCATCTCGTCTTGCGGGCAACGCACCACACTGACAAACGGGAACATGAACTCAGTGTTCGCCAGCTTGTTATCGGGCGAGTCGCAGTGAATCACCGTCGGCCGCAAGTAGCCGCAACGCTGTTGCTCCACCAGCCGCGCGCCGTACTTGGCCGTGGCGTGTTCGACGCCCGCTTCGTGCAAGCCGGATTCGATGCTGTGCCAGATTGCTTTGGCGGCGCCCGGCACCGTGAAGGCCGCGAGCTTGGCCTGCGGGTCTTCGGGCGGCTTCGGCTCGACCGGGCCCAGGCGTTCGGCCAGCGCGGCGGCAATCTCTTCGGTATGGCGCGAAGCCCACACGCCCGAACAGTTGATGCAGCCGCGCCCGCTGTTTAGAAACACGCTGTCCGCGATCACGTCAATGTACTTCTCCCACTCGTCAACTACGTCGTCGCCGAGCAGAATCTTGCTGAAGCCCGGCCCGTGCACCTGCACGCGCGTGTCGCCGCGATAACGTTCGACCGTCGCGGTGCCGCCGAAGATCATCGTGCGGTTTGAGCGGCGCACAACTTCAGCGCCCATCTCGCCACCGCCCGGATAGATTGCCATCGCTTCTTTGGGCACGCCGGCTTCGGTAAACGCGGCGGTCATGCGATAGGGTGTCCACGGTTCCTGCGGGCCCGGTTTGAGCAGCAGCCCGATCTGCATCGGGATCACCGGCAGCCACAGCGTGTGCACGCCCGGCGAATTCGACGGCAGCACCAAGCCGAGCACGGGTGCCTGCGCCTGATAGCTGACGGTCACGCCGCGCGACTCGACGCCATAGCCGCGCGTCAGAATGTTCAAGTCCAAACCGCGCGTCAGGGCATCGAGAATCGTGTCCATATTCGAGAGCACGAAATGGTTCTTGCTCATGTTGGCCTTGCACATCTGCTCTGGCAGGCCCGTGCTGGCCGATTGCTGGCGCGCGAAATCATCCGGCGTTTGCGCGCCGTCGCCCAGCGGCAGCGTGCCATTGAGATAAAGATCGCCGGCCTTCTTCATTATGGCGATCAACTCGGCGATGGGAATCTCGGTGAGCACTTGTCGCGCGCGCGCGGCCTGCCGAATGTCGCGGCCCAGCAAACCCGTGTTGGCCTGACTGACACGCGCCAGCCGTTCGCCGGTGATGAAATGCACCACGTCATCAGTTTCGAGACTCGTGTAGGGTTGGCCCCAGCGAATAATTGGAAGGTTTAGGACTGCCATCGGTTCCTCACAGATTGTTCAGTATGCTGTTTGTAAATTCAGTGGAATCCCACCAACGGCAGTTGGTGGATGGTTCAAATCCAGCCTACACGAGGACGAACGCTCTGCACAAATCCCACCAACGGCAGTTGGTGGATGGTTCAAGTCCGACCTACAGGGGCGGGACTCTGCTCTCGAATCCCACCAACGGCAGTTGGTGGATGGTTCAAATCCAGCCTACACGAGGACGAACGCTCCGCACAAATCCCACCAACGGCAGTTGGTGGATGGTTCAAGTCCGACCTATTCGCGCTCGCTCAACCAGTGTTTGATCAAGGCTGTGGTGTAATCGCCGCGCGTTCCGGCATAAGCTGACGCCTGCCAGAGTTGATCTAGGCCGGCTTCGATCAATGCCTGCGGCTCGTGCTTGCCGATGTAGTGCTGCCCGTTATTCAACAATGCCAAGGCGCATTCAGCGATGCTCATCTTGGGTGCGATTCTGACCAGCAGATGTGCATGCTCTGGCAGGATGGTCATCTGATCAATGGCGAAACCGCGTTTCTCTGCCACCTTCAACCAGTAACTGCTGAGCGCCTCGCCAAGCTTCGAACCAAAGACGCCCCGCCGGTAGTGCGTAGCGAAAACCAAATGATGGTTCAACTCGAAGGCGGCGTGCGCCACCGACAAACTCACAGGCGCTGCGGCTCGATAACGGAAGATGGGCGGCCTCACTCGACTAGCGTAGCCATGATGTTCCGCCTGCTGATGCAAGTATTGTTTGACAGTCGAGAGCGGCACGCGCCCGATGCCGCGCGCCAGATAACCGCGCGCCCACAACGGCGCGGCCAATCCCAATCGTTGATTGCATTCGCGTGAAGCGTTGGCCTTGATGGTTTGAATTGCGCTGGAGATCACCTGCTCGGGGCGCAGGCTGAGCAGACACCTGACGTGATCAGGGAAAACCTTGCTCTCGAGTAGATGATACTCGTGGCGCTGGCAAATTTCGGCGAGCGTTGCAACCAGTGTCTCCGCATTTCGCGCTTCCGCAAAGCATTCGCGGCGACGATGCGTGCGAAAACAAATGTAGTAGTGAAGCTGATATGCCCAGTTCAGATTTGTAAAGGGGGTGACTTGCATACAGCAGAAAGCCTCTCCAGGCTGGACTTGAACAATCCACCGACTGCCGTCGGTGGGATTCAAGCGCCGCGTGCGTCCTGTGTAGGTTGGACTTGAACGATCCACCGACTGCCGTCGGTGGGATTCACTGCAAACACAAACTCAATAAACTCCCACAGTGGTCGAAGCGGCGAGCTTGCGGAACGGCCGCACGCCGCTCACGCCGTCCCACGGATATTTGTCATAAGGCCGCTCGCGTTCGCCTTCGTCTCTTTCCAAAAAGCCGGGGATGAAAGTCTCGCGCGTCAGCGTCGTCAAGCGCACGCGCCCGGTTTCGCCGTAATCCACCACCAGGTCAGGATCATCGAACGCGACCACTTCGATGACGGCGCGCGGTTGCGGCGCGTAATAAGTGATCTTGTAGCCGTCCTCCGGCGTCACCGGCCGCGAGCAGGCCAGCCCCATCAGCGTATTGCCGTAGGTCGGCGTCAAATACACGCCCTCGCCCAGCAACTCTTCCGTCGCAAAGCGCGTGTATTGCGGCGTGAATTCGGTGCCGCCCGCAAAGATGCCGGTGATGCCCGCCGCCTTGATGCTGGTGCCGCGATTCTCGAGTTCCTCGGCCAGCGCTTCGAGCAGCTTGGGTGTGGTGAACATGCAGCGGATGTCGTGGCCCGCCGAGAGCACGGTCACGGCTTGTTCGATGATGTGTGCTTTGTACTGTTCCAGCGCGGCGGACTCGCCCCACTTGATCAACTTGATGACCCAACGCGGGTCGAGGTCTACGCAGAAACAAACCCCGCCGCGATACTGGCACAGATGCTCGACGGCCAGCCGCAGCCTGCGCGGCCCCGACGGCCCCAGCATCAGCCAGTTGGCGCCGCGTGGAAAATACTTTTCGGGGAGCGTCTCGCTGAACATCTCATAGTCGGTGCGAAAGTCTTCAATCTGCAAACGGCTTTTGGGCACGCCGGTCGTGCCGCCAGTCTCGAAGGTGAAGAGCGGCTGGCCTTCGAGTCCCTTCGGCAGCCAACGCCTGACCGGCCCGCCGCGCAACCAATCGTCTTCGAACGGCGGGAACTTCCTGAGGTCCTCGAAGGAGGCGATCTCCCGTCTTGGATCCCAACCAAGCTTCGAGGCGAAATCCAGCCAGAAGGGGCAGCCGGTCGCGGGGTTGAAATGCCACGTCACGATCTCGCGCACATGGGCATCGAGTTGTGTCTTGGCTTCCTGCGCTCTGGGTAACAAGTCTGTTGCTGCAACACTCATTTGGTTATCTCACTATGAATCACGCCGATACTTTGTCGGAGGATGTTTGCGAATCAGCAACAAGAGCCTCCGTTGATTGACGACGCCCTTGCGGTTCAAATCCAACGCTGCGATGGTGGGGCGGCCAATCGGGGTAAGGCCAATCATCATCGTGTAATCATCGCTCCAGGCAAAATGTTCGCGCCAGTCGTGTTGGCGCGGGTGAAACAGCGGAACTGTTTCCTGACTGAGCAGATCAATGGCGGAGGTCTTGTTGTATTTGAAATTGTTACAGCGTTGGCACGCGCGTGCGAAGTTATCCGCATTGCTTTTGCCGCCAACCGCGAGCGGCCAACTAGCAGGAAGCTGTGTTCGTCGGAGAACGCATCCGGGCCGTAATCTTCCTGGCAAAGGCAGTATTCGCAGCAGCCTTGCGCGCGCTCCCTCACCAGCAACCGCAGTTGTTTGGGCAGCCGCCGTCTAGTCATGCGAAACCGGTTTGATCCCCAATTGCCGCATCAATTCATCGAGCGTGACGTTGCGCAGGCGGGCGAGTTCAATCAGGCATTGCAACCGCTCGACGCCAATCTCTTCGGCTTGATCCGTGAGTTGAATCAATTCCTCCAGTTCGGCGGGGCTAATGCGGCTGGCTTGGCGCTTGTCAATCAACTCGTTCAGGCGCTGACGCGCCGGGGCGGGCAGGTCCTGATTGATCTTGAGCAAGAGCCGGGTTTCCGCCGCGGAGAGACTGGGGGTTTCCTCACGCGCTTTGAGCGCGAAGAGCCGCGTGACAAACCGCTCCAATTCCGGGCGCGGCAGTTTCAAGGCGGCATTCAATAGCTGCTCGGGTTCAATTTGTACGCTGGACATAATCGTCAACTCCTTCGCAATACCTGCCCGATGATAAGCCAGATTTGACCACAAGGCGAATGCTCATCATCAATGAAACGATACTCTTCGGCACCCTGGTCGTTCCGCGAAATCCAGCCAGAAGGGGCATCCGGTCGCGGGGTTGAAATGCCACCCTACGATCTCGCGCACTAGGCGCGGCTTTGATATCAAGCAGAGCCCGCTTTCTGTCCCCCGCCCTCGCCGCTTATGAGCTAAAGTGTTCGTTCCTCTTTTTGCTTTGCTGTTCGGTTCAAGGTGCCTTTTCTTTGACGGTCCTTTTTCGTTTTATGAATGGCCTCATAAACAATCTCTATGCGAGCTTTCACCAGATTAAATGCCGACTCGATCTCCTTTTTGCGCACTGTTTCGTCGGATCGGAGTTCGTATGTTATATCAGATGTATCCCATATTCTTTCTGCATGGCTCACAAGTACACTGAATGTGTCCTGATGGTTAGCGACCTTGGGGCCAGTGTATGCCTCAAATCTGAATATAGGCATGTTCATTCCAGTGAGGCGCTCTAAACTCGCGTCGTCGCCATGAGAGCCAAATGTATAGGGCTGATAGAACGCTGTATTCTCAGCAATAACGAGCAAGCACAACGGTGTATAGTCATAGAATTTTATACACTCTTGCAATTGAGGGTAGTGTGAAATTACGCGGATATTTTGTTCGAAGTGGCGATAAACAGCCTCATTGCAGTAAGGATCACTCCCTGGCTTCTTCGTCTCATCCTCTGAGGAATTGTGGTAGTTGAGTATACTATTAGCTGCGTCTGCCGGGCTTTCCATGATGGTTCGGATCACTGCTGCCGGACTACAGCCATCAAGCAATAGAATCCTTCTGGTACATTGCGAAGGCTTTTTCTTTTTTAGTTGATTGAGCAGCTCTTCCAGATTTGGATGTTCCTTTTGCACAACTGCAATGATCCAGATTTGCTTTGTTGCCTCCCTGATGCTCTTCAGGATGTCACTTTGTGCGTCCTCACGCGAAGCATAGACGTGCTTCAAGCCCCGTTTATTGGCGCCATCCGATAGCGTCATCTGCTTGCTCACGATCGCTTCGATCTCATCATGCAACCCTTGTTTTAGAAATAACAGATCAAGAAGATGGGCAACTAGGATAATAATACCGGTCAAGATGAATTTGGACAGTATCTCGGATAGCTTGTCGGGAAGGGCTACTTTCCACCACTCAACGGCCAGATAACAAGCTACAGATGCACTGATGAGAGCAACCAGTAACAACTTTACCCTTCGACTTTGCCTCATTGAAAACTCCTGTTTAATAATGTTTTCGAGTTGCAGGCTTTCCATTATCGGTGAGTTCTGGTTGCCGGACGCGCTCTCTCAACTCAACTCGCACATCTGCTCATTGCGGATTTCCCAATGCTGCCCGTGGGATTCCTTATTCCATCTCCCATTGCTCTACTGAACCTGCAGCATCGCCGTCGTGTTCCTCTTTGGCACCTGCCCAACAGGTATGCGGGTTACTTCTTTCATCGTCTTGAGGTCAATCACCGACACGGAGTTCGACCCGGCGTTGGCGTCTTGCTGTCGGGTGTGAGCGTCACCCAGTCGGGCGCCGCTCCCACGTCAGCGCCGCCCAACAGCTTTAAGTCCGGGAGCGAGTAGGCGTAGAGCGCGCTATTGCGGCCTGCTGGTGACGACCAGGGTCTTGCCATCGGCGGTGACGGCCATGCCGTGCCATGCCAGAGAAGATGTTTCCGCCCTCGTGAATCTCCACTTTCCCAGGCGGCAAGGGCGGAAGCTTGATCCGCGTGACCTGCTGGCGGGTTTGAAAATCGTGTGGGTGTGCGTTACTTCAACCTCAGCAAACTTTCAACTGATAGGTCTTCATCCACTGCTTCCCAATGAATGCCGACGCCGCCGCCAATCAAGCGCCAGTCTTTTCTTTGCTCAGGCGTGGCTTTCTGCAAGCGCGGAGACCAGATCAATGGCATGGATATTTCCCGCCCATCGGCCAACACAACGTGCAGGCTGTCATCCGTGCAATTAACATCTATGGTCAGCGGCTCAACTTCAACAGCTAAAGTGCTCATTCAATTTCCCGCAAAGTATCCAGATTGTCTTCGACAAGCTGTAGCCTCCCTTGGCCTATGCTATTGCTCACCAGTCAGGCATACCTTGCAACCGGCACAGGGCGCTCTACCGCGACTTGTTGACGGTGCGACTTAATCCGCGCAATTGCATGCAGCGTTTCAGCGGTGAGGTAAGTCTCTCCGCAATTTGGGCAACTCACGACTGGCACATTCTCGATGACCAGCAGGCTTTTGCCTCTGCCATAGGTGCGCGTAACACGCCTCACCTGCGCCCCTTCTTTTCCGCAAATATCGCACAGCATATCTTTTCTCTTCATCAACTTCATATTTCACCACTATCGTTTTTGTTCAAGGAACATAGTGACGATCACCATTTTGCCCGTGTAACTCAGCTTTGTCACTACAATGGCCGCCTCATCCCCAACTGTGTTTCCGCTGACCAGATATTTCCATTCGCCCGTATCCGGGTCTTTCTGTCGCTCTACAATCTCACCCCTGAGCATGCAATGTTCGACATCAAAGATCTCCAAGCCGTCCGCTTCCATCTCTTCTTCAGCGTGAGTCGTCATCACGTATTCACGAGCGCGTACTTTCTCACGGAGCCGTTGTAAGATTCGGTTAAACACGATCCTCGAACCCATGAAAATCGGACAACTCGACGAACATTCGTTTGGTCGAGCCATCGGCGTTCTGCTCGAACGCCATGGGACGAACGCCCAGATCGAATTCCAGCGACCAGACGGGGCTGCTCGGATTGCACCTCGATCACGGTCAGATTTTTCCCGACGATGGAGCCGGCGATCACGTACTTGCCATCCCTAAGCGGCTAGCTTTACTTGCGCAGGCAAGTTGCTCAGGATCAGTTCGCGCATTTCGAGTTTCGTGCTTGCTTCATCTATGTCTATGCCGACCAGGTTTCCGCTTTCGTCATAATCCAAAACGACTCCGTCCGATATCACGCGGCTATCCACGCTGGGTTTGGAAGATAAGTCAATGTAGAGCGAGTCTGTCTCCGCGTAATAATTGATTTTCATCGCTTGAATCCTCGGTCGGGAAATGCGTTATGTATGGTGACCTTGTCGGCTAAAGTCACAACCCTGAAAACGCGATTGTTGAACTCCTTGATCTTGCCCCAAAATCTTACCCGGTTATCACCTTGAACCTCAACACGGATAGGCTTCTCGATGATCCGAATGCACCACTCTTTCTTCAGATATGGACGCTTTCGCAAAACTTCATGCTCGAAATAGGCTGTAAATTTATACTCTGGCATGTGTTCTCTCACCCCCAGCTTGCGCACCTGTTCCCGGCGCGGGCAACCGCATACCATCTCCTATTGCGCTACTGAACTTGCAGCCTCGCCGTCGCATTCCTTTTTGGCAAGCAATGTTCCTGCTCAATGCCGATGGCGCTCCCATCGAGGGTGTAGCGGCTTTCCGGTTCGCGGCAGCGTCAGACAACCTCAAGCCGGCAACGCGTAAACATGCAGCCGCGCCCCTTGATTGACCGGCCTGATGCGTATCTCGACATCCGGATTCAGCCGCACCAGCAAAGTGAATGTGAAACACTGTGGAGTATAGGAGCGGCTTTGCGCGTATGCAAAGGTTTTGCATGTTCAATGCCGGCGCGCGCTCACCGTTGTATTCAGAATTTCTGCGCGCCGTCCCGCGCTACATTTTTCGCCTGCTGAGATGTATGCTGTGCCGCGTTTCAACCACATTTCGCAAAGGAGAACCCATGAAAAAGCAGCTTATTACCGGTCTAGCATTCACCCTGCTCGTGGCGCTGCTCGCGCTCGTCAACCATTTGCCCGCGCGCGCCGCCACGCAAGACGCGCCCGAATACGGCCCCGCCAAAGGCACGCTCGTCATTGTCGGCGGCGGCCAGACCAATGGCACCGGCATCATGGAAAAATTCATCGAACTCGCCGGCGGCCCCAATGCCAAATTCATCATCGTGCCGACGGCGGGCGGCAACAAGACGCCCGCTGGTGAGATCAAGCTTTACAAAGAAGAAGAAGTCGTAGCGGCGTGGAAAAAGCGCGGCGTCACGAATGTGCGCATGCTGCACACGCACGACCCCAAGGTCGCCGACACTGAGGAATTCGCCGCGCCCTTGCGCGAAGCCAACGCCGTCTGGTTCGATGGCGGACGCCAATGGAACATCGTGGATTCGTACATGAACACGTTGACCTACCGCGAATTTCATAAAGTGCTCGAACGCGGCGGCGTGATTGGCGGCTCTTCGGCGGGCGCGACGATCCAGGGCGATTATCTGGTGCGCGGCGCGATTGCCGGGCCTGACATTATGATGACGCCGGAAAAAGAACACGAACACGGCTTCAACTTCCTGCGCAAGACAGCCATTGATCAGCACATCAACACGCGCCTGCGCTGGGACGACCTGATCCCGGTGATCAAGAAATATCCCAACCTGCTTGGCATCGGCCTGTCTGAAGGCACGGCCATCATCGTCAAGGGCGACCGCTTCGAAGTGCTGGGCGCGTGGAAGGTGGCGATTCACGACAACACGCAGTTGTTTCAGCCGTGGGAGAAGCCGTATTACGTGCTGTCAGCGGGCGATGCGTACAACATGAAAACGCGCAAGGTGGAAAAATATGGCAATGGCGCGTTGGGGCGTCCGCAAGCGACGGCGAGTGGGGAAGGGGCGCAGCCGAGGAGAACTCCCAACCAGTTCTAATCAGGACTTACGCCCAAGAGCATGGAGTTCAGGCT
>JAYUCP010000078.1:0-15433 GCA_043740245.1 Acidobacteriota bacterium | reverse complement strand
CGCCAATCACGCTTGTGCTGCTTGAGCTACAAGCCGGCACTTTTTGAAAAAAATCCTGGTACTACCGCTTGACTTTTAAGACGGTATCTTCAGGCGGCTGAGCGCGGCGCAGCCGCCTGAAGGCGGAACTACAAACAACTTAGCGACGCCTTACCATACACTCAATTGCAAACCGCTCTAAGTCTCGCTCCCTACCGGTCGCGATACTGATTTACGGAATGAACCCGCCCGGATCGCCCGGTTTCACCCCCGGCGAGGGCGACGCCAGCGGTGGTGGCGAAGCTGTCTGGCGCGGCTTGCCCGCAGTTACACCTGTGTCTGCGGCTGTTGCTGGCGTTTCATCAGGTAGCAGCAGCCGCTCGCGCCCGCCGTTCGGATAGGTCAGGAAGTAATTGATGATCAGCGCCGTCACTTCGTCGTAATTGGCGATGCCCGAACGCACACGATTGGCGCGCAGGTAGCTGTTATTGGTCTTGCGCGCGACTTCGCCCAGCACGCGGCTTTCGCGCATATGCCAAAAGGCCGCGCGCGTCTGCAAATCGGTGCGCGCGCCGGCTCCGATGCGCGCGGTCAACGCGCGATACTCGGCTTCGTTGGTGGTCGCCAGCACGTTCATCACGCGCGGCATGGCCTGCAAATAACCGGAGTAGCGCACGAACGGATCAGTCGCATTCACGCAGGCCAGAAAGCCGATGAAGTTCGCTTCGTCTTCGCGCGCAAAACCGCGTTGATGGGCTTTCTCGTGAGCGATGACGTAGGGCAAGTCGCAGGCGGGCGCTTCTTCGTTGTAATTGGCTTCGCCGGTGAAGGGGCTGTAAATACCGCTGATGCCAAAGCGGCTCAAGAGCGGCGAGAGCGTCAGCGGTTTGGGCGGGCCGAAGCCGCCCTGGCTGGCGCCGCCGGGCAGGCCCAGACTTTGATACGAAGTTTCGAGCACGTCGTAGAGTTGTTTGCGGCTGAGCGGCAAGCCCTTGTCATTGGCCCAATCCTGCTTGACGCGCGCGACGTCGTAACTGGCATTGAGCCGCGTGATCATCAGGCTGCAAATCTTCTCCAATTCGCCTGGGCGCGTTTCGCGGCCTTCCAGATTCAGGTTGGCCGCCAGCGTCTGGCGCTGATAGTTGAAGCCCCACAAGGCCAAAAACAAAAGCATCCCCACGCCGCCTACCCAGATGGCGCGATAGAGCAAATAGGCCAGCAAATCAAACGGTGTGATAAAGCCATTCCAGGCCTTTTGCGCCACCCATAGAATCCAGATAAACAGCAGCGCCGCCAGCACGATCAACCCCATCTCTGACAACGAAAAGCCAAAAGGTTTATTGACGATGGCGATGATGCGGGCGATGAACTGGAAAAAGAAGCGGCTGTACACGCGCTCGACCAACTCCGGCATGAACGAAAGCAAGCGCTGCAACCCAAAAGCGCCCAGCAACAGGATGACGCCTTGCGACCAGCGGCCGGGCGAACTGATCTCCTTCTCTATCTCATCGGCCTCTTCCAACTCTTCATAGGCTTCTTCATCAACGGCCCGCAACTTTTGATAGTCTCTTCGCATAACTCTTGCTCCCACGCTTAATCGAAACAACCAACCTTGAGACAGTTATTTTTGACAGGATTGACAGGATGTTTTGCAGGATGAACCGGATTCACCTGACGCGGCCATTGTTATCAATCTTGTTTCATATCTTGGGGAGGATGGCGGGGATGATACGCGATAGGCGCGGCACACGGCAATCTTTCAACCCGTGCTGCCCGCAATCAGCCGCGCAGACTCCTGCCCGCTCCACACCGCGCTTTCAATCGTCGCGGGCAAACCGGTCGCCGTCCAATCCCCCGCCAGATAGAAATTCTCGAACTCGGTCTGTTGCGGCGGTCGCAAGCGCGCGACCCCGACCGTATGCGAGAGCGTCGCATCCTGTTCGCGGATGACGAAAGCATGCACCGGTTGCGTTGCGCGCGCCGCCGGAAAGAAGCGCTCCATTTCGCGCGTCGCCAAGGCAATCAATTCTTCTTTAGTCTTTCTGGCGGCTTCGTGCGCGCCGCTGATGACCAGCGCCAGATGCTGCGACTTGCTCACGGGCGCGCCCGCGATGGCGTTTTTATTGAAGACCCATTCGATGGGCGAATCGAGCAGGCCGGTGAATTCCAACGCTGTCACCTGCCGGTCGTACCAAAGATTGATCGAAACGATGGGCGCGGATTTCAACTCGGGCAAATGGCGGAAGCTGGGACTGGCCACCAGCACTTCCGGCGCAAGCATGCGGCGCAACGCAAAGTAGGGCGCGGCGCTGATTACGGTTTCGGCGGCGAGTTGTTCACCGCCGCGCAAGATCACACCGGTGCAGCGTTGGCCGCTGAATTCAAGACGCTCGACTTCGGTATTCAGTCGCACCGCGCCGCCGCGCGCTTCGATAAAGGCCTGGGCATCCGTCGTGTAAAGATCGCTCAAGCCAACGCGTGAGATGACCATCGTCGAGTCTTCTTTGGTGTGCAGAAAGGCCTGATCCAGCACGCGCGCGAACATATCGGCAGAGGCGCGTTCGGGCGTTTCGTTGAGTGTCGCCAACGCCACGATGTCCCAAAACCGGTGTTGCATCTGTTCGGATTGGCCCAACTGATTCAGCCATTCGCGCACCGTGACATCAGCCAGTTTGGCGCGTTGGCCGTTCATCAATTGCAAGGCCAAGCCCACACGCAAGGCGCGCAACCGGTCGTTCCAGCCAATGCTTTGCAAGCGCGCCAAGCCCGCCAATAGGTGCAACGGCGCGGGCAGGTTCGGGCATTGAAAGCTCGTGTGGCCTTCCCTGTCGTGCAGGAAATCTACGCGCGGATTGGCTTGGAATTTGAGTTTGCCGCGCGCGCCGATCTTGCCGAGGAAGCTCAGCGTATGGTGATAACAACCCATCATCAAATGCTGGCCATTATCAATCACATCGCCGGTAGTTTTGTCGGTAAAGGAATAGGCACGTCCGCCGAGAAAACCGCGCCGTTCGAGCAGCAACACCTTGCGCCCTTGCTCGGCCAAATCAACCGCCGCAGCCAAGCCGGCGAACCCGCCGCCGATGATGACTGTTTCAGGAGCGCGCTGCGTCACTGCCAACTCCCCGAGGCAGTGCGTTTGTCGCGCCCCGTTCCCCCACCTCCCGGCCGGCCCGACGCCACGTCGTTAAAGGCCCATTCACTCAGCGCGATCAAAAAGCGTTCGGGCCGGTGCAGCCGAATCTGATGCTTGAAGACATCGTAGTTGACGCTTTCGATCTGTTCGAGCAGGCGGTAGTAAATCTTGCCCATCGTGCGCGCGGCAACCAGCGTCGGGCGGTCTTCGGCGGGCAACAGCGCGGCGGCTGATTGGTAATAGCCACGCGCCCGCGCGCATTCAAACCGCATCAATGCGCGAAAGTTGTCATTCGCTACACCATCGTGCAGTTCCGCTTCGCTGTAACCGAAGCGGCGCAAATCTTCTTGCGGCAAATAAACGCGTCCGCGCGCGGCGTCCTCTTTCAAATCGCGCAGGATGTTGGTCAGTTGCAGCGCCAGCCCCAGGTTGACGGCGTATTCTTTGGTCTGCGGCGTACGGTAGGTGAAAATCTCTATGCACATCAGCCCGGTGATTGAGGCGACGCGATAGCAGTATTGGTAAAGCTCGTCGAAGGTTTCGTAACGCTGATGGTGCAAATCCATTTCGCAGCCATTGATCATCTCTTCAAAGTATTCCTGCGGCATCGGGAATTGCGCCAGCACACGCTGCAAGCGGCGCGCAATCGGTTTGCTGGGTTGCCCGGCATAGAGCGCGTCCAATTCGCCGCGCCATTCATTCAAACCGGCGCGCGCCTGTTCAACGGTGCCTTGCTGTTCGGCGATGTCGTCCACGATGTCGTCCACCGCGCGGCAAAAGCCGTAGACGTCAATGATCGCGTCGCGTTTGGCTTTGGGCAGAAACAGGAAGGAGTAGAAGAAATTGGATTGGACGGTCTTTGCCAAGTCGTGGCGCAAATGCCAGGCGCGTTCGCGCAGATGCCAGGGCGTGAGCGAAATTTTGTGAGTGGGGACAGCTTTCATAAAACCGTATTGCGGCTGTGTCAGTAGCCCGACCGTGAGGGAGGGCTGGCATCGCAAGCGAGCCCTCCCTCACGGTCGGGCTACTGACACGTTAACGTTTGAGCAGCGCGCGACAGAGCAACACTGCTTTGTCAAAGGGGGAGAGCTTCGGACGCGCGCGCAGCGTGTCGTAATCCTGTCGCTCGATCAATTCCAGAATGCGCATGCCGCCGTGCCAGGTCAACCGCAGCTCCAACGCCAAGCGCCCGCTGACCAGCTTCGGCAGGTCTTTGCCGCGCGCAAACAGTTCGCGTGTGCGTTCGACTTGAACCTTGAGCAGGCGGCGATAGTTTTCGCTGCCGTGGCTGGCTTTCAACTCTTCAATGCTGACGCCGAACTGTTGCAAGTCAGCTTGCGGCAAATAGACGCGGTCTTTCTGTAAATCAACTGCCACATCCTGCCAGAAATTGGCGAGTTGTAAAGCCGTGCAAATCGCATCCGACAACTCATCCAAATGTGCGTCGCGGTAATCGAACAGCCGCAGAATCAGCCGCCCCACCGGATTGGCCGAGCGGCAGCAATAATCCAGCACTTCGGCAAAATCGGCGTAGCGGCGTTTGACCACATCCTGCTTGAAGGCCGACAGCAAGTCGCGGAAAAGCTGTTCGGGCAACTGCAATTCCTTGACCGTCGCGGCCAGTGCGACAAAAATCGGATGGCTCGCTTGCCCGCGATAACAGGCGGCGAGTTGCGCTTCCCATTCGTCCAATGAACGCAGCCGATCTGCTTCGGTCAGTGTGGCGTCAGCGTAACCTTCATCCGCGAAATCATCCGCCGTGCGCGCAAAGGCGTAGATGCTGTATACGTGCTGACGCCGCGCTCGCGGGATCAGCAACGAACCGACCGGGAAGTTCTCGTAATGCGCGCGCGTCAGCCGTTCGCAATACGCGAAGGCTTCGGCGGTGCTGTAACTGTGCGGCTGTGCCGTTGGCGGTTGCAAGGCCGCGAGCGTTTGAACGTTCAAGCTGCACTTCCATTCATCGTGTTTAGTTTTGAAGCGGGCCGCAGGATAGCAGCAGCGGAAAGGGTTCGCCAAACCGCTCACCTGCCGGACACCCAGGGCAATCGCTGGAACCAAAGCCCAGGTGGCGGCGTTTAGTGCTGCGTCTGCCCTTTGCTTTTGTGCCTCAACGAAATCCCGTTCGGCTAAGTAGTAAACGACAGGAGGTGAATGCTTGGTCACTGATCCGTCGGTCACTTCTCTTTCCGCCAATCCAAAAACGGTGCGCCGCAAATTACCGGTGTGGCTGCTGCCCGCGCTCATGCTGCTCGCGCTGCTGCTGACGGTCTTTTACTTCCGCCAACGCGCCGCCCAATTGCTGACGAGCCATTTGCCCAATGCCGCGGCGGCGGCGTCCGACTTGCCGCGCGCCACCGTCAAACGCGGCGCGCTCAACAAAACGTTGTTGCTGGATGGCGAATTGCGTGCGGTGCGTTCGCGCACGGTTTTCGCCGACACCAACGACGAAGCCAAGATCACCTGGCTGCCGCCCGAAGGCACGCTGATCAAAACGGGCGAACGCTTAGTCGAACTCGACAGCACCGCCATCCTGAACAAGATCAAGGACGCCGAAGAAAAACTGGTCGCCGCCGAAAACGAAATCATCAAGACCAGCGCCCAGCAGGAAGGCCAACTGCGCGACTTCCAGGTCGAATTGAGCCGCCTCTGGCTCGCGCACGAAAAGGCCAAAGTCGAAGCACGCCTGCCCGCCGAAGTCGTCCCGCGCCGCGAATACCAGGAAAAGCAATTCGCGCTCGACAAGGCCAAGACCGAATATGAAAACCAGCTCGCCAAGATCGAACAGAAGAAACGCGAATTCGCCGCCGATCTGCAGGTCAAAACCATCGAGAAACAGAAAGCGGAAAACCAGCTCAATCTCGCCAAAAGCGGCCTGAGCGCGATGCAGGTCAAAGCGCCCGCTGACGGCATGGTGCTTTACACCGACCACTGGGACGAACGCCGCAAGATTCAGGTCGGCGACGTCGTCTGGGGCGGCTTGCCGGTCGTGCAGTTGCCCGATTTGACCGAGATGGAAGTCGTCGCCCAGGTCAACGAAGTGGATGGCCCCAAAATTTCGGTCGGCAATCAGGCGCGCGTCAAACTGGACAGTTACCCCGAGATTGAAATCACCGGCACGGTCAAAGACATTTCGCAGACCGCTGCCAAGGCCAGTTGGCAAGCCAAAGCCAAAGTCTTCACCGTCGTCTTTACGCTCGACCGCACACTGACCGAAAAGATGAAACCCGGTATGTCGGCGCAGGTTTCGGTGCAGACCGGGGTGTTGAGCAACGAACTGCTGGTGCCGCGCGCCGCCGCGCTGTTTAACGGCGTTGAGCCTGTCACGGTCACGCGGCTGGAAGGCGAAAAGGAACAGCGCCCGATTGCCGTGACGATTCTGGCCGCCGATGCATTTCATTATGCGGTGGCGGCGAATGGCGCGTTGCGCGAAGGCGACCGCGTGCTGCTGCGCCATTAAATTTCAAAGGGGGATTTATGAAACTCTTGCTCTGCTTACTGCTTTTCGCCTGCCCCGCCTTTGCCCAAACAACGGCGCTGAAGCTGAGCTTCACGCCCGAAACGGAAAAGTTTGCCGAGGCCGTCAAGGCGTATGAAAGCATCTGGGCCAGCGAACGCGAGAAGATCATCCGTGCGTTGGAAGATACGGCGGGTCTGAAGTTCGCCGACAAAGAGGTCAAGGTGATCGTTTACGAAGGCACGAGTTCGTCGGGCTTCGGAAACACGCCGATGAAATTGCGCGCCAGCTATCCGGCGGACGTGAAGAAGGCCACGCTGATTCACGAACTCGGTCACCGGCTGCTCGCCCGGCTCCGCTTCACACCTGAAATAGACGATCATCGGGCGCTCTTTCTGATCCTGTATGACGTGTGGGTGAAGCTTTACGGCAAGGAATTCGCCGAGCAAAACGTCGCCGTCGAGCAGCGGCGCAAAGGGCTTTACGATTACGAAGCGGCCTGGAAATGGGCGCTGGCGTTGAGCGAAACAGAACGCGCGGCCAAGTTCAAGGAGTTCGCCCGCGCCAGGCAAAAATAAAGGGGGAATCGGATATGCCACGCTTGCAATCAATCCGCCGCTTGGGCTTTGCGCTGCTGTTGCTGGCGCTGTTGGTCGCCACTACGCTCTTTGCGCGTTCGCCCAAATCCGCCGCGTTGCTGGCCGCTGCCGGGCTGACGAAACCCAGCGCCGAAGCCGAGACCATCACGGTCACGCCCGGGACACTGTCATTTCGCGTAGAAACGACGGGCACCTTGCGCGCCACCTCGGTGCAAAGCTTCGGCGGCCCGCCGGCCTTCGGCAATTACTGGCAATTCCAATTGGTCAGCATCATCCCCGAAGGCCGCAATGTGAAAAAGGGCGAGACACTTTTGATGTTCGACGCGCAACGCATCAACGAAGACTTGATGCGCTTTCAAAACGAACTCGACCAGGCCGGCAAGGAGCTGGAGAAGACGACCACGCAGATTTCGTTCGAGCGCCAGGAACTCAGCGCCAAGCTGGCCGAGGCCGAAAACAATTTCGAGCGGCTCAAACTCAAACAGCGCGTCAGCTCGGACATCGAAGCCTCGCGCAACATCGAACTCGATCAACTGGCCGTCGAACAGGCGCGCCGCGAAGTCGCGGCCTTGCAAGAGCGCCTCGAGTGGCACCAGAAATCGAGCGACGCCATCCAGAACATCATCGCCAGCCGCAAGGCGCGCGCCGAAAACAAAGTCGCCCAGATCAATCAAGGCCGCGCGAATTTCCAGGCCAAAGCCGACCGCGACGGCGTGGTCGTTTACAAAACCAAATGGAACGGCGAAAAGTTTCAAGTCGGCGAAAACGTCTGGTCGGGCCAGCCCATCATTGACATCCCCGATCTCAAAACCATCCGCGCCGAAGCCTTCGTCCCCGAAGTGGACATCGGCAAAATCAAACTCGACCAGCGCGCCGAAGTCACGATTGACGCCTTCCCCGGCAAGGCCTACAGCGGGCGCGTGAAGAAGATGGATACGCTGGTGCGGCAAAAAGCCTGGGACATTCAGAACAAGATTCTTTACGTCGAGATCGAACTCGACCAACTCGACACCAACCTGATGCGCCCGGCAATGGGCATCAAAACCAAAATCGAAACCGGCGCACTGGCGAATTGTTTGTTCGTCCCGCTCAAGGCCGTCAAGACAACCGACGCGGGCGCGCAGGTCAAAGTCCGGACGGCAGACGGCTGGCGCGAGCAACCAGTCAAGCTGGGCGAGGCGAATGCGACGGACGTTGTGATTTTGGATGGTTTGAAGACGGGTGACCGCGTGGCAAGCGATTATGCAAAGGTGAAATAAACGTGATGGTTTTCAACACAAAGGAACAAAGGGACAAAGGGACAAGGTTTTGAGTGTCCGGCGAGGCGGCTTTGTCCCTTTGTCCCTTTGTCCCTTTGTCCCTTTGTTCCTTTGTGTTGAACAAGGCTTGCTGATGATGAAACTCTGGCGACGACGTTTGCGCAATCTGGTTTTGCTGGGTCTGCTGTTCGCGGCATTCGGCGTGGGCTTGCGTGCCGCGCGCCACGCCTTACAACCGGCGACGAATGAATTGTCGCCGCTGACGATGACCATTCAACCGCGCGATTTCAGCTTGCTAATCGCGGCCAAAGGCGAATTGCAGGCGGCGCAATCCAGCGCCATCGCCGTCCCGCCCGTGCCGGTGAATCGTTTGCGCATCGCCTCGGTCGTCGCCGATGGCCGCTACGTCAACAAAGGCGACGTGCTGGTCGAATTCGATCCCGCCGAATTGGAATTGCAAAAACGTGATCAAGGCGCGGGCTTGGAAATCGCGCAGCAAAAGATGACCAAGGGCGGCCTCGCCAATCAAACTGAAAAAACCGACATCGGCAAAGACCGCAAACTGGCCGAACTCGAATTGCGCAAGATCAACGAATTCCTGCCGCAGGACGAACAGATTTACACGCGCCGCGACATCATCGAAGGCCAACTCAGTCAAGCCTACGCCGAAAAGAAAATCGTCTATGCCGACGCGCGGCTGCAATTGAAAGACAAGGTTTACTCGCTGGACGAAGCGATCCTGCTGCTCGAACAGCGGCAGGCCAACAACCTAATGGGCCGCGTCGAGAAGGCGCTCGGTTCGTTGAAGCTGCTCGCGCCCGCCTCTGGCATCGTCGTTTACCCCAACTCCGGTTTCTTTTTCGGCGGCAACGCGCTGATGCCGGGCAAGGTCGTGTGGATCGGCATGACGCTGTTCCAACTGGTCAATCCTGAAAAGATGGAGGCCAAGATTTACGTATTGGAACGCGACGCGGGCGAATTGAAGGCCGAACAGCCGGTCACTTTTACGCTCGACCCTTTTCCGGGCCGCAGCTTCAACGGCAAGGTCAAGGCGATAGACAAGGTCGCGCGCGCCGTTGATCGCGGCTCGCCGGTCAAGTATTTCGAGACCGTCGTGACGCTGGAAAAGACCGAACCGGACCTGATGAAACCCGGCGTCAAGCTGGACGCGCGCGTGCACGCGGGCGAACTGAAATCCGTCATCGTCATCCCGCGCAGCGCCGTCGTCAGCAAAGACGCGGGCTTCGCGGCCTTTGTGCAAAACGCGGCGGGCCAGTTCGCACCCGTGCCAGTCAAGCTGGGGCAAGGCGATCTCGCCCAAGTCGTCGTAACCGAAGGCTTGCGGGCCGGGCAAACGCTCGCGCTCAATCCGCCGGACGTAAAACGCGCAGGAAGCAAAGAGGAGCAGAAACAAAATGCCAAGTGAAAATCAAAAGGCTTCACACTAAATCAAAAAGCAAAAGGCAAAAGGCAAATATCAAAAAGGCGGCATTTTATTTTTTATGAAAAAGGCTTTGCATCCGAATCCCACTTTTGCTTTTTGATTTTTGCCTTTTGCCTTTTGATTTACCGACATGCGCTACTTCACCGAAATCCAACTCGCCATCAGCAACCTGTACGCGCACAAGCTGCGCACGTTTTTGACCATGCTCGGCATGATCTTCGGCGTCGGCGCGGTGATCGCCATGCTCTCCATCGGCGCGGGCGCGGAGAAGGAAAGCCTGGCGCTGATAGACACGATGGGCTTGCGCAACGTCATCATCCGCGAACGCGAGGCGCGCGAAGAGGATTTGAAGAAAGTCCGCGAGAATTCGCTCGGTCTGGCGTTGCGCGATGTGCAAGCCATTAACGCGGTCACGCCCGACATCGAATCGTGGTCGGCGCGCAAGCGGGTCAAGACCTTTCAGATTTTCTCGTTCAAAGGCAAGAGCGACGATTCCAACGTCATCGGGGTCACGCCCTCGTACTTCCGCGCCGCCAAATACGACCTGGCCGAGGGCAGCTTTATCGCCGAACCGGACGAGCGGGATTATGAGCAGTTCTGTGTCATCGGCTCGCGTGTGCGGCAGAAGCTCTTTGGCTGGCAATCACCAGTCGGGCAGCAACTCAAAATTGACAAGCTCTGGTTCACAGTCGTCGGCGTGCTGGCCGACAACAACCTCGGCAAAGACGAATTCGAGGGCGTGAAATTGCAAGACTTCAGCAACGACATCTACATCCCGCTGGCGACGGCGCTCAAAAAATTCGAGCCGAAACGTTTTGAATCCGAACTAGACGAAGTCGTGCTGACGCTGAAAAAAACCGACGCCATCAAATCCGCCGCGCTGCTCATCAGTCAGGTGCTAGTGAATACACACGGCAAGGAAAACGATTATGCGCTGATCGTGCCGCGCGAATTGTTGGAGCAGAACCAGCGCACGCAACGCATCTTCAACATCGTGATGAGCGCCATCGCCGGCATCTCGCTGCTGGTGGGCGGCATCGGCATCATGAACATCATGCTCGCCAACATCCTCGAACGGACGCGCGAAATCGGCGTGCGGCGGGCGCTGGGCGCGCGGCGGCGCGACATCTGGCAGCAATTCCTGATCGAAGCCCTGACCATCAGCCTGATCGGCGGCGTGACCGGCGTGCTCTTCGGCTTCATCGCCTCGCGCGTGGTGGCGGCGTATGCCGAATGGAGCACGGTGGTGACGTGGGCTTCGATTGCGTTGTCGTTCGGCGTGGCGGCGGCGACGGGCTTGCTGTTTGGGATTTATCCGGCGGTGCGGGCGTCGCGGCTCGACCCGGTGGAAGCGTTGCGGTATGAGTAGCGCGGCTCAGCTTTCATCCTCGCCCAACTCAAGCTCCTTGAGCATCCACTGTTTGTATTTCACTTCGATGGTACGCGCGGCGAGCACTGCTTTGATGACGGCGGCTCTGGCGGGCGGGCTGATTTCGCCTTTGATCCGGCCAATGTCGGAGAGCACCTGATCCTGCAACCGTTCCAGCGAAAACTGCGCGAAGGTTTTCGTGCAATCCACGAAGGAATCGTGCGAGAGAAAGCCATGTTCAGCAGCCAGAACCTGCACCTGCCGGTCGCGCAGATGTGATCGGCTCAAGTAAAACTCCGGCACCTCCGAGTTGATAATCAAAAAGAGCGGCGCGGGACGGATGCAGGCAAGCAACAGATATTTCTCTTTGGGCGGAGTCGTAAAGTCGCAAAACAGATAGAAAACCGTGCCGGCACGCAGGCTCCGCTGGAAGGTTTCCAATCTTTGTTCGAGCGGAAATGAATCTCCCAATGGCATACGGAGAAGGACGGTTAGCTGCGTAGATATTTGAGCAACGCGTCGCCATCACGCAGCGTCGCGGCGATGCTTTCAAGCGAGATCGAATCGTTTTCATCGGCGGCATTCCAGGCAGCATCGTGACTACGCTGGCTCAGTTCATTGAACGGCAGCGCCCCATATTCGCTGATCGCCTGGTCAAGGCATTCGATGTCCGATTCGCTGAGCATGGATAGATCAGCCTCCCGGTTCGGGAAAATCCGATTGCCGCGCCGGATGAATGGCACGGCTGGCTCGGCCTGATTCACGGCCCTGAGCAAGTCATAAGCTCCACTGGGCACCGGGCCGTTTTTCATCGCAACGTACTCATCGCCGCAAATGAAGCGTCCGTACTCCTCCAAATGCTGCCGGTCGGCAAAATAGAGCGTTTTGCAAATGTGGATCACGTCCGGCGCCGGCGTACGCTGCGCTACGTAGAGAATCACCTCCAGCGCCTTTTGGGCGTCGAACGTGAACGGATACGCAACATTGTTGGATTCAGGAATCATTGGTGCGCGGGCAGTATAGGCCCGACCGCCGGAAGTCTCAAGAATCCGCCGCCCTATTCGCGCGGCTTCAGCAGCGGTTTGCGCAACAAACATCAGCTTGCGAAAACCCCGCCCAGCCGATAGGCTTTGGCCTCTTCATTGAGACAACCTTCAACGCCTGCGAAAGGAATCATCGCCTTGTTAAAGACACTTCTACTCAATCCCCCTTCCTTTGAAAAATTTGACGGCGGCGCCAGTTCGCGCTGGCCTGCGACACGCGAGATCGAAAGTTACTGGTATCCGGTCTGGCTGGCCTATCCCGCCGCGTTGATCCGCGACGCGGGCGGCGAATCGCGTTTGCTGGACGCGCCGCCGCACCACGTCAGCCCCGCAGAGACCGCGCAGATCGCCAAGGACTACGAATTCCTCGTGCTCTTCACCTCGCACGTAGGTTTCAAGAACGACGTCAAGCTGGCCGAACTTATCAAAGAATTGAACCCTGGCATCCGCATCGCCTTTGTCGGCCCGCCCGTCACGACGCATCCCGAACAGGCGTTGCGCTCTTCGTCCGTCATTGATTTCGTCACGCACAAAGAGTTCGACTACACCATCCTGCGTTATGCGAGCGGCGAACCGCTTGACAAAATTCCCGGCGTGCATTTCCTAAAAGACGACAAGCTGGTTTCGACCATTCCCGAACCGCTGACAACCGATTTGGACAAGCTGCCGTGGGCCACGCCGATTTACAAACGCGACATGGACATCCGCAAATACAACGTGCCCTTCCTGCTCAATCCGTTTGTCGCGTTTTATTCGACGCGCGGCTGTCCGGCGCTCTGCACGTTTTGCCTGTGGCCGCAGACCTTCGACGATCACCGCTGGCGGCAACGTTCGGTCGCCGACGTGCGCAACGAAGTCGAATGGGCGCTCGACGCTTTCAAACCCGAAGGCTTGCAGGAGATTTTCTTTGACGACGACACCTTCACCTTCAATCCGAAGCGGATGGTGGAGATGTCGGAGGCCTTCAAACCGCTCAAGTTTCAATGGTCGTCCACCTCGCGCGCGCATCTGGATTACGAAACGCTGCGCACGATGCGCGACGCCGGCTGCCGCCTCTTCATCGTCGGCTTCGAGTCAGGCAATGAACAAATCCTGAAGAACATCAAGAAGGGCCTCTCGGCCAAACGCGGCTTGCAATTCGTCAAGGACTGCAAACGCGCGGGCATCAAGGTGCACGCCGATTTCATCATCGGCCTGCCCGGCGAAACGCGCGAGACGATCAAGGAAACCATCGCCTACGCCAAAGAGATGGACGCTGAGACTTTGCAGGTCTCGGTCGCGCACGCCTATCCGGGCACCGAAATGTACGAATGGTTCAAGGCCAACGGCGTGCTGTTGAACCACGATCAGATGTCGGATGAATTGGGCCAGCAATTGCCGATGGCGAACTTCCCGCACCTGTCGAGCGCGGAGATGTTGGAGGCTGTGCATCGCTTTTACGATGAATACTACTTCCGCGCGAAACCGATCTACCGCATCGTCAAGAACGCGATGTTCAAAGGCAGCGAGCGCAAGCGGCTCTACAAGGAAGCGAAGGAGTTTTTGCAGACGCGGGCAAGGAGGAACGAATTAGTAAAAGCTGGGCGAGTCTAACTTCGCGGGTCACTACATACTTGGTTACAGCAAAGAGGGGACGTATGAAGCCTAAAATTCTAAAAACCTTTGTAACAGGGATATTAATTCTTCTCATCTACGTTCCCTCAAGTGCCAAACCTGATTCCCAATCCGCTACTCGCGAAACATTTGACCCGAAAATGGCTGAGCAAAAATTTGTTCAGGCGGTGCGGCTTTACCGTCGAGATTTCGATAACCTCGAAAGGTCTCGTGGCTTGTGGCCCAAAAGTGAGCGGACTTGGGAAGATTCATTCCATCGAGGTGCCCTGCCAGTTGATCGTCTCGAGAATTATTCAGATGTGATAGGTTCGGCAGACATCGCAGAAGAGCTACGGGAAAGCTTCTTGCCTAATACGGCGGTGCTCTTCTACTCATTCGAGTCAGGAAAGCTATTACACGTCTGGCTGATTGGTTACTCTGGCATCATAGCTTATCAGCAAGTTCCGGTTTCGCTTGAGCGACTTGAAATTGCGATTAACAACTTGAGGGTTGCATTAGGAGTAGACTCCACTCAAATTTCTCGTTCAACTATTCAGCCAAACCGCCTGCTAATTCAACAGGCTGTGAGGAAGCCGCAACCACTTCAGCCTGCGGTTGCCGAGTTGTCTGCCATTTTACTTCCCGGTGAAATTGGCAGCAGTCTGAAATATGTCAGGCACCTTATCGTGGTACCAATTCTGGGGATTGGCACTGTCCCATTCGGCATTTTGCAAATAGCCTCGGGCGATCTGATCAACACAATGTCTATTTCGTTTGCCCCCAGCCTTTTTGATCTTGCGATGGCGCGCAACTACCCTGCTTGGCCAAAGTCCTTTGCGAAGCCGTTAGTGATTGGCAACCCTACTTTGAAACCCGATCCGCCATGGATTGCCCCTTCTTTACCTGGTGCAGAAAGGGAAGCTCGCGAGATTGCGAAAAAACTCCATACAATTCCACTGACTCGGTCCTTGGCAACGAAAACGGCGTTGCTCACACGGGCAGGTGAAGCTGATTTCCTCTTTTTCGGGACGCACGGCGTTGCTAGCAGCGAAGAACCTTTGACCAAAAGCTTCCTCGCTTTTTCCGCGCCCGTTTTTAGAGAAGGTTGGTGGACGGCCAGAGAGATTCAATCAACGAAGCTAAAAGCTAACATCGCAGTGCTTAGCGCTTGTCAAACGGGTCTAGGCCGTGCGCATGACGCCGGAACCATCGGGATAGCACGTGCTTTCCAGATTGCAGGAGTGCCACGTGTAGTAATGAGCCTTTGGAGCGTGAGTGACAACGCCACTGCTGATTTGATGCAATCCTTCGTAGATCACCTGGCCGATGAGATCCCTGCTGAGGCTTTACGGCAAGCGATGCTCAATACTAAAACACGGCATTCCAACCCATCGAAGTGGGCCTCATTTGTTTTATTCGGCCTACCTAAATAGGGCGAATATTCATAGGCGAAAATGTAGTTGAATAGCGGCTCGATTTTGCCCTGCCGCAGTTAGTAATTGTCAGCCGGTCATTAAATGTAGTTTCAGGAGGTGTTGGCCGGAGCCGCCACTT